>NZ_CP195536.1:946197-1261596 GCF_051307035.1 Psychrobacter sp. DM4
ACCCATCTCTAACCGCTGTTGCTCTCAATTATCTATCAATAGCTACTGGTGCCGTCTATGCCTACTGACCCAACTTACGATCAACCACATGCCAATAGCGCGACTAATGGCGACCCTTATCTGCAAGTGCAGGACTTGGTCGTTGGCTACGACGATTTTGTTGTCGTAAAAGACCTATCGCTTGAGCTGCAACAAGGTGAGATTGGCTGCTTTTTGGGTTATAGTGGCTGCGGCAAGACCACCGCATTACGGGCGATTGCCGGTTTAGAGCCGACTCGCGAGGGTATCATTAGCTTAAATGGTAAGCGTCTGACTAAGCAAACCGCGCGTACCTCTTTTGCAATCGCGCCAGCCAAACGCGGCATGGGTATGGTATTTCAGGACTATGCGTTATTTGGGCATCTAAGCGTCGCCAAAAATATCGCTTTTGGTCTCAATAAATGGTCAGCGGCAGACAGACGCGCGCGAGTAAACGAGATGCTCACCCTTGTTGAATTAACTGAGCATGCTGACAAGCGTCCCAACGAGCTCTCTGGTGGTCAACAGCAACGCGTGGCGCTAGCACGAGCTTTAGCGCCCAAGCCCAAACTACTATTACTCGATGAGCCGTTTTCAAACCTAGATGTTATGTTGCGTGAGTCGTTGGCTATGAGTGTGCGCGATATTTTAAAACGTACCAATACTACTGCGATATTAGTGACGCACGATCAAAACGAGGCATTTGCCATCGCGGATAAAGTTGGTGTTATGCATCGCGGCAAGCTCGTCCAGTGGGCAACGCCAAGTGAGTTGTATCATGAGCCAATCAGTCCCTTTGTCGCCGAATTCGTGGGCGAAGGGGCGATGATAGATGGCATTATAAAGGAAGGTCACGTTGAAACGGCGCTCGGTGATATTTATCGGCGCATGGAGGTCTATGATGAGATGGGACAATCGACATATTGTGAGTATGACTATCCTAATGGCACGCCTATCAAGGTACTGGTGCGACCTGACGATATCATCCATGATGATGAAAGCACACAGACGGCGCTCGTCGTAGGACGGGTGTTTCGTGGTGCCAACTACCTATATCGCTTGCAACTCGATGACGGTCAGACTATTTTGTCTTTAGTCCCAAGCCATCATAATCACGAAATTGGCTCACATATCGGTATTCTGCCTATACTTGAGCATGTGGTAGTATTCGATGAAAAAGAGATCAATGCTACGACGTGGTCAGAATATGACCGAGTAAATAGTTAATTGAGTGCTTTAATTTATAATAATAAATCGTTAAAGACGACGCGCTAAGATATGTAAGTAACGCCCCATATGCTTAAAGGGTTCTTGATTAGAATAGCGTAGCTCCATTCGTATCACATCTTCAGGATTGTTATGGCCGCCGCGTTTGAGCGGTGCATAATCGTGAAACACTCGCAAACCACTCTCTAACACTGTTTGATACTCATGCTGCTGTAGCCACGACTCTACCTCGACCTTGGCAACAGGGTAGTTGGGCGTCAGGCTTTTTTTATTATCTGCCTTGTAATCAGGGTTTTCTAATAAATTAAAATTACCCATAATCAGATTGCGATATACGAAGCTCGCTGGATTATAAAAGCACAAAGACAGTGCCCCGCAATCCGTTAAATGACGATCGAAGAAACGCATAATATCGCTAGGTTCTGCTAGCCATTCAAGCAAAGCATGACATAAAATTAAATCAAACTTATCCATCTTATTAATAGCAAGTTTATCTTCTAACTTCTGATAGGCGCAGGCGTGCCACGTTGTATTATCTAAAGTGTCCTGACAGGCTATACTGGCTTTAGCTTTATCTAGCATATTTGCGGAGATATCGTTAATCGCGACAGTATGACCTAACGCTGCCAGCTCAATCGCTATTTGCGCAAGTCCTGCACCTACATCCAAAATGCGTAAGGGTCGCTCAAGCGTTTTACTCATATCTTCTGCATATTCAAAGATATCACGCCGCAACACGGCCAGTCTAATATCCCCTTTTAGACCGCCATAGACCTTTTTGGCAAAATGATCAGCGATATCATCAAAGCTACGATCAGATCGCTTATCTTCTGACTCTTGCTCTACTGAACTTGTCGTTTGGTGGGTGTTATTTTGATAAGTCTGATCTTCAATCTGCATAAGGGTATGGTCTTGAGTTAATTAGTTTTTATTGTCTTATTGATAATTTAAAATATTATAAAGACAGGTAGCTACTAGAGTAGCTACTATTTACCCTAGTATTGAATCTAATATTATTAAAGTGAACGGCGAGGATATTATACCAGTAGCTTTTAACAGTGTTTTACGGTATAAATAGTTAGGCTCAAACATTTAGCCCTTACCACTTGACTGCCAAGGATTTCAGGCAATATTTTGCTTTAACTATGCTAAGGACAGCACACATGATTATAACCAAATCGACCTCTAACAATAAACCTATTACGACTCGTTGTATTTTATCAGTCGCTATTGCTAGCAGCTTGCTGCTAGTGGGTTGCGGCGATGATAATGACTTCGATGAAAAAGTAACAGACAACTCAGACATTAGCGTGAAGTCTATCAGTCAGTTTAATAAAGCGACGATAAATGCTGCTTTTAGCACAGGTGATTCTTCGACACCCGACGCTAAATGTGATATCAAAATAGAAAAAGTCAGCTACAAAACCAAAGGCGCTGCGGGTGAAGACGCTACTGCCACAGCGGCATTGATGTTACCTAGTGGTGATAGCGCTGACTGTCAGGGCGACCGTCCTATCTTGCTCTATGCGCATGGTACCACAACCGATAAAGCCTATGATTTTGCTCAAGTAGGCAACCCACAAAACTCAGCCGTTGGTGAGGCTACTCTTATTGCAGCAAACTTTGCTGCTCAAGGGTATATCGTCGTTGCTCCTAACTATGCAGGTTATGATGAGTCAGACCTAGATTACCACCCGTACTTGGTAGCCGAGCAGCAATCCACTGATATGATCGATGCGCTCGAGAGTGCACGCGATATCATAGACGATGAGCAAGATAACAACAATACCAATTATACAAGCATTGAGGACTCAGGTAAGCTGTTCGTTAGCGGCTACTCGCAGGGTGGACACGTCGCTATGGCAACCGCACGAGCGTTGGAGCAAGATGGCGAAACAGTGACTGCTATAGCGCCATTATCTGGACCCTACGCATTAGCTGCATTTGGTGATGCTATTTTTGCTGGTAATGTTAACCTTGGTGCCACTCGCTTTGCACCATTGCTAGCTATTGGTTTACAAAAAAAGTATCCAAATATATATAATAATACTTCTGAGATATTTAAAGATCAATATGCTAATACTAAATTACCGAATGTATTGAGCTTTGATCAGTTAGTAAACGCGAAAAAACTTCCTGAGTTTGCCTTGTTTGAAAGAAGTCCTAGCAACCCACTTTTAATCGCTCTACCACCATCTGAGTTACCTTTTGCACCATTGGGGTTTGATAATACTAGCTATCTTATAAAGACTGATTTTAGAGCAAATTTTGTCGCAGATGCGATTCAGAATCCTGACGGTTTAGTTCCAACGGTTATCAATGCTCTACCAGCAGCGAACCCACAAAACAACCTTCGTAAAGCGTTAAAGGATAACGACTTACGCGGTTACATACCAAAAATGCCAACACTTCTTTGTGGTGGTAATAATGATCCAACCGTGTTTTATGATTTAAATACAGGGTCTATGTCTGCTATATTGCAACAAGCAAGCGCTGCGCCATCTGTTAATTTAAACATTACAGTTCTGGATGTAGATGCGACCAATGATGATGACCGTGATCAAAATACAGTCACTTCAATCGGTAGTGCTATGAGTAATGCTTGGATGAGTACCGATACTATTGATAATATTCAAAATAGATTTGCCGCAAGTTTAACCGCTGTGCAGAATCGAGCTATATCAAATGCGACAGCAGCAGGGGTGACTGATTCTGTACTATTAGCGCAAGCTGCAGGCGCTGCGGTATTAGAAAACTATCACGGTGCTCTTGCGAGTACCGCTTGCACTCAAGCAACGCGTGAATTCTTCGAGCAAAACTTTAATCAATCTTAAAATAGTTCCTATTCTTGAAATTTGGCGAGCTCAAAAAAACTGTATCCAATCGGATGCAGTTTTTTACTTTATAAGCTAAATTACTACGTCAAAAACTGTCCTAAAGTATCAATGGTCAAGTCAGAAAAAGTCAAAAATATTCCTCTAAATTCTACCGCTCAAAATGACTGAAAATATTAGCCAAAATTTAGCGCTTTTGCTTGATTTTAATGACACTCAGATACCCCTAACGCCCTAAATTTATGCTAAAATAGCTTCTTTATTTAAACCTTAAAACTATCGTCATTTTCCTACTGTTTTGTACCATTCAAAGTGCTTTTTTATAGCCAGTTTTTATGAGTAATGACGCTTTTGGGCGTCTTACTTGTGTATAACGAGTGGCTGTTTGGACAAAAGCACAAACGGTAGTAGAGAATGCGAGTGAAGGAGTGTATATGAGCGACTCGATCAGTCCTATTGCCATCGTAGACGAGTTAAAGCAATCCTATTTGGATTATGCGATGAGCGTGATCGTCTCGCGCGCGCTACCTGATGTGCGTGATGGATTCAAGCCTGTGCATCGCCGCGTAATGTATGCGATGCATGTGCTATCAAACGACTATAACAAGGCTTACAAGAAGTCTGCACGTGTGGTCGGTGATGTCATTGGTAAATATCACCCGCATGGCGATAGCGCCGTCTATGACGCTATTGTGCGTATGGCACAGGACTTTAGCTTGCGTTATCCGATGGTGGATGGTCAAGGTAACTTTGGCTCAATCGATGATGATCCACCTGCGGCCATGCGTTATACCGAAGTACGCATGACCAAACTGACCCATCAGATGCTTGCTGACTTGGACAAAGATACTGTCGATTGGGAAGATAACTATGACGGCTCTGAGCGTATGCCAAGCGTGTTGCCAGCGCGTATTCCAAACTTGCTCGTTAACGGTGCAACTGGTATTGCGGTCGGTATGGCGACCAATATGGCACCGCATAATTTGACCGAAGTCATCAATGCCTGCCTCGCTTATGCCGATAATCCGCAAATATCAGCGGAAGAGCTGATGACGCATATCTCAGGTCCTGACTTTCCGACTGGTGGTATCATTTATGGCCGCGGTGGTATCTTGGATGCATATCGCACGGGCAAAGGCCGCTTGCATGTGCGTGGTCGTTATATCATCGAGCCGATGAGTGATACGGGCGTCAACCGTGATCGTGAGCGTATTGTATTTACCGAAGTGCCTTATCAGACCAATAAAGCCAAGCTGATTGAGCGTATCGCAGAGCTCGTCCGTGACAAAAAGATCGAAGGCATCACAGAGATTCGTGATGAGTCGGACAAAGACGGTATGCGCATCGCTATCGATTTGCGCCGCGGTGAGACGGCTGAAGTCATCGTTAATAATTTGTTTCTTCAAACGCCGCTTGAATCAAGTTTCAGTATCAATATGGTGGCGCTCGACAATGGTCAACCTAAACTGTTGACCTTGCGTCAGCTGATTGCCGCCTTTGTCCGTCATCGTCAAGAAGTGGTGACACGCCGTACTATTTATGAGCTGAACAAAGCACGCGTCCGTGGTCACCTGCTTGAGGGTTTAACGGTAGCACTTGCCAATATCGACGAAATTATCGCCACGATTAAAGCTTCTGCCAACCGCGGGGAAGCTCGCGAGAGCTTATTGGATAATACTTGGGGCTCAGGTAGCGTCGTTGCGATGCTTGCCGCCGCAGGTAGCCAGTCAGTACGTCCTGAATATATCGAAGGCGAAGATCCAAAAGCGCCGTTTGGATTGATCGATGGCTCGGTACAAGGCGAACAAAGTTACCGCTTATCGCTTGAGCAGGTCAATGCAATTTTGGATATGCAGTTGCATCGTTTGACGGGTCTTGAGCAGGATAAATTAACCGAAGAGTATCAAGATCTACTGCGTGAAATCGCCAATTTAGAATCTATCCTTGGTGATTTCGATAAGCTCATGACCATTATCTCTAATGAGATGATTGAGATTCGTGAAAACTTTGGAGATGAGCGCCGTACCGATATTATTGACTCGCGTACTGACTTTAACCGCGAAGATCTAATCCCTGAGCAAACAGTAGTTATGACGGTATCGCGTACAGGCTATGCCAAAACTCAGCCGATTGATGATTATGTCGCACAAAAACGCGGCGGTAAGGGCAAGTCTGCAACGGCGATGAAAGAAGACGACGTCATTGATCATTTAGTGGTGACGTCAACGCATGCGACTGTCTTGTGCTTCACCGATACGGGACGCGTCTTTAGTTTGCGTGGCTTTGAAGTACCTATCGCTAGTCGCGGCGCTCGCGGTCGTCCACTGGTTAATCTCATCGGTCTGACAGGTGATGAGACGGTTACAACGATATTGCCTATTCCGAAAATAGTCGAAGAATTATCCAAAACAGATAAGACCTTATTAGTTGATGATTCATCGGAAGATGGCAGTTCAGAAAGTAGCGCTCAAGCTGTACCGCCTTTTGTCTTCTTTGCCACCGCTAACGGTACGGTAAAGCGGGTTGAGCTTAAACAGTTTGCTAACATTCGCTCTAATGGCCTCATCGCTGTTGGATTAGAAGAGGGCGACAAGTTAGTCAGTGCTCGTATCACAAGCGGTAGCCAAGAGGTTATGTTGTTTGCCTCAAGTGGTAAGGCTATTCGTTTTGATGAAAATGATGCTCGCGCTATGGGTCGTACCGCAAAAGGCGTCCGCGGTATGCGTCTGAGTGATAGTGAGTTTATCAAATCATTAGTCGTTATCGAAGATGATGTGCGCGAGATTCTCATCGCTTGTGAAAACGGCTTTGGTAAGCGTACCTTTATTGATGAGTTCAATACGCAAAATCGCGGCGGTGGCGGCGTTATCGCTATCAAAACCAGTGCGCGTAATGGTGCTCTAGTTCGTGCGACTAAGGTTGAACCAGAAGACGATATTATCTTAATATCAGACAAAGGTACGCTAGTTCGTACGCCCGCCCGTCACATTGCAAGCTCAGGTCGTAATACACAAGGCGTCACTTTGATTCGTCTATCAAAAGATGAGAAACTCGTCGCTATGGCACGTGTTGAGCATGATGAGAGTGAGAATGCGCTCGTTGATGCCATGCGTGAAGATGGCACGTTTGATGTTGACGCTCAAGAGCAGATCGATATAGATGCTCAGACAGACAGCAGTGCTCATACTGACGTCAATGAGTCTATTGATATCGCAAACGACTATACCTTGGACAACGATGAGGTCAACGACAATGAGATTAACGACGAGGATTAATCCTTTGTAGTAACACTCTGAGTTGATAACACATTTTTATTTTTAACTTTCCAAAAACCTCTGGCGCTATCGTCAGGGTTTTTTAGTTTTTTGACAAGTAGCAGCATATTCACGCTATGACTACTGCAGCGTAATAGTCTATACTTCATTAACAATTCTTTATCTCTGGGATACTTATGCTACATTTGCATCATTTAGAAAACTCGCGCTCGTATCGTATCGTGTGGCTACTAGAAGAGCTGAATATTGACTACGAGCTGACTTGCTATGAGCGTACCAAGGCTTATTTAGCACCTAAAAGTCTCAAAAAAATCCATCCGCTAGGTCATGCACCTATTTTGGAGGTCGATGGTCGAGCCTTAGTTGAGTCAGGCTTTATCATTGAGTATTTGCTTAAACATTATGATAAAGAGCAACGTTTTAAACCTGCTGATGATAATGAATCAGCTTGGGAAGATTATACTTTTTGGATGCATTTTTCTGAAGCTTCAGCGATGCCTCCTTTGGTGATGCGCTTAGTATTTAATAAGATCGTAGAAAGATCGCCCTTGCTCATAAAACCGGTTGTCAAAGGTATTCAAAAGCAGGTTGAAAGTAGCATGATTGCAGATAGTATCGCTAATGTTTTGACTATGATGGAGCAGCAACTTAAGGACAATCTCTGGTTTGCAGGCGATACCTTTAGCGCTGCTGATATACAGATGTATTTTGTGGCCATTGCTGCCAAATCTCGTACCAAGTTAGGTAACGGTGATTACAAGAACGTAATCGATTGGCTAAAACGTTGTCAAGAGCGTGATGCCTTTGAACGAGCGGAAACCAAAGGGGGACGTATTAAGTTTTAGACTTCTATCTACAGAGTCTAAGCCTAATCAAACATACAAAAATAATTTAGATTGGCTATTGCAGCTGTTTTAACCTGCTACACTTAAAGATATATCAATATTATCGACCTTTGATTAGTGATCTTATACATCGATACGTACTAACTTTGGTCCTAAAAAATTCTAGTAAGAAGCCTCTGACGTTATCGTCGGGGGTTTTTAGTTTTTGAATGAGCTGTTTTTGTCAGATTATCATTAGGGTGTGTTTGATATTCGACCGTGGCACTGACAGAGACTATTTAGTATCGACTATATCAAGGATTATATGACGCGTCGCACGGATGATAGTCTGTACAGGTACAACGAGCCAAAAGTTAACAGTTTCCCGCCGCGCCGCCGCTTACAAAGTCAACGTATCAAAGGCGCACTAGCGGTCCATTGATTTCGCAAAATTAAAAAGTATCCGTAAAAGATAGATGAGTTATCACAGAAAATAGAAAACCTAAGCTAGATATCAGAGCGGATGAATTAAGGTCGTAAGCGTACTGCTAAAATATAAACTTTTAATGTAAAAAACCAAAGTTTTAAGAATCAAAGTGTTAAGCGTCAAAAAATACGCTATGATTAGTAACCACTGATTTTTGCTTTGCAGGGTGTCAACGACTTTACAATTATCCTGCTATTGATAATTAAAGATAACAGGATGCGCAGGTAGAAGCTTTACAATAACTCAAATTTATCATATTCATTTATTCATACTTTACTTATGACTAGGACGATTTATGTTGCACCTTCATCATTTAGAGAATTCACGTTCGCATCGCATCTTGTGGTTGCTTGAGGAGCTAAAGACCGACTATAAGCTCACTTGTTATGTACGTAATAAAGCTTACCGCGCGCCAGATAGTCTCAAACAGATACATCCTATAGGTCATGCGCCGATACTAGAAGTCGATGGACGCCCCTTAATTGAATCAGGATTCATTATCGAGTATTTGCTCAAGTATTATGACCCAGATCATAAGTTTAAACCTGCTGACGATGAAGAGACGGCATGGGAGGACTATACATTTTGGTTGCATTTTGCTGAAGCATCAGTCATGCCGCCATTGGTCATGCGTCTGGTATTTACCAAAGTCGTCGAGCAGTCTCCTATGCTCATCAAGCCTGTCAGCAAAAAAATTCGCGATCAAGTTGAAAAGAGCATGATCAGTAGCAGCTTGGATAAGATGCTAAAGATGATGGAGCAGCATCTAGAGGATAACAATTACTTCGCTGGTAGCGAGTTTAGTGCCGCCGATATTCAGATGCATCTAGCGGTGCTCGGTGCCAATGCGGGTAAGGGACTGGACAAAAGAAAATATGCCAATCTACTCAACTGGCTCAACCGCTGCGAAGAGCGCGATGCCTTTAAACGCGCTGAAAAAAAGGGCGGCCGTTTGAAGTTTTAGACTGTTTTGATTTCTAATACTTGTGGTTTTTAACACGACTTAAAGTAAGATATAGGGTGCGTTATCGATTAAAATATTGATAACGCACCCTATTTTTTTGACCCAACTATAAAGGTAATATGATGGCAGACCCAAAAAATATAAAAAATCCCTTTAATGAAGAGGATATCGTTCAGCAGCCAGTATCGATGAAAGCTTGGGGACAAAAGCTGATAGTTGCGCTGTTATGTGTAGCAAGCTTTTATGGGGGCTGGAAATCGTACGAGTCCAATATGGTTAATGAATGTTATGGCAGTGGTGGTCAAATCAGTGAGGGCGAGAGAACGCTATTATGTCAGCTGCCTTGATGTCATCAGCGGTCTCTATGCTACTGACCAATGAGAGTTATCATTTATGCTCAAACTAACCTTTTTGGGTACCTCAGCGGGTGTGCCTACCAAACAGCGTAATGTCACAGCACTTGCGGTTGAATGTCTCAATCCTTATTTATCTCACTCAAAAGCGTCTGGCTCAAAAGTGTCTGGCTTAAAGATGTCTGCTTCAAATTCACAACAGTCTAAGAAGTCACGTCCTTGGCTTTTAATAGACTGCGGTGAGGGCACTCAGCAGCAATTATTACGTACCACATTACCGCTCAATCAACTGAGCGCTATCGGTATCACTCATGTCCATGGCGATCACTGTTACGGACTGCCAGGCTTGCTCGCTAGCGTGGCGATGTCTGGGCGCTCTGAGCCGCTAACGATTATCGCGCCACGAGCAATCGCTCAGCTACTCGACGCTGTCAAGGCAACGACTGACTTGTACTTGCCTTATGCGATCGATTTTATCGCGATCGAAGAGGTGCTGTCGCAAGTTAAAGATGACAAAAAGAATAAGGTTTGTCTGAATCTAACCGATCAGCACAGTGTCGATATCGATGTCACGCTTTTATCACACCGCGTACCCTCACATGCGTTTGATATCACTCAGAGGATAAGTCGGCGTACGCTCAATACAGTTAAGTTAATCGATGACGGTATACCCGCTGGTAAAGTGTGGGGTCAATTGCAACGAGGCGAGGACGTCTATACCGAAGACGGTAAGCGGCTATGTTCAGCTCATTATGTCAACACCGAGCAAAAGCGCACTCGCATCGTCGTTGCAGGAGATAACGATACGCCTACTTGCCTGCAAACCGCTCTACAGGATACAGACCTGCTTGTGCATGAAGCCACTTATACTACTGAAGTACTAGCCAAAATTCAGGCAAAAAACCTTGAGTTCGATCCCATGCATAGTAGCGCGATGCAAATCGGACAGTTTGCACAAGATATGGCGTTGCCCAATCTTATCCTAACGCACTTTAGCGCCCGTTTTCAGAGCTTTGACAACCCTGATAGCAATACGCCAAACATGGGTCATATCCGCATAGATGCTCAAAGCGTCTATCAAGGCAATCTATGGCTAGCAGCGGACTTTGCTCAATACTTGGTTGAGGGCGCTGATAGTCAAGTGACTTATTTGGGTTCGGCTTTGGATTCTGTTCTCGACCACGAGAGTTCGTAAACTCTGATATTAAGACTCATCATCTGTTGCCAATTGCGCCTGTCCTATCCAGTAGCGACTAAATTGATACGCCACTCGTCCAGAACGTCCGCCGCGCTGTGATGCCCAGCGTAGTGCTTCAGCTCTGATTGGGCCTGGCAAGTTTTCGTTTTGATTACTGTTATCACTGACAGTTTTTTCGCTTTCATCAAATACGGTACTAACAGACATAGTGTTTAGATAATGCTGAACAATGTGCAAATAGGTGCGTTGATCCATCGGATGAAAGGACAACCACAAGCCAAAACGATCCGCTAGCGATACCGTCTCATCTATAGTCTCGTAAGGGTTGACCTCATCGGTCTGACCATCATAAATGCTGACATTATCTTTCATCAGCTGCGGCAGTAGATGGCGTCGATTACTAGTAGCATAGACGAGTAGCTTGTCTTGCTCAGAGTCTAGTGCGCCGTCGAGCACGCTTTTGAGGGTGCGATAGCTCTCATCTTGACCATTGAATGCCAAGTCATCGCAGTAGACCACGTAGCGGCAGGGGCAATCGACTGGCAGTGCATTGATCGCCGCACGAATCTTATCTAGTACCTTTAGATCGTCACGAGCAATCTCTATGATACGCAGACCCTCGTTATGGTAGGCTTGTAACAGCGCTCTTATGAGTGATGATTTACCTGCGCCGCGTGTTCCTGTCATTAACACATGATTAGCAGGATAGCCTTTTAGGAATTGACGGGTGTTCTGTACCAATTTTGCTTTTTGGGTATCAATACCCTGCAAATCGTTCAGGCTCAAAAAAAGATTGACAGCCAAAGGCTCTAGATGACCTCGCGCGCTGCCAACCCAGCGATAGGCTAGCTGATCGGGATTGAGCTCAATAGCAGGCGGCAATTGCTCTTGTAAGTACTGAGTGAGCAAGTCTAATAAGGGATTAGGTAGGGCATACTGAGCAGTAGATTCAGACATAGTTTTTCTTATAAAGGGTCGTTAAAATATGGGCGATAGGGGTTTTTATCAGTTAAGTATAAAGGCTTTATTTTATCATGAAAGATAGTTCCGTGAAGTCTTTAGAACAACAGGCCTTACAAGTACAAGCGGATCAGCTGCTACCTATCGTTACGCGCGAGTTATCCAAACTCGACTATCAAAAAAGCACTCATCAACGACTCAGCCAGCAGACTAATGATACGGTTATCTACCAAGGTCTAACTCGGGCTCATCATTTGCAATTTGGATCAGTCATGATTAAATGGCAACTGAGTTTGAGCATGTATCATCATTCCTCTGACCTCTATCACGAGGCTCAAGTCTTGCATACTCTACAGCAACATCAAAACAATCCTACGGCTATCGCGCCGTCAGTATTAGCCTTTGAAACTTTGCGTCTAACGGTATTAGAGAAACATCATTCATTAACCCTGCTTGTTATGCATTATTATGCGCAGGGTAGTTTGGCAAAGTATCTTACTCAGCCTTTAACCGTTGCACAAAAGCATCAGCTTATAGTACAAGTAGCTCAGCTTATTGCTCATTTGCATCAAGCTGGCTGGATACACGGCGATATTAAACCGAGTAATTTTTTACTTAGCGACGACCAACTTATCAATACAAATAACCTTACTTTACGACTCACCGACTTTGCGTTGGCAAAACCGATTAATCTTAATCGAAGTATATATAAACCTAGTCTAATAGATAGCGCAGGCACGCCCGCATACCTTGCGCCTGAGTGTTGGCAAGGACAGGGTATAACCATGCAAAGTGATATTTATGCTTTTGGTATTATGCTGTATGAGATATTAGTAGGTAGGCGACCATTTGCCATTGATGCGCAAAGTGATGAGCCGCTAAGAGACTGGGCGACTCAGCATTGTCAGCAGCCTATTCCGACTTTACCTAGTCAATACAGCCAGTATCAATTGATTGTGGATAAGGCGATTGAAAAGCGGGTAGAGAAGAGGTATTTGAGTATGGATGAGGTGTTGGGGGAGTTCTGTGAGCTTTAACATATTTGAGATATACATATTAATTTGAAAGGTATCTTTCGTAAGGATGAAAAGCATGGAAGAAAAAATTTTAAATTTTGAAGATGTTCATTTGCTATCAATTAAAGCTGATAACCTGTTATTAAGTAGCGATGATAGAGGGCTTAGAGAGTTTATCGAGCAGATTTTGTCTGTTAATTACATTTTTGAAAATCTATCTGATGAAGCGCAGTTCTGTTTTACGGTAGGTAACTGCTTACAAGAAATTTATAAATATAGAGAGTTGGATTGGTTCTCTGACAACTTGAGTCAATCCATAATTTTTTACCGAAAAGCCTTGTATGCCTTACAGAGAATAAAACATTTAACTGATATTGATTTGGTTATAAAGGGTAGTATTGAAACTAACTTAGGTAACAGTCTTAGCTCTCAAGGACGTGTTTTTTGTTGTATTCCTTTTTGGGATAGTGCATATAGTTGTACTAATAATCCGGTATCTTTAATCTCTAAAGCGAACAATGAGCTATTTATTGCTGGAAATTTATATGATCATGGACATGCTGAATATCATCAATACATTGCATATAAGTTTGTATTATTAGGTATCGACACTATCGAGGAACTATATCCCGAGCAAAAAGCCGCCTATGCAGAAGGAAGCAATTTCATAAATTTTAAAATATGGTTTGAGAGTAATTATGAATTAGAAAGCTTTAAATATTTCGATGATTTTGAGGAGGTTTTTGAAACTAAGAAACAGGAAGAGTATCTAGAATGGTGTGGTAATAATAGGCTCTTTATTAACGACTTAAACGATGTTTGTACATCTGAAGTTGTTTATCAAGATATAATGACATTACCTTCAATTTCAGCTGAAATAAACATATCTTTAACTTTAGATGAAGAGCTTGTTTACCATGGCAATTTCGACGAAATCAAGAATGATTACTGCTACGCACGTTATCTAACATTTATTGCTCAAAATATGTCGAATGAAGAAGAGCATATATTTAATAAGACATATCCTCATGCTAACGATATATCTCACTCTATTACAAACATAAAAGCTAATCACTATAAAAGTGCTTTTAGAACTCTATATTCACTCTTTGATAAAATTGCATATTTTATTAATAGATTTTTTGATCTAAACAATATTGCAAAAGATCATAGAATTAGTTTTGATAGCCTTTTTAGACAGTTAAACAATAATAAAGGGTGGAAGCCGAACGACAAGCTCAGAGAAAGTAATAACTATTTCATTCATGCATTATTCTATATTCTTAAAGACATTAAGGATGTAAAGGGAGTCACCCCTACAAGTCATTGGCTTGATCCCAATACGAAAAAAATTTCAGAGATTAGAAACTCTATAGAACATCGTTCTTTAAAAATAGTCGATGATTTTGGAGACAAGTTAAACCAATTAGATAAGGTGTCCAAAGTATCTGAGCTGGAAAATATAAGAAGTGAAGTAATAGATTTAGAAAATAATATTGAAGTGTTAAGTGCTGAAATCACTGTGATAGGAAAAATAGAGAATAATGCACTTAAGGAGCTTTTACAGAGCAAAATGCTAAACTTGAAAGATGATCTATTGGTTAAGAAATCAAAAGTTTATGAAAAGAATAAGCTTTCAAGTCATTCTTTGACTATTACAGAAAGTGACTTCAAAGAAAAGCTCATAACCTTGATGAAGCTTGTTCGTAACTCGATTATGTATATGTCATTGGCTATTCACTTAGAGGAAAGGAACAAGCTCAAGGATGATAGGCCTGTAATCAGTAGAGAGACACCTTTAAAATAGCCATAAACATTCAAACACAAAAAAACCTGCTAATAAGCAGGCTTTGATATTTGGTCTAAGAAGTACTATCGAATAATGGTGGGGCTGGAGAGACTCGAACTCTCACACCTTGCGGCGCCAGAACCTAAATCTGGTGCGTCTACCAATTCCGCCACAGCCCCATTTTGGTCACTCTATCATTAAAAGCGTTTATATTCAAACGCTATCAAGACGAATAACTGATCCGGTAGTGCGTCTCAGTGGTTGGCTATTATATAGAGTTTGACTGGTTTGGCAACCCCTTTTGGTGATTATTTTTACTTTTTAGTAGTATTTCATTTTATATGAATAGTATTTAGCTGCTTTTAGATCGTTTTAGTTAGCGATACTGCTAGGACGGTATATCGAGTTGTCGTAATTTGCGAGTCAAAGTATTGCGGCCCCAGCCGAGCAAGTTGGCAGCCGCTATTTTTTTACCGCCCGTATGCTCAAGCGCTGCGGTTAGTAGGACACGCTCAAACTCAGGCATTGCAGTTTGCAAAATATCAGTCGCGCCTGATTGCAAAGCTTGCTGCGCCCAATCAGATAAGAGTAGTTGCCATTTATCAGGGTCATAAGAGTCAGACGCCGCCGCTATCGATGAAGGCTGACTGCTTTTTTGTGCATCGTCGCTAATGGACGTTTGAGCGAGCAGTTCAGGCGGCAAATCTTCACTCATAACGGTATCGCCTACTGTCATAACCGTGAGCCATAGGCAGACATTCTCCAACTGACGGACATTACCACGCCACTCAAACCCTTGCATAATACGCATGGTGTCCGTGTGTAGCTGCTTTGGCTCTGTACTCATTTGCTCAGCTGCGCGCAGCATAAAGTAGTCCGCCAAGGCGTGAATATCATCGGTACGCGCGCGCAGTGGTGGTAGCGGCATACGGATGACATTGAGCCGATAGAATAGATCTTCACGAAACTTGCCTTGCTGAACTAAGTGCTCAAGGTTTTGATGCGTGGCGGCAATGATACGCACATCGACCTTGACGGGCTGCTGACCACCAACTCGATAAAACTCCCCATTTGCTAACACTCGTAACAGCCTAGTTTGAGTGCTAAACGGCATATCACCGATTTCATCAAGGAATAGTGTGCCACCGTTCGCTTGTTCAAAGCGTCCTTGCCTACGCGTAGTCGCTCCTGTGAACGCGCCTTTTTCGTGTCCAAATAGCTCAGACTCAATCAAATCATGCGGGATTGCCGCCATATTTAGTGCGATAAAAGGCTGCTGCGCACGCGGCGAATGTTGATGTAGTGCCTCTGCAACAAGCTCTTTGCCCGTACCTGATTCTCCTGTAATGAGAACGGTAATCGGGGAATGTGCCAGACGTCCGATAGCACGAAAGACTGTTTGCATCGCTTGCGACTGACCAATAATACCGCTGGGATTGGTGTTGGTGTCATTAGTAGCTTCAACTTGAGACAGTTTTTTTACTTGATGTTTAGGTTTTGCTTGAGCTGGCTTATCTTTTTTTACAAATGTCTTTTTTGTGTCATCTTCCATCACCGTTTTTTTGTCATCGTCAGTGGGCTGGGGGTCATTGCTGGTATTATTCGTTGGTTGATACTCGATAGCTTTATGAATCGTCGCGACGGCATCGTCCAAATCAAAAGGCTTGGGCAGATACTCAAACGCGCCTGCTTGATAGCTATTAACTGCCGAGGTAATGTCTGAATGCGCGGTCATAATGACAATAGGTATATCAGGGAAGTGCTGGTGCACCCAGTCGCTAAAAGATAAACCGTCCATCATCGGCATACGAATATCGGTCAAAATCACATCAGGTAAAGATCGCGATTCGCGCTGCTCTAAGATATCATTGAGGCGCGTCCATGCCGCTTGCGCTTGGGTAAAGCTAATGACGTTAAAGTTGGCATCGGTAAAGGTATCGGCAAGTATGAGGCGCAGTGCGGCGTCGTCATCGATCAGCCACAGAGTTGCGATAGTTTTTGCTATAGGTGACAAATTATGAGTATTTTTGCTAGGTTCAGTCATTTTATAGGCCTAAAGAGCGGATGGTTTATCATTATTTTTGTATTGAATTTACTATATCGCTTGGTTGTTCAAAGGGCAGATATACCGTAAAACGCGTTTGACCGAGATTTAGATAGGGTTCTGAGTGCTGCGCTAAGTTTTGGTCTGATGTAACCTCAATCATACCATGATGGCGATGCACGATATCTTGTACAATGGATAATCCAAGCCCTGTGCCCGTTGCGCGGCTAGTGACCATCGGAAAAAATATCTGTTCAATAAGTGAAGGGTCAATCCCTGAGCCATTGTCTGTGATAGCGACTTGTAGCACTTGTCTGTGCTGCTGATGACCGATAGTGTGCTGAAAGGCCACCCGCGTTTGAAGGTGTAGCCTAGCGGATTGAGTCTGCACATCATACTGCTTTTCACTCATGGCTTCGCAGGCATTATTAATAAGGTTTAAAAAAACTTGAATCAGCTGATCTTTGTCAGCGCAGAGTTCAGGCAATGACAAGTCATAATCACGTTCTACGTGTATCTTGGGGTACTGACTAAGTACAAGTGTTAGCACATGCTCAAGCGATTCGTGAATATTTAGAGTTCGCCAATCTGGCAGTTGATTGGATCCAAGCAATTGACCGATAAGAGCAGTCAAACGATCGGTCTCTGAGATGATAATATCAGTATAACTACGCAGCTTTTGCGCTACTGTGCGAGTAGCAGATTCAGTAATAGTAAGGTCATTAGCCGTAGAGTGTCTATGTGACGAGCTGTCGTTTGCACTATCGTCGTATAATTTATTGAATTGCCGCTGTAGCAATTGCGCGGCGCCACGAATACCAGCTAATGGGTTTTTGACCTCATGAGCGACCGAGCGCAGCATTTGCCGCGCCACTTCGTACTGCTGCTGCTTGCGCTGATCTTTTGTGATACGACTCTGACGATTCTTGCCCCACATCTCTACAATAAAAAATGGTTTTTGCTCATAAATGACAGGCGTAACACTATAGTCAACAGACAATACCGCACCATTGCTTAATGACGAGCTAATGATATGGTCATGATCGATAAAAGGCTGCTGGTAGTGCTGGGATTGCGCAAACCGCTCTTTTAAAGAGCACGTTTTGGTAGCTGTGTTCGTTATACCGAAATCGTCTGACCTATCTTGTATCTCATTTGACGCTAGCAGCGTGAGAATGGAGTGGTTTAATAGCCGTGCGCGGCTAATAGCCAGTAATTGCTCGGTTTGCGGATTGATCCATTGAACCACCAGCGCTTCATCGACCCATAGCACTGCGGTAAATAAGTGTTGGGAGATAAAGGCCGTTTGTGACTCATTAAGGCTTGGTGTATCAGTTGTTACAATAGAGTTGTCCATAAAATCAGCATGTCATTAAGCAGTAAAGTGAATAAATAAGTTTTCAGTCGTAAAGATTCTAATATTTAACCACAAATCAAAAGCTTGATGTCAAAACTGTGAGGTATATCAGGCTTTTAAACTGGTGATTTGACTAAAAAAAACGTACAATGCGCACAGTTATTTTATCTCAAGCAAGGTCAGCTATGTCCAAAATCTCAACCGAATCGATGACGACAAGTAGTAAACTGCCGACAGCGTTACAAGACACTGCCACCATCTTCAATCCTGCTCAAGTACAAGCGCCGCAACAGCCTTATCATCATAAAGCCAATCACAACCAAAATCGTAGTATCGAGCAAAGTGCTGAGGCAAAAGTTAGTGCACCTGTGAACGCTGCGCCAAAGATCGGTTTCGTATCGCTTGGCTGCCCAAAGGCCTTGGTCGATAGCGAGCGTATTATTACAGAACTCACGCGTGATGGCTATCAAGTGGCAAGCGATTATGCGGGTGCTGACTTGGTTGTGGTTAATACTTGCGGCTTTATCGAGTCAGCGGTACAAGAGTCACTGGACGCGATTGGCGAGGCAATTAGCAAAAACGGCAAAGTTATCGTCACTGGATGCTTGGGTAAGGAGGCGGACAAAATCCGTCAAATGCATCCCGCTGTGCTAGCGGTAACAGGTGCTCATGCCTATGATGAAGTGATTACCGCAGTTGGTCAGCATGTGCCCAAACCTAAGCGCGAAGCAGATGAGAACTACGATCCAAAGATAGACCTAATCAACGAGGCGGGTATCAAATTAACCCCAAGCCACTATGCGTATCTAAAGATATCAGAGGGCTGTAATCATCGCTGCACGTTTTGCATTATTCCAAGTTTGCGCGGTGATCTGGTTTCGCGCCCCATTGATAGCGTCATGAATGAAGCGATGGCGCTTAAAAATGCTGGCGTCAAAGAGCTGCTCATTATCTCACAAGACACCTCAGCTTATGGTCTTGATCTCAAATACAAGACTAGCTTTTGGAATGGTATGCCGCTCAAGTCCAAGTTTTATGACCTGTGCCAAGCGTTGAACGATTTGGGCATTTGGGTACGATTGCATTACGTTTATCCTTATCCGCATGTCGATAAAGTCGTTGAGCTGATGGGCGAGGGCAAGCTTTTGCCTTATCTCGATATTCCGTTTCAACACGCCAGTCATAGTATATTAAAAGCCATGAAACGCCCCGCCCATAGCGAAAACACTTTGGCACGTATTCACAAATGGCGTGAGATTTGCCCTGAGATTGTCATTCGATCGACCTTTGTCGTCGGTTTCCCAGGTGAGACTGAAGACGACTTTCAATGCTTGCTTGATTGGCTCACTGAGGCGCGTCTTGATCGCGTCGGCGCGTTTACGTATTCAGAAGTTGAAGGCGCTGTTGCCAACGACTTGCCTAATCACGTACCAGAAGATGTCAAGCAATCTCGCTACGAGCGTCTGATGACGCTACAACAAGATATCTCAGCGCAAAAATTACAAGAAAAAATTGGTAGAACCTTAATGGTACTCGTCGATGAAATAGACTTTGAGGAAGGTGTCGCTATTTGTCGCAGTTATGCGGACGCACCTGAGATTGACGGTCATGTCTATGTTGATGATATTGATGCTACTGTCAAAGTGGGTCAGTTCTTAACGGTCACTATCGATGATGCTAGTGAATATGATTTGTTTGCCAGTTATCAAGGTTAAATTAACAAGGTATAAGATCTAGAGTGTCAAGATAGACAGCGCTTGAATACTCAATTACCTATAGGCTTGGCCTAAGCGATGGCTATCGATATATACGATGACAAACACCGATGAAAATTGCCCAAATGCGGGTAGTTTTTGCTACAATTAGCGCAATTTAGCGTTAGTATAATAGCCGATCTCAAAATCGGTGGAATATGCAAATGCTACATAATTTTACTAAACCACTTAACGATAACAAGGTGCTCCTATGTCTGATAAAAACCCTCTTTATTCTCGTATTTTGCTAAAGTTATCAGGTGAGGCCTTGGCGGGTGGCAAAGACATGGGTATTGATACCGCAGTGCTCGATAAGATGAGCTTGTCCATCGCGCATTTGCGTGGACTTGGGGTACAAGTCGGTATCGTTGTTGGTGGTGGCAACTTATATCGCGGCGCTCAACTACAAAAAGAGGGCTTGGTTGGTCGCGTCACCGGTGATCAGATGGGTATGCTTGCGACGGTCATGAATGGCCTTGCAATGCGTGATGCGCTTGAGCGCCGTAATATAAAAACACGCCTGATGTCAGCCTTGCCTATTGGTGAAGTAACCGAAAGCTATAGCAGCCGCAATGCGATCCGCTATCTCAAAAACGGCGAAGTTTGTATCTTTGTGGCAGGTACAGGCAATCCATTCTTTACCACTGACACTGCCGCTTGCTTGCGCGGAATTGAGATCGAAGCAGGTCTTATCCTAAAGGCAACCAAAGTCGACGGCGTTTATGATAAAGACCCAAGCTTACATAATGATGCGGTCAAATACGACGGTCTGACCTTTGATGAAGTGCTAGAGCAAAAGCTTGGCGTCATGGATTTAACCGCGATTGCCCTCTGTCGTGAGCACAACGTGCCTCTACAAGTATTCGATATGACCAAGCCTAATGCCTTGCTCAATGTCGTTATGGGTGAAAACGAAGGCACACGCGTCTACCACTAATCAATAAAACTAATGCATAATTGGTGCAAAGCGCTCATACATAGTGCTTATACCTTGTGTTTATACCATACACTAAAACAGTTAGTACTCACTACAAGATATTATAGATAAAAAAGGATCTATTATGATTAAAGAGATTAAGCAAGACGGTGACGCACGCATGGCAAAAACACTAGAGGCGCTTGAGAACACCTTTAGTAAAGTCCGTACTGGCCGCGCGCATGCTGGCATGTTGTCAGGTATCATGGTCAGCTACTACGGTGCGCCAACACCACTCAATCAAGTCGCTAGTGTCAATGTTGAGGACTCGCGTACATTACTTGTGCAGCCCTTTGATCGCACTATGGTACAAGCGGTGGACAAGGCTATTCGAGAAGCAGATTTGGGTCTGAACCCGATGACCGCTGATGTGATTCGCGTACCAATGCCAGCACTCACAGAAGAGACGCGCCGCGATATGCAAAAGCTAGCACGCGGTGAGGCTGAGAACAGCCGCGTCTCTATCCGTAATATTCGCCGTGATATGATGAATGACATCAAAGAATTAGCAAAAGAAAAAGAGATCTCAGAGGACGATGAGCGCCGCGCTAATGACGATATTCAAAAAATTACTGATAAATATATCGAGACTATTGATAGCCGTTTAAGTAAAAAAGAAAGCGACTTGATGGAAGTATAACCGCATTTTTATCCTTGATAACAAACAGCCTATAGTGTGATGCTATAGGCTGTTTGTTATATAGCAATAACCGTCAAGCCGTATCTACTCCTTGATATCGAGGACTGACCATACCTTTTATACTCGATATAAATTGAGTATAAAAAAGTACTTTTAAACGTCATAGTAAGATTTTTTAACGGGTAACCCCATTTATGATAAGTTTGTGAAATACTAGCGCAAGGCTTTTGCTCCGATATAGAGCACGCTATGATAACCTGACTATCACAACAAGTAGACGACCTCATGTCCACATTGAACAACACTCAAGCTCACGATCAGGCTCTTTTGCCGCGTCATATTGCGATCATAATGGATGGCAATAACCGCTATGGCGACCATCATAAGCTCGCTAAAGGCGAGGGGCACATCGCAGGCAAAGATGCTCTAGATCCTATCGTTGAATACTGCGTGAGCACAGGTATTGAAGTATTGACCGTTTTTGCTTTTTCGAGTGAAAACTGGCAAAGACCGCCCAATGAGGTGGCGCTATTGATGCGCTTACTGGCTCTGACTATCAACGAGCAGATGCCAAGAATGCAAAAGCATCGTATTCGTCTGCGTTTTATTGGTGATCGCAGTCAGCTCAGTGATGAGTTACAAAATTTGATGACTGACGCGGAAACCAAAACCGCTGACTTTGAGGCGATGACTTTGGTTATTGCCATCAGCTATGGCGGACAGTGGGACGTAGCACATGCCACAAAAATGCTTGCTAAGCAGGTGCTGGCAGGACAGTTACAAATTGAAGATATCAATAAGGAGCGCCTAGCTGAGCAGGTACAACTGGCTGACGCACCAGCGGTGGATATGCTCATTCGTACGGGCGGCGAGTATCGGCTATCCAACTTTTTACTCTGGCAGTCAGCATATGCAGAGCTATTTTTTACCCAAACCTTGTGGCCAGATTTTACCTCACAAGAGCTTGAAACCATGATCAATGATTTCGCGCAGCGTCAGCGCCGCTTTGGCAAGACTAGTGAGCAAGTACAAGTGCAAGATCTATCTTGAGGGCTCTGGTATTTTAGAGACGGTTTTTACTGCTATACTATGGACATTTTTTAACGTTTATAAGGTTCGATAACCATGTGGCAACGGATTAAAACGGCAATTGTTCTTATTATTATCGTTGGTATTGCACTGTTTGCCAGTCAAGAGCCTTATCTGATTGCTCCATTGTTGGCTATTGGTGTGACTATCTCTGCTCATGAATGGACCAAATTGATGCCCAAGTGGCGTCAGCCTGCGGTCTTTGTATTCATGGTGTTGATGGTGACGCTAGTTTCGTTATTGTTCAAAGTCACTTGGATAGGCTGGTGGATTGCCTCATTAATCATATGGATCATGGCTCTATCATGGGTGAGACACTTTCCCACGCATACCAATTGGTATGGTGAGCAGCTGGCATTGATGGGCGTGGTTATCTTAACCTCCTCTATTACTGCGATGTTCTATTTGTGGCAGCTATCGCCGTGGTGGCTACTCTATGTTTTCTTATTAGTATGGTGCGCAGACAGCGGCGCTTATTTTGTTGGGCGTAAGCTTGGCAAGCGTAAGATGGCGCCGAACGTCTCTCCTAATAAAAGCATGGAGGGGCTGGCAGGTGGACTGGTCACAGGACTGTTAGTGGTGCTAGCCATTAGCATCTTTAAATTGCAGTTGACGGGTTTAGCTCTGGTAGCCTTTGTCGCCTTATCAGCGGTCACTATATTAATCTCTGTACTCGGTGATTTGTTTGAGTCTATGCTCAAGCGCCGCGCGAAAGTCAAAGATTCAGGTACTATTTTGCCAGGTCATGGCGGGATACTAGACCGTATCGACTCGCTGTTGTCCGCAACGCCTCTATTTGCGCTTGGTTTTTGGGCGCTACAATATTCAGGCCTATTGATCGTCTAAAGCAGTATGTTTATCTAAATGACGGCTAAATGTCTTATTGCTTAATTGTAGCGACATTTTTCGATCTTTTGTTTATTGTAATTTATATCTAGCACTCTTTGCTTTCAATATTTATAGGTAGTGACAGTTATGACGCAACGCATCGCTGTACTGGGCGCAACGGGTTCAATTGGGGATAGCACGCTCGCTATTTTGGCGGATCATCCGCAGGATTACACCGTTTATGCCTTATCAGGGTATCAGCGCTTGGACAAATTATTTGCGCTTTGTCAGCAGTTCAAGCCCACGCGTGTCTGCGTGCCTACAAAGGATGTTGATAGTTTTGCTCAGCGTTTAAGCGCAGCGGGCTTGTCTATTGATGTGGTAGGCGGCAAAGCAGGTCTGATCGACATTGCCACTGACGTACAAACGGATACGGTTGTGGCCGCTATCGTTGGCGCAGCAGGATTGCCATCTACTTTGGCCGCTGCGCGCGCAGGCAAACGTATTTTGCTAGCCAATAAAGAGGCGCTAGTGATGGCAGGCGAAGTGCTTATCCGCGCTGTCAAAACCCACAAGGCGACACTGCTACCGATCGACTCAGAGCACAATGCAATATTTCAATGCTTGCCTGCAAGTATTCAACAAGACCATGCACAAATTCATGATGTCAGTCATGGCGTGCGCAAATTATGGCTGACCGCATCAGGTGGGCCTTTTTTGAATCAAACTTTTGAGCAGATGCAGCGAGCAAGTGTGGCTCAAGCGGTCAAACACCCTAATTGGTCTATGGGTCAAAAGATATCAGTGGATTCTGCGACAATGATGAACAAAGGGCTTGAGCTAATAGAAGCCTGTCATTTGTTTGATTTGCCAGAGGATAAAATAAACGTCGTTATGCATCCGCAAAGTATCATTCACTCAATGGTAGAATATAGCGACGGTAGCTATTTGGCGCAGCTCGGTAGTCCAGATATGAAGACACCCATTGCTCATGCTCTAAGCTATCCCAATCGTATTGATAGTGGCTCGCAGCCTTTAGACTTATTTGCACTGAGCGCCTTAGAATTCATTAAACCCGATTTACAAAAATTTGCATGTTTGCGTTTAGCAAGACAGGCGATGCAAGCAGGTACGCAGGCCACGATCGTACTCAATGCTGCTAACGAGATAGCGGTTGCTTCATTCTTAGACGGGCAGATTCGCCTGACAGATATTGCTGATATCAATGAGCGCACGCTAACCCAAGTGTCAGTATCTACGCTGGGCCGTGACGCTGATATCGATGATATTTTGGCTATTGATACCTTAGCACGCCGTCATACTAAAATGATTGTCTCCAAAATGGCATAGATTCATCCTGATGCAGCACCGTTCAAGCGAGGCGATTTATGACTTTTTTATTAACACTACTAGCCGCTATTTTTGTATTAGGTCCGCTTATTGCCTTGCATGAGTGGGGACATTATATCGTAGCAAGGCTTTGCGGCGTCAAAGTCTTAACCTACTCTATTGGTTTTGGTCCCAAAATCGCAGGTTGGACGAGCAAAAAGAGCGGTATTGATTATCGTATCTCAGCGCTACCCCTAGGCGGCTACGTCAAGATGCTCGATGAGCGTGAAGGCGAGGTTTCCGCAGATGAGTTACATTTAGCGTTTAACCGTCAGCATCCACTCAAAAAGATAGCCGTTGTCGCGGCAGGTTCTTTGATGAATTTTATCATTGCTATTGCTCTGTTTTGGGTGCTGTTCATGACGCCATCCGAGCAATTAGCCACCAAGATTGGACAAATACTACCCGATACTCCTGCAGCGATAGCGAACATGCCAGTCGGCGACAAGATTATCGCTATAGATGGTCATAAAGTGCAGACATGGGAGGGAATTAATTACCGCTTAGCGAACCGTATGGGTGAGACGCAAAACATCAGCATCACTCTGGAATCTGCTGAGCAAGCTACTCAAACCTATCTGGCACCTGTAACAGAGTTTATGCAAGGCGATGCTCAAGGTAAAGATGCCTTAACTAGCTTTGGCATGCTCCCTTGGCAACCACAAATTGCACCTGTCATTGGTGAGCTGTCAGCTGATGGCGCTGCAAGTTTGCAAGGTATGCAAGCTGGTGATCAAATTACCGCTATTAATGATACGCTCATAACCGATTGGATCAGTGCGACGCGAGTCATTAGAGATAACCCAGAAACACTGCTTAATTTTAGCGTATTGCGTGATGGCGACCCTGTGATGCTACAGATTATGCCTCAAGCCAAAAAAGACACTCTGGGCAATCGTTACGGACAGATTGGGGCTATGGTTGCACAGACTGACATTGTGATTCCAGATGCTTATAAGACTACCGTTGAGTATGGCGCAGGCGCCGCTTTGGTTCAATCGTTCAAAAAGACTGAGCAACTGGCCGTTATGACTGTCAGCTCAATGGGCAAGATGCTCTCAGGTATGATAGGGCTAGACAACTTGTCAGGACCGATTACAATCGCCAAGGTTGCCAAACAGAGTTTTGATATCAGTTGGGAGATGGTACTATCTACCGCTGCATTGATTAGCCTGAGTCTAGCAGTGCTCAACTTACTGCCGATTCCAGTACTTGATGGTGGTCATATCGTTTATTATGTGATCGAGCTCATTCGCGGTAAGCCTTTGCCTGAAGGTGTACAAATAGCAGGTTTGAATATCGGTTTACTCTTGCTGGCAGGTTTCATGGTGTTAGCTATTGGTAATGATATCAGCCGACTGTTTTAAAGAGGCGTACTGTGCTTTGCAGAGTCAGACGCGATAGGTTAATGGCTAAGAGGTAGTAATACTTGATTTATAACGGTATGCTACTGACAGTCTAAGAGACTAGCTACTGTACTAATCGTAATTTTTAGTTTATTTTGTGATACGTTTTATATAAAGTGTCCTTAGCGGCTCATCATGTACTTGTCTTACTAGTATTCGATAGCGCTTGACCATGTATAGTTTTACCTTAACTTAAGCAAGTTTTTTATTGACGGATAGTGTTTATGCGTACGCCTTTATTGATGAGTGCGGCTGGGTTGCCGTTAGTTGTAGCGATGATGAGTGTGCCTGTACAGGCTGCCACCTTTGTAGTGACCGATATCGGTTTTACAGGGTTACAGCGCTTGACCCCTGACAGCCTATATCCTGTACTGCCAATCGAAGTTGGCGATACCGTTACTGATAGCAGTCTTGCGGCAAGTATCAAGGCACTGTATGCCACTGATAATTTTGCCAATATTCAAAGCCGTGTCGAGGGCAATCAGCTGCGTTTTGACATGGTTGAGCGTCCTGTTATCGCCGAAGTCAACTTTGAAGGCAATAAGCTCATTCCTAAAGAGGGGCTAGAAGAAGGACTTGCAAGCGCGGGTTTATCCGCTGGGGATGTACTTAAACAATCGACCTTGCAGGCGGTGGCAAACGAGCTACAGCAGCAGTATATCAGTCAAGGATATTACAATAGCAATATTGAGGTGGATCAAACACTACTCGATGGCAACCGCGTCAAACTGGATGTGCGCTTTATTGAAGGTAAGCCTGCTAAAGTTGTCGATATTAATATCATTGGCAACAGTCATTTTAGTGATGAGGATATCAAAGACGTCTTTGCGGTAAAAGAGTCCTCTTGGACGCGTCTATTGTCAAAATCCGATCGCTACGCCAAAGAGAAGCTGGCGGCAAGTTTGGAGAGTTTGAAAGCGCTATATCAGAACGATGGCTACGTACGCTTCAATGTCGACAATGCCATACTTAATATCAGTGAAGACAAGAGCAGTGTCTTTATTGAAGTGAGCCTCAGTGAAGGTGAGCAGTATCAGTTTGGTGAAGTGAATTTTTTAGGCCAGCCTACTTTTGAGAATAATGAATTAAGAGAACTTGTCACTTTTGCCCCCAGTGAGCAGTACTCTCAAGCAAATCTCGATGAGACAACCGCTGCGCTAAAAAATCGCTACGGCAACGATGGCTATTACTTTGCACAAGTACGTCCTGTATCGCGCATCAATGATGAGACCAAAATTGTCGACGTCGATTATTACATCGATCCTGCGCGTCCCATCTATGTTCGCCGTATTAACTTTGATGGAAATATTAAGACCCAAGACCAGGTGCTACGCCGCGAGATGCGACAGCTAGAGGGCGCATTGACCTCTAATCGTGATATTCAACTGTCACGTACGCGCCTGATGCGTACTGGGTTTTTTAAGAGCGTCAATGTCGATGTCAAACCAGTACCCAACCAGCCTGACCAGATCGATATCAACTATACTGTAGTTGAGCAGCCTTCTGGCAGCTCAACGATTGCCGCTGGTTATTCACAAAGTGGCGGTGTTACTTTTCAGTTAGATCTCACTCAAAACAACTTTATGGGTACGGGTAACCGTGTCAAAGCAGCGTTATCGCGTTCAGAGACACGTGATTCATATAGCTTGGGTTATACCGATCCTTACTTTACCGAAAACGGGGTATCACAAGGCGTTAGCGCCTACTACCGCGAGACCAAGTTCGATGATCGCAACGTTAGCAACTATGTTACTGACTCTTATGGCGCTACGCTCAACTATAGCTATCCTGTTGATGAAACTAAGCGCGTGAGCGCAGGGTTAAATATCGATAACACCGATGTCCGTGGTGGTCGTAATTTAGGGGTCTCAAACGTAGATCGAATCATTGATGATGGCGGCTCTTTTGAGAACTTCACTGGTGAATTTGAAGGTCGTACCGGCTTTAAAAACGACTATACGACCTATAATTTGCTCCTTGGCTGGGACTACAGTACGCTTGACCGTCCCGTATTTCCAACCAAAGGCATGAGTCATACGGTTGATGCGACCATTGGTCTTGGTGATGTTAATTATCAAAAGCTTATCTATCGCGGTAATGTCTACTATCCACTTTATAAAGACGTAGTAGCGCGTGGTTATACTAAGCTCGGTTACGGTAATGATCTTCCCTTTTACGAGAACTTTTATGCGGGTGGTTATGGCTCCGTTCGAGGTTATGAGTCCTCAACTTTAGGTCCTAAATCACAAAGTTACGCTGATGCTATCAGTGATCAAGACATACGTAGCATCAGAGACGAAGAAGTTGGTGGTAACGCACTAGCGACGTTCGGGACTGAGCTAATCCTACCCTTACCATTCAAAGGCGATTGGGCGGATCAAGTTCGTCCTGTACTATTCGCTGAAGGCGGACAAGTATTCGATACGACCGGCAGAGAAGACACAAACTTCGTCGATCCAAACGGCAATGTCACACTCAATCCTGATGGCAGTCCTGTAAAGCTACTGACACAAGATAATGGCTTACGTTTTAGTGCAGGAGCTGGTGTGACGTGGTATACGCCTATTGGTCCTATATCATTAAGCTACGCGGTGCCAATCGGTGACAAAGAAGGCGATGAGACTGAAAAAGTTCAGTTCCAGATCGGTAGTACCTTTTAAGGACTAAGCATAGCTATGTCCTTATCTACTACTAGTCGTGATTTACTACAGGTTTAACACCTCAAACCTTGTAGTAATGCGCTGTTATTCAATAAGTCGTCAGACTGATTTTAGATTTGACGACTGTTTACTTATACCTACAATACTACGATCAATTATGATAACGATTGAGCACCTTATTACTCAAATTGAGAGGCGTCAGCCAGTACTGAATAAGGCTGAGCTGAGTGCCAAGCAATTGCAGCTGAGCTTGACTGGTATAGGTAGTCTCGTCGATGCCAATGCAGCGCAGTTGAGCTTTTTGGCGGATCCCAGCTACATCTCCAGTTTGGCTCAAAGTCAGGCAGGCGCAGTCTTAGTGACCCAAAAGTATCAGCAGCAAGTACCAGTAGGCGTCGTTGCCATAGTCGTTGACAATCCTTATTTGGCTTATGCTAATAGTAGTCAGCGGTTTGCATTTACGTCAAAGACTAGCCGTATTCATCCCACTGCTAGTATTGATGATAGTGCAATACTAGGTGAGTCGGTTAGCATTGGACCTTTTTGCGTGATCGATGAACAAGTCGCTATCGGCGCGCGTAGTTGCTTAGATGCTCATGTTGTTATCGAGGCTTATGCTACTATCGGTACCGACTGCATCCTTAACTCTCAGGTGGTGCTGAGTCATCACTGCGTTTTAGGTAATCATGTGCGTTTGCATGCTGGTGCAAGCATTGGTGCTGAGGGCTTTGGCTTTGCACCAACAGTAGACCCTAGTACAAGTGGCTGGGAGCGCATTGCGCAATTAGGTCGCGTTATTATCGGTGATCACGTCCGCATCGGTAGCAATACTTGCGTAGATCGCGGCGCTATCGATGATACGGTAATCGGTAATCATGTTATTATCGACAATCTGGTGCAGATCGCTCATAACGTACGCATTGGCGATGGTAGTGCTATTGCGGCGCAAACGGGTATTGCTGGGAGCACTACCATTGGCAAACGATGTATCATAGGTGGCGCTGTCGGCATTACAGGTCACGTTGCTATCACTGACGACGTCACACTATCTGGCATGACGATGGTGACCAAATCAATAAAAACGCCCGGCCCTTATTCCTCAGGTACAGCTGCAATGCCGACTGCTAAATGGCGCAAAGCTGCGGTTAGGTTTCGAAAATTAGGCTACGATTAAAAGAGCGTATAATGGTCATCCCGTTGTAAATAATCGCTGAGATAGCAAGGAAAGCATATTATGAGCACTACTGATTTTGAAACCCTCACTGATACTGATATCAGCAAATTAGCAGAGCAGGGACTCACCCTACCTTTGACTTATCATACGCTTAAGCATTACTTGCCGCATCGCTACCCTTTTATGCTGGTCGACAAGATTACAGCTTGCAAACCTGATGAATCCATCATAGGTATCAAGAACGTTACGATCAATGAAGAGTTCTTTAATGGTCATTTTCCAGGTGAGCCCATTATGCCAGGTGTATTGATGGTAGAGTCAATGGCGCAGGTCTCAGGGGTACTTGGATTTATTAGTGCAGGCTTAACCGCAGAAGATGGTTACTTATATCTGTTTGCAGGTGTTGATAAGGTTCGTTTCAAGCGCCGCGTAATTCCTGGTGATCAGCTAATTATTCGCGCTAAAACCGTCATGCAAAAACGCGGTATCTACAAGTTTGATTGTACCGTACACGTAGAGAATCAGCTGGCTGCTAGCGCCCAAATTATGATTGCCCGTCAAGAGCAACCTGACAAATAACAATGTCAGAGGCATGCTAGCACCCTTACACCTAGATCATTTTTGTATAATTGAGACCTACAAAGGCCTGCACTATGAGTCAGATTCACCCTACAGCAATCATCTCACCATCCGCTACGATTGATGACACCGCTGTCATAGGACCTTATTGCATAATAGGGGACGAGGTGAGCATTGGCGCTCATACTACTTTGCATAGACATGTGGTGGTATCCAAACTGACTCGTATCGGACAACACAACCAGATCTATCAGTTTGCAAGTGTAGGAGAGGACTGTCAGGATCTAAAATATGACGGCGAACGTACTTGGCTTGAGATAGGAGACCATAATACTATCCGCGAAGCTTGTAGTTTGCATCGAGGAACCATGCAGGAGAAGGGTTTGACCAAGATTGGCAGTCATAATCTACTGATGGTAAACACTCATGTGGCGCATGATTGCATTATCGGTGATCACAATATATTTGCTAATAACGTCGGTATCGCAGGGCATGTGATCATCGGTGATCATACTATTATTGGTGGTAATTCAGGTATACATCAGTTTTGCCGCGTAGACGACTATAGCTTGATTGGCGGTGCCAGCTTAATTTTAAAAGATGTCGCTGCCTTTACTATGGTGTCTGGTAATCCTGCAAGTGCTCACGGTCTCAATGTTGAGGGCATGCGCCGTAAAAACTGGCCCAAAGAGACCATTGATGTACTGCGCCAAGCCTACCGCGTTATTTATAGATCGGGTCTTACCACCGTACAAGCGCTTGAAGTGCTCCATCAAGATATGCTACCGCAAGAGCCAAAGATTCAACTGCTCATTGATTCCCTACAACAAAGCCAGCGCGGCGTAGTACGCTAAAGTAGACTTTCATTCTTTAAAAGCCATAACACTAAGTTATGGCTTTTTTGTGTTTATCAGTTCTTGACTTTTTGTAACGATTAGCAGAAACTTCCTAGTCATATAGCGTTAGATTCTAGTAACTTATTTTAACCAATAACTGACTTGTCGTCTCTTTGAGTATTTACCCTTTACTAAGCTAAATAGCTCAAAGGGACTTGCAAACAAATTTAGGAGTGCTTTATGGCAGAGCCAAGAGAAAGCTGGTCCAGTCGAACTGGGTTTATTCTAGCCGCTGTCGGTTCAGCGGTCGGACTAGGTAATATATGGCGGTTCCCCTATGTAGCCTATGATAATGGGGGCGGGGCATTTATGGTACCCTACCTTATTGCGTTGTTGACCGCGGGTATTCCTCTATTATTTTTGGACTATATTATCGGTCACAAATATCGCGCCGCTGCGCCTCGTGCCTACAAAAAAATGGTGCCCTCCGCTCAGTTTGTCGGATGGTGGCAGACGCTAGTCTCCTTTGTCATCGCTATTTATTACGCTGCTGTTATCGTTTGGGCAGGCAGCTACATGTTTTTCTCCTTTGGACAAAAATGGGGCGAGGATACCACAACTTTCTTTGTCAGTGATTTTGTCCAACATACAGGGGAGCTGACTTCAGTATTTGTACCGCAGATGTTTACAGGCCTTGTTATTGTTTGGGTACTTGCTATCTTGATTATGTTTGGTGGTATTCGTAAGGGCGTTGAGCTTGCTAACAAAATCTGTATTCCACTGCTTATTGTCTTATTCGGTATCATGGTATTCAAAGCGTTGACCTTGCCAGGTGCGGTTATCGGTATCAATGCTTTCTTTGAGCCTAATTGGACAAAAATGCAAGATCCTAATGTGTGGCTGGCCGCTTACGGTCATGTGTTTTTCTCTTTATCAGTTGGTTTTGGTATCATGGTAACGTATGCCTCCTACCTCAAAAAGAATACGAACTTAACTGGCGCAGGTTTAGTCGTTGGTTTTGCGAACTCATCGTTTGAGCTTATCGCTGGTATCGGTATCTTTGCTGCGATCGGTTTTATGGCGATGTCGACAGGTCAAGACGTTTCAGAAGTAGCTAGTGGCGGCGTCGGACTGGCGTTCTTTGTTTTCCCAAAAATCATCTCTACTATGGGTGCCAGCGGTGATTTTGTTGGTTTCTTATTCTTTGGCTCACTAGTAGTTGCTGGTATCAGCTCACTTATTAGTATCTTAGAAGTCCCAATCTCTGCGTTTCAAGACAAGTTTGATTGGTCACGTAAAAAAGCCGTGGCCTCAATCGTTGGCGTCTGTGCGATTATCTCGATCGCAGCTTTCTCTACGGGCAGCTCGCTAGTCTTGGTCGACGTTATTGATCATTTTGCCAACAACATCGGCATCGTCGCTGGTGGCCTCATGTCTATCGTTTGGGTGACTTGGTTTAATCGTAACAAGATTCCAGGCTTGCTTGCTCATATCAACCGCATCTCTAGCGTCAAGCTTGGCGGCGCTTGGGTATTTATGTTGACGGTCATTACACCTACGGTGCTAACAGTAGCTTTGGGTCTTAAGCTTATTAACTTAGTACAAGAGCCTTATGAGGGTTATTCTACTTCTATTCTCTTGTTATTTGGTTGGGGCGTAGTGGTCTTCTTTGGTCTAGGTGCATTTATACTAACCCGTATGAAAGGCTTGCATGATGCTGAAGATGATAAGTCACGCGCGCTTGACGATGCCCGTAGATAACGGTTAGATAAACGATATAATAGGAATATATTATGAGTACTTCAGCAATTATTTTTATGATTATCTCAATGCTATTGATATGGGGCGGATTAATTGCTGCTATCTTGCACTTGAGAAAACACCCTGACATTCCAATGAGTCAGCTACCAGACGATGATATCTACTAAAGCTAAGCTTTTATCGGTATCATCAATAAAAATGCCAGTCAATGAGAGTTGACTGGCGTTTTTGGCTTTGTAATATCTCAGGCTGATAAAGTAAAAGTGACTATATCTAGTCGCCATTATGATAGCTAGCGCAGATCTAGCTTTGGAACATCCTGTCCGCGTTTGCTATAAAACTCAGTGACGAAGTCATCAAATCGATCTTGTTCGATAGCGTCTCTGATACCTTGCATAAGGCGCTGATAATAGCGCAAATTGTGAATGGTCGCTAATTGTGCGCCAAGCATCTCTTTGCATTTATTTAAATGATACAAGTAAGCGCGGCTAAAGTTCTGACACGTATAGCAATCGCACTCTGGATCAAGCGGGCCAGTATCTTCTCGGTATTGACTGTTACGAATACGTACGACACCGACGTTTTCGGCATTCCCTGTGACGAAGTAATGACCATTACGAGCATTGCGAGTTGGCATCACACAATCGAACATATCAACGCCGCGGCGTACGGCCTCAACGATATCTTCAGGCTTACCCACGCCCATGAGATAGCGCGGTTTGTCCGCTGGCATGGCCTCTGGCATGTAGTCCAAAACATCCATCATCTCATCTTTTGGCTCACCAACAGATAGCCCACCAATAGCATACCCATCGAATCCTATCTCAAGGAGTCCATCTAGTGACTGCTGGCGCAAATTTGCATACATACTGCCCTGAATGATACCAAATAGGGCGTTGGTGCTACCTAGTTTTTGATGCTCATCAAGGCAGCGTTGTCCCCAGCGCAATGACAGCTCCAAGGATTTTTTGGCCTCATCATGAGTAGCAGGATAGGGCGTACACTCATCGAATTGCATCACAATGTCTGAATTTAGACTGTATTGAATCTGCATGGACTTTTCAGGTGACAAAAACACCTTTGCGCCGTCAATAGGGGACTTGAAATGAACGCCTTCTTCAGTAATTTTGCGCATAGCACCGAGGCTAAAGACCTGAAAGCCGCCTGAATCTGTCAAGATAGGCTTGTCCCAATGCATAAATTTATGCAAACCACCAAATTTATCAATGATATCAGTACCTGGACGTAGCCATAAATGAAAGGTATTGCCTAAGACAATATCAGCGCCAATTGCTTCGATGTCACGTGGTAGCATACCTTTGACTGTACCATAAGTACCGACAGGCATGAACGCAGGTGTTTGCACATTACCATGATTGAGGTGCACGGTACCGCGGCGTGCTCGAGTCTCACCACTTGCTGTCTTATGTAAAGTAAATTGCATATGTAAATCACTAGTTAGTCGATAAAAATGATGCCAATTATATCACCACTAACAATTAGTTTGGCTACAGATATCTATATAACAAACTGTAAATCTGCCACTACCCTAAAGACACAGACATAAGTCTCATATTGTTGCTACAGTAGCCAAAGTAATAAAATCAACGATTATTACAATATCGCTCAAAATTATGATAACCCTTTTATTCACAATTTATCTTGTTATGTGCAAGTTATTTTAGTGCGGGAGACACAACATGAAATCTATCTTCTATCTGTCTCTTGGCAGTTTGTTATTCGCATCAGGAGCCGCTATGGCCGTCGAAGAGCCCGATTACACTGTAATAAGTCAATCAGATGAGTTTGAGCTACGTCGTTATGATTCACAAATTGTGGCACAGACGTTAGTATCGGGAGATCAGAAGGATGCGAGTAACAAAGGCTTTAAAGTACTCGCCGATTTCATTTTTGGTAATAACACGGCGCCAAGTGGGGAAAGCAGCAAGATTAGTATGACAGCACCAGTCAAAATGCAGCCCTCGCAAGAGATTGCTATGACTGCTCCTGTAACTATTCAAAATAATGGGCAACAAACTGATGGCAAATGGCGCGTACGTTTTGTGATGCCAAGTCAGTACACTATGCAGACACTGCCAAAACCAAATAATCCAGCAGTTGAGATCATCGAAGTACCAATGCAAACTTATGGTGTCATCAAATTTTCAGGGTTTACTGGAAGCAATAAAGTAGATGATAAGACAGAAGAATTACGCACGTGGATACAGGGTCAAAATCTGACACCTACAGGTGATCCTGAGCTGGCGCGTTATGATACGCCGTGGACGTTACCGTTTTTACGCCGCAATGAGGTGATGATCCGCTATCAATAAGCACATGCAATGTTGATTAAATAATACCCAAATAAAAAGACAGCAATCGCTGTCTTTTCTTTGTTTAAACGTAGATTAGTTATTTTGCTCACGAATGATACCCAGCATACGACGCAAGGGTTCTGCTGCGCCCCACAGTAGTTGATCGCCGACGGTAAAAGCGCCAAGATACTCAGGACCCATATTCAGCTTACGTAAGCGCCCTAATGCTACGGTTAGAGTACCAGTCACGGCAACTGGCGTTAAACGGTTGATCGTGGCCTCTTTATCATCTTCAACCACATCAAGCCACTGATTGCCGCTATTTTTTAGAGCGTTTTCGATCTCATCAAGAGGAATATCCTTTTTAAGCTTGATCGTTAAGCCTTGCGCGTGACAGCGCATGGCACCAATACGCACACACATACCATCGATAGGGACATTGCTATTAGCGTCATTGCCCAAGATTTTATTGGTTTCAACGCCGCCTTTCCATTCCTCTTTTGACTGCTTGTTATCCATTTGCACATCGATATAAGGAATCAGGCTACCTGCGAGCGGTACTCCGAAATACTGCTGAGGAAAGTCTGCTGAACGCTGCGTATCAGCGATCTTTTTATCGATATCTAAGATAGCACTAGCAGGATTGACAAGTTCACTCTCAACCGCATTGTGCAACACACCCATACCGCTGATCAGCTCGCGCATATTATTCGCGCCAGAGCCACTCGCTGCTTGATAAGTCATGGCGCTAACCCATTCAACCCAGCCTCTATTGAACAGCTCACCGATAGCCATTAGCATAAGGGAGACAGTACAGTTACCACCGATAAAGTCTTTGGTACCGTTAGCTAACGCGGTATCAATAACGCTACGATTGACCGGATCTAAAATGATGATACTGTTATCCTTCATGCGTAACGTACTCGCCGCATCAATCCAGTAGCCATTCCAGCCGCTATCACGCAGCGGCTGGTGAACCTTTTGTGTGTAGTCGCCACCTTGGCAGGTAATAATGACATCACAGCCAGTTAACGCCTCAATATCATGAGCATCTTTTAGCTGATTGGTCTTAACACCCTCGAATTTTGGCGCGTCGCCACCAGCATTACTGGTTGAGAAGAATACGGGCGTCATACCATCAAAGTCGTTTTCTTCACGCATACGCTCTATCAGTACTGACCCAACCATACCGCGCCAGCCTACCAAACCCACTGTCAAATTTCTCATGAACCGTTTTCCTATTCTTTGATTATCTGTAGCTATGCCAACCGATAACAATGCCGTTATTGCGCATAAAAATCAAGGTATTTCATAGTATTCCCTCAATTTTATAATAACTCGCCAGTATTATTCCAAATTTATTGATTTGTTTGATATAGGTTGTTAATAAGCTGACGACTCAGTATTGACTTGAGGGATGCATACTGTTGTCTGGCTACGATTTTATATGTGTTATTTTTACGACATGCTAGGCTAAAAGGTAGGCGAGGGCGTCCTGAGATGCTAAAGTATGCTCTATTAAATGGCAGGTCACTACCAACGCTACTATAGTATGCTAGTAGCATCAGGGCGGTCTTTTATCACATTTTGGTTACTACGGGTTAATAAATTTTATGGACTCCTCCTTCTTATATTATGGCGTACAAGTACTGGCTGGATTCATCGCTTTTATTACGGCTTGGGGCTGGCTGCCACTAGACAACTGGTGGGTACGCGCCGTTGATTTTCCACGTATTCAAATTTTAGCTTTAGGTGTTATTGCTTGGATTGGGATGCTTATATTTTGGCCTGAATGGCAATTGGGTCAGTGGCTGCTATTTATTTCACTCAGTGGTACGCTCGCGTTTCAGCTAAGAATGGTGCTACCTTATACTAGAATATGGAAAAAAGAGGTACAAAAAGCCAAAGATAAACCCGATTTGCATCAAATCAAAATTATGGTGTCAAATGTATTAACGCCTAATGATGACACTCAAAAGCTAGTCGATCTGGTTGAACAAAAACAGCCTGATATCTTAATCACCCTTGAGTCAGATAAAAAATGGGAGCAGGCGCTTAGCGTTGTAGAAGAGGACTATCCCTATACGGTAAAGATACCTTTGGATAATCTTTACGGCATGCATCTGTATTCCAAGCTTGAACTTATTGACCCTGAAGTTAAGTACCTGATGATCGATGATATACCCTCAATCCATACGCAGCTGCGCTTGCAAGAGGGACGCGTAATCTGGCTTTATTGCTTGCATCCTATGCCACCAAGTCCAACTGAAGCGGACAAATCAACCACTCGTGATGCAGAGCTATTAATGGTTGGCAAACATATCAAAGAAAATGACCAAACAGCGATACTAGCAGGAGACTTGAACGACGTGGCTTGGTCCAAGACCACACGGCGTTTTCAGCGTATCTCAGGTCTATTAGATCCTCGTATCGGTCGACATTTTATCAACACCTTTCATGCCGACTATCCATTCTTACGCTGGGCACTTGATCATATCTTTCACAGTGCTTGCTTTACCGTTGTTGATATTCAGCGTATGCCATCTATCGGCTCTGACCATTTTCCTGTACTAACAACCTTACAATACGAGCCAGAAGAAGCGACCAAGCAAGAACAAAATGCTCCAACAAAAGACGCTGATGATATTGAAGAAGCTGACAACAAAATAGAGGAAGGCAAGGAAGATGGTAAGGAGATCTCAAAGGAGCATGCAAAAGATTCAAAAGCAGCGACATTAACAGCGGCACTTTAAGTGGTATAAGTAATCGTCAATATGTAAGTATATGCTTACACAAAATAGCGCATTTAACCGCTAGCTGCGCTGTTTAAACTCACCTAAAATAGCGTTATCAACACAAGGATGAGCATGGATGCGGTGTTGAGGTAATAGCACTATGAGCAGGTCAGTCCGCTGTCTTATACGGTGTTATTCCTGACTCAGGATGGGTCATCAAGGAAGCAAAACAATAATAATATGAAGTACTAAGGCCCCAAACCCAATTGCCCTAGGTTTGGGGCTTTTCTTTGTCTGTAATCTTAAATTTTAGTAGTCAACAATTTATAAAGCAAAAAAAGCACATGACTTATAATGAGTCATGTGCTTTTTTATCAAGCATCAATTAAGACTCTTTAAATCAGTCTATTACTTGAACGTATGATCCCGCGCGTAGCTCTTGTAGCCAGTCTTCGCGCGCTTGTGGCGCTAGACGCTGATACAGAGTCTGACGCGCCATAGTACGGCGATATTCATCACTAGCATCATAGTTGCGCGTATCGATTACTTTAAGAATATGCCAACCAAATTGGGTTTTGAATGGAGTTGAGTAATCTCCAACCGTAGTATTTTTCATAGTAGCTTCGAATGAACCTACAGTATCAGCCTCGTTAACCCAATCAAGATCGCCACCACGTCCAGCTGAACCAGGGTCATCAGAGTAAGTAGAAGCTAAAGCTGCAAAATCAGCCCCGCCTTGAAGCTGAGCGTACAAATCATTAATTTTTTGTTCTGCTAGAGCATCGGTTTGTAATTCGTCAACCTTAACCAAGATATGACTCGTACGCCACTGCGGAACCATCATCGTGTCGCCTGATTTTTTGCTAGCCAACTTAATAATATCAATACCTTCAGGCGTCACGAGCGGCGCGCTAACAGCACCTACCTCAAGCTTTGTAATTTCACTAGACAATTCAGTTGGCAATGAGGCGGCTTTGTGAAAGCCCATATCACCGCCTTGTATAGGAATAGGGTAAGTGCCTTGCGTGGCAGCAATAGCAGCGTCAATATCTGTATTTGGCTGTAACAAACGCGTGCGTAGATCTTCAGCTACCTTTAGAGCTTCATCTCGCTGCGCCTGTGACAAGCGGCTGTAATCGTCGATATAGGGAATACGAACATGGACAGTTTGGTATTCGCTTTGGTTTAAACGCTTAGCTTCAGGAGATGACAAAAAAGCATCAATATCTTGTTCGCTAATACGAACACGGTTGTTCACTTGACGCTGTTGTAGCGATTGTATCGCTGCATCTTCTATCAATTGTGCTCGTAATGCAGCATAACTACCGGCTTGACTGGCATCTAAACGCTGTTGCAATGCAGCTATACTACTAACGCCTTCAGCTTGAGCGATCTGACCTAGACGCTGATTGATTGCCGCATTGTCAGGCTTGATACCGACGCGATTGACTAATGAGAGTTGTAACTCACGTAGAATAAGAGCATTTAGCACCTCAGACTGCAATTGAGCAGAGCTCGCTATAGGTGTGCCTGCAGCTCTGGCTCGTGCTTGCGTTTGAGTAATAGCATCGATAAGATCGCTCTTTAAGATAGCATTGTCATTGACGATGGCAATAATACCATCTGTACTGTTTGTCGACGTTAAGCGCTCGCTACTACCCTGAGTACTTGTGGTAGCTTGCGCTACAGGAGCTGTCACCGTAGCTGCTTGTGCGCTTAGACCCAGACTCATCATGCCCGTAGACAGTAGTACGGCGCAACTTATCTTATTTAAACAAAAAAATCTCATGATGTTCCTCATCAATGTCATTGTATTGAATAGTAGTAAACTCACTACGCTCAAACCTTAAATTAAAAATGCTATTACAGCTTAAACTGTTATCTCAAATTAGTGGTGCTTGTGTGATAGGGTAGAATCGTTTTTGATCTATTGTATGCAAATCTGAAACGCTAATCTTTCCATGCACTTTGTACGGGCTCAAAACCTAATACTTTGTCAGCGAGCAAACGGGTCAAGCGTCCGCTACTACTACCTAAGCCATTGAGCCTAACCTCTGCCATGATCGCTTCTGTAGGTTTGTCTGAGATGTTCAAGTCATTGTAATAACGACGACCATAAACCGCAAAGCCGATACAGCAATCCTCGTAGTCGATACCGATCAACGAGTCGAGTACTTTTTCGCGGCGATAGTCATATTGTCCTTGTGCCAACACGCGCCATTTATCACTGACAGGAAATATTGCGGAGGCCGTAAACGCTGAAAGTGGCAGCTGATCTGTATTATCATCGCGCTGGCGCTTTACGTAGCCGATGTTAAATAAACTATTGTTTGAAGGCTGGAAACGCAGTTCAGTGGTGAAGTAGTTGAGGTCATAATTACTCGTCAGAGCACCGCTAACATCAACCCAAACATTATTGTAAGGTTGCGTACTGGTGTTCCAGACAAGTCCTGAGGATGAAGCATTAAACAAAGAAGTCTCGTCGTCCAAAGTAACACGGCCATCGTCAATATAAAATTGCTCTGCAATGCTACCATCAAAACGTGTCACACCCGTTGCATCGATGTAACGATAGTTGACGCCTGGGGTAATGGCATGCAAATCTTGCAAACGGTCTTGACCCAAAAACCAGCTATCTGAAAATAGCTGCTCATAATTGATTGAGGCAATACGCGTGTTGAAGTTAGGAATATCGTTTTGATCCTCAAAAGGGGAGTAGGTGTATTTGAGTCTTGGGCTTAACAGCTGATAGCCGCCCATCGTATCGTCAAAAGCACCAAAAGGAGAGCCGGCTTGATAAAAATTCAAACCTGCATCAATACTCACTTGCGGGACAAATACTGATTGACGTCCCTCCTCATCGCTTAGCTCGTTATCATCTAGACTATCCTCATCGTAAGAGGTATAAAGATGCTGTAAGCTAATTTTGGGTTTGATATAACCCCAAGGCTTTTGTACAGGATAAGCTGCACTCAACTTGTTATAAAGACGTACCCCACTTTTTTCGTCTTCAGAACCGTCATCAATTGACTTTTTAAAATAGGCAGAGTCGTGAACCCCTGTGATATCAAAGTTCTCAGTCCATGGTAGTCTGTAGTTGAGCGATAATTGCGGCAGGCGTGAATAGGGCTTATCTTTGTCTTCTAACGCCTCACCATTATTATTAAAGGCATCCAAGGTTTGGAAAGTTTCAACCTTAAGCTCGCCATTGACATAATCATTATAGTAATTTAAGCGTGCGCGGCGTGGTAAGTTCAAGGTATTGTCAGACAACCCCAAAGTGTCAAAATCGTTTAGATATTCCTCATCCGACACATAGCTATAAGTCGCATCGCCGCTTAAGCGAGGAATGTTAGTAGAGGACCAATAATGATCATAAAAAAAGCTAGTACGATCTTCATCATTGAACTCTTTATCGTTGGGCAAATAAGAACCGTTAAAGATCCCCTCGCCATAGTTCTCGGTCAAGTAGCGAAACTCACCAGAGAGCATAGGGTTACGATTGGTATAAAGATGAGTATTGATCGTAGCATCATAATTAGGTGATAAGTTCAGATAGTAAGGGACATCAATCTCAAGACCGCTCTCACTCTCAAAGCTAGCGCTTGGCAGTAAAAAACCGCTACTACGTCGACTATCGATAGGAAAATTAAAATAGGGTAGATAGAAAATGGGAATATCTGCTACTTTAAAAGTAGTGTTATAGGCCTCACCGCGGCCTGTTTCTGTGTCCAAATCAATAGTGCTCGCCTCCAATTGCCATTTGCGATCGGTGGGCGGGCAAGTCGAAAACATTACCTGATCAAGCTCATATTGAGTGTCGTTAGGTCGGTTGAGTTTTTTTGCATAACCATGTGCTTGTAGCGGCACACTGGCAAAGGCCACCCCATAAGCAGTAGCTTGAGAGGTATCCGTACTATATGCTAGGCTATCAGCCACACCGATAAGCCCGCCACCAGTTGCTTCATCGGTTAACGTTCTTTTGTTAGTGGGTAGGCGCTTGATGGGCGCTTGGTTATTGCCCGCAGTGGTTGCCTGATCGGTGAATAAAACGTTACCTTGAGCACCTGCGATATTGTTATTTAAATCTAAGACGATTTTGTCAGCTTCTATATGTTGCGTACCTTGATCGATAATCACATTGCCCGATAGCTCAGCATAATCGACACTGTCATAATAGCCATAATCAGACTCCGCATAGAGGGTAGCCTGAGCATTTGCTACGTTTGAATCTTGATTGAGATCAGCATTACTCGCCCGTTTATAATTGGGACTACTGGTAGGATAGACCCACTGACCCTCGCAGCGTTGGCTACTGTCTATGGCACTTGGTAATAGTTTTAGGTCAGTCCCCAACTGGCGTAGCGGCTGACGAGTGCTTTGCACAAGATCCTGCTCAATCCCTGTAGAGTCATCTACCAAAGTACTATTAATAGAAGCGTTACTGAGCGTAGGTGGCAAGTTTATACTGGCTTGCGAGGTGCTGATGGTCTTATCAGGCGTCAGCTCATAAAACTCGGCCAAGCGCATTAAGCTGTCTTGAATCGTCTCATCGCTGACATCTATAAGCGTATTATCAGGTACTGCGTCGGTCGATGAGGCATCGATAGATGAGCTTTGAGGTCGACTGACATCGTTGACTTTTAAAGACCCAGCAGTTTGGTTTTCATTATTATTTATCTGAGTGATTTCTAGGGTGTTAATATCAGAGACATCGGTTAGTGTGCTGTCGTTGTCCGTGAGGTCATCAACAAAGCTGCCGTCTACAGCAGCGCTATTAACAACAAGAGTGTCATAGGTATCGGACCTCAAGCTATTGTTGACACCAGAACGTGCAACGCTAGTATTATCCATGTTTGGCTGCGCGTCTGGAATATCAGCTGCGGTTGCAATCATGCTAGAGAGGCCTAGAGTACCAAACAAGATCAGACGGATGCTTTGGTAAAGCGGAGAATATAACAAGGGCACACCTATGATTGTCGAGCTTGACGAATGAATACAGCTATATAGTAAGAGTAAGGCAAATAAGCCTATTATGATAACCGTACTTTGCGGACTGTGCTATATAAAGTTTGCGAGTAGCAGATTATAATGCTGATAGGCAACATAGTCCCGCCCCTTTATAAATATCGGTAGTAATAGTGGTTTGCTGTGGTCAAAAAAAATCAAATCAGCTACACTGTTTAGCGAATTTTGTCAGGCACAAAACGCACCTCGGTATAGGTATACAAGTACTTCAATGCTAAATGTTACTAATGATAGAACACGTATCTGTCTATTTTAGCAAGTATCTGCCCTATTTATTAGTTTTAAATACCTAGGATAGCTGACGTCACTATTTTATTTATTCTCGAACAAAATCTTTAAGGCCTAACATGACTGACATCGCCGATCACCACCGCCAGCAGGAGCTCAACGTTTGGCTTCAGCATACCTTTAATGACCAAGTTTTTATTTTAGATAGTCTCCCAGGAGATGCCAGCGCACGTCGTTATCATCGTATGCAACTGCTAGAGGATGACAGCGTCACCGCGCGTTATATTGTCATGGATTCAGCGGATGAGCAAGATACCATGCAGCAATTTATCACGGTTGCCAAGCTGATGACACCTGCCATAAACGTTCCAACCTTGGTTGCACAAAATCTTGATAAAGGGTTTTTGATCTTGCAAGATTTTGGCGCTGTGGAGTTTGCGCACTTGTTGGTTGATGCCACGCCTAAGCAAGTAAACCATTATTATCAGTCAGCAATGCAAACGCTCATCGACCTACAAAAAATCTCGGTTGAGACCGCAAAGCAGACGTATCAGCTGCCAAATTATGATGCGGCGATGCTAGAGCGTGAGATGGATTTATTCAGTGAGTGGTTCATCCCTTATATCGATGTGTCCCTTGATACCGCGCTTTGGGATACCCTAAAAACAGCCTTAGTTAATACAGTACTCTTGCAGCCGCAAGTGATTGTACACCGTGATTATCACAGTCGAAATTTGATGCAGGATCAAGCAGATCTGAGCCTCAATCATGTCGGTCTTGGCGTTATTGATTTTCAGGATGCGGTTATCGGCGCTTATAGCTATGATCTTGTCTCGCTAGTACGCGACGCTTATGTTGACTGGTCAGAGCCGCAAGTATCTAACTGGATTGGTGAGTTTTGGCAATTACAACAGCAAGCGGGTTTAGTCACTGCCGCTAGTGCTGAGCAATTTGAGAGCGATGTCAACGTGATGGGCGTGCAGCGTCATCTAAAGGTGCTAGGTATCTTTATCCGTCTGTCCCAACGCGATGGCAAAGATCGTTATCTAGCGGACATCCCAAAGGTAATGCGCGATTTGCTCTTTGAGCTTGAGTGGCTAGCCGTTCATGTTAATGACGCCATAAAGCAATCTATAGTGCCGTTTAATAAATGGATGACAGAAACGGTACTACCTGCTTATCAAATCAAGTTTGCTTAACGATACCTCTAAATTTATTACGCCACTTTATTATACTAAGGAGCAGATATGCCAGCAATAACGCAAGCGATGATTTTGGCAGCGGGCAAGGGCACACGCTTGCGGCCGCTGACTCTTGAGACTCCAAAACCGCTAGTAGAAGTAGGCGGACAACCTTTAATTGTTTGGCACATAAAAGCGTTACAAGCTGCTGGTATCACTCACATTACTATCAACACCTCTTGGCTTGCAGATAAGCTGATGGAGACCTTGGATGACGGGTCGCAGTTCGGGGTCACGTTGCAGTGGTCAGTTGAAGCAGATGAGCCGCTTGAGACCGCTGGCGGTATCTTTCAGGCATTACAGACAGGCAAGCTAAAGGATGCGCCTTTTATCTTGGTCAACTCTGATGTGTGGACGATGTATGATTTTAGCCAGCTACAAGATTATAAGCTTGGTAATGATCAAAAAGCCCATTTACTATTAATTGATAATCCTGAGCACAATGATAGTGGTGATTTCGCTATCAATAACGGTCTTGCCAGTGAGCAGCCGATAGGAGATGCGGACAAATACACTTTCGCAGGCATTAGTGTTATGTCGCCAAGAGTGGTGGATGGTCTAGTATCAGGACAACCGGCTGCCCTTGCGCCCCTTTTAAGACAAGCGATGTTGAAGTTTCAGGTAACCGCAGACATCATCAAAGACAATTGGATAGACGTCGGTACTCCTGAACGCTTAGAACAAGTCAATGAGTACATAGAGCATCATGATGTCAGCAAACATAGCGGTATCTAAGCTATAAATAAGAGACACCAATAAATAAAAACAGTCATAAAAAACGCAGCCTTAACTATCAAGGCTGCGTTTTTTATACTGCGTTCTTTATATAGTAACAAGGTTTTAGACGCCCATCGCTAGCTTGATCAACTGTGCAATGGTAAAGATGACCAAAAACCCTGCCAAATACAAGCCCACGAACCATGCCCATTGGGTTTGTTTTTCACTCAGTTTTTTCATAATAGCATCCTCTTTTATAACCACTTCGTATTGTCTATTGCCTCAACGTCAATACATAGGATTGTGATCAGATTTGCCCTTAAACGTATAATACGCAAATGCCGTGTAGCTCAAAATAATCGGCAACATAATGACCGCGCCTATAAGCATGAACGATAATGACGTATCAGCGGCGGCGGCCTCATAAATAGTCATCTGATAGGGCACAATGTACGGGAATAAGGCAGAACAGACGCCGATATAACCCATCAAAAACAGCGCCACAGTTAGTAAAAAAGGACGATATTCGCGCTCAGTGGTCAGATCTTTACGCATTAAATAGAATAAAATAAGTACGATAATAGGCATAGGGGCAAGATACAACAGCCCTGGGAAGCCAAACCAACCCTCAAGCGCGTCGATATCAGAGAAGTACATAAAGGCGGTGACAACGACCATCGCAACGACAAGTGCTGAGAGCATCCAGCCTGATACCTTGCGCGCCCACACTTGCAAAGTGTGTTCAGTCTTGATGATAAGCCAAGTAGAGCCGAGCAGCGCATAACCAATAATCATGGCAAATCCGCAAATAATGGGAAAAGGCGTAAGCCAGTCAAACGGACCACCACTATATAAGCGATTACTGGCCTCTAGCCCTTGTACCAATGCTCCAAGCATAATACCTTGAGAAAAGGTAGCAACTACCGAACCTACAAAGAAAAACGTATCCCATATATGGCGACGAGTATTGGCTTTGAAACGAAACTCAAACGCCACCCCGCGCATAATAAGACCAAATAGCATGGCAGTTACAGGTAGATATAGACCGGTCATAATGATGCCATAAGCGACAGGGAAAGCTGCAAATAAGCCGCCGCCACCAAGCACAAGCCAAGTCTCGTTACCATCCCAAAAGGGTGCGATAGAGTTCATCATACGGCTGCGGTTCTTATCTGACCCAGCGAAAGGAAACAAGATACCGCAGCCCAAATCAAAGCCATCAAGTAAGACATAAATAAAGACTGATAGCGCAATGAGTCCGCCCCAGATGAGTGGTAAGTCTAATACATCACCGAAGTTAAACATTAGCGTAATCCTCCATCATCTGTATCGTTAGCAGGACTGTCTAAGTTCTCAGTATCGTTCTCTTTGGTGTTCTCTTGAGGAGTGTCATCACCACTTAGAGCGCGGCCTTGAGCTTCGGTCACAGAGTGATCGTAGTAGGTGTCTTCACTAGGATCTTCATACGGCTTAGGCCCTTGAGTAATTAGGCGTATGATATAAAAGCTACCTGCGCCAAACACAAAGATGTAGAGCACGATAAAGCCGATCAGAGTCGTCGCAACCTGCTGCGCTGCAAGCGGTGACATGCTCTCAGCCGTACGGATAACGCCGTATACAGTCCAAGGCTGACGTCCTGTTTCAGTGACGAACCAGCCTGCAAGTAGGGCAATGAATCCAAGCGGCGTCATCATCATCCACGTTCTATGGAACCATTTACTCTCAGGATCAAACTGTTGTTTTTTGAAGTACTTATAGAGACTAAAGAGACCAACCAGCACCATCAAGGTACCAATACCGACCATGACTCTGAACGACCAAAACACAATAGGAACATAAGGTCGATCTTCTGGTGCCCAGTTTTTGAGTCCTTTGACTTCACCATCAAGTGAATGCGTCAAGATAAGGCCAGAGACATAAGGTATCTTGACTTCAAAATGATTCTTTTCTGCTTTTTGATCGGGAATGGCGAACAATATTAGAGGCGCGCCGCGCTCATTTTCCCAAAGACCTTCCATCGCTGCTACTTTGGCAGGTTGATGCTCTAAAGTATTAAGACCATGCATATCGCCTATGAGCACCTGAGCTGGGGCCACAAAAATAGCCATAATCATCGCCATACCGAGCATGACGCGACCATGTTGACGATGATCTTTGTGCTTTTTGGACTGAATATAATAAGCACCAATACCACCAATCACAAAAGCGGTAGTCAAAAACGCCGCCGTCATCATATGTGCATAACGAAAAGGAAAGGAGGGGTTAAAGATAATCTCAAGCCAGTTGGTAGGGTAGAGTAGTCCATCAGCGCCGACCATAAATCCCTGCGGCGTCTGCATAAAGCTGTTAGCTGCCAATATCCAAAAACCAGAGATCAGCGTACCAACAGCGACAATTGCAGTTGAAGCAAAATGCATGCGTTTGCTGACGCGTCCCCAACCAAAGAGCATGATTCCCAAGAAGGAGGCTTCTAAGAAAAACGCTGTTAGGACTTCATAGGCAAGCAGCGGGCCTAACACGTTACCCGCTTTATCTGAGAATACTGCCCAGTTGGTACCGAACTGATAGGACATCACCACACCTGATACGACACCCATACCGAATACGACGGCGAATATCTTCACCCAATGCTTATAGACTTCAGCGTAGATAGGCTCACCCGTTTTGAGCCAACGGAACTCTAAAACCGTAAGCCAGCTGGCAAGACCGATAGAAAAAGCGGGAAAAACAATATGGAAGGAGATGACAAAAGCGAACTGTATACGCGCTAGCATGAGCGCGTCCATTTGGTCGATCATAAATGCAGCAAACATAAGCGCTTACCTTTATCGTTAGCAAAATAGCGCAGGCTTCCATGATACGCCTAAGTTACCGTCCGCAACTTAAATATCGATGTTACGGTCAATAGCTAGATTTTTAGCTGTGAGTATGAACAAGTTAGATGAATTGACTCAATATACAACCAAAACGGTCCAACTTAGTTTAATAATTTATATCCTTATAAATTATTAAGTTATTGTTTATAAAAGTATTATTAATAATCTCTATGCATTCATTATGCGCCTGAGCGCTAGTTGCTGCAAGTGGTGCAACGGAGGTGTTATACACCTGCCAGTCACTTATAACTGACCGTATTTATTGAAAAATGTCGCCGTCAATAAGTGCAGAGCGTTACTCTTTTATCAAATTTAACGGACTGGCTGTTCTACGGCTCAAGTTGTTTGTGCAAAATTCGCCGCAGAGTCAAAATAGTTTGTGGACTGGTTTGAATACTATGACCACCATTAATAATAGTCTCGGAGGCAGCCCCTTCTAGATGAGCGCTAGTATAAGGTACGATACCGTCTGATAGACGCGCTGTTAATGCTTGACTGATATCGCCCTCGATGGTCACAGCAGCGACAAGTGGCTTGTCCGCTAACGCATCAGCTTCTATACTCTCAGCCATATCAGAGCCGTTAGCAGAAGCAGTCTCCTCTTTGGGTTTTGGCTGTGATAGATCTATTTTGACGCCATCGGGCTGCGCTTGCGCGAGTCCCTGAGTGATGTCAGAGTCATTATTGGCTATGATGGAATGGTAGGTGATACCCTCTTTAATCTTGATATCTTTGGTCAATTGAATAAAAGAGGATTTGTCACTTAACTGGCTCGCACCATTTTGTAAATACAGTGCGCCCAGGGGATTTTGTGCCAAGTCGCCTTGAGTGGCGATCGTTGCCAAATTGCCAGTGACTGTTTTGACCAGGCCTACTGGTAAGTAGACAACACGGCGCAGCGCGCGAGTAAACCAGCGATCAGCGTAGTCTGTACCGCGAAACGGCGCGGACAAAAACACAGCAGTGTCAACTTGCGCTAAAGCGTGAAGCTCAAAGCGCTCTTTTAGCTGCTCCTCACCCAAAGACTGTTTGAGAGCATTACGAATCTTGGTTTTTTCGCTGACTGAAAGTTTATTTTCATCATCTAGTCGATCCAAATCATCAACCAAGTTTTCATCTGAGAGCATCATACGAGCGATGAGTGCGCCCATGCTATGACTAACAATCACGCTGTTCTTACTCGCGCGATTTTGTTCTGTGGGATCCGTTTGCTCATAGGTACTACTGATTAGGCGTTGAATCTGATAACGGTTCTCTATAATAGGCAGGTTGGTTGGATAAAATATCTGCCAGACTTGATAATTATCGCGCAATTTATCATCGTTCAAAATATCGTTAGTCAGGTTAACCCAAGTGGCAGGGCTTGATGCAAGGCCATGCAACATGATAAGCACACGCTTATCGGGGTCATAAGGCTCAAGCATGAACAGCTTAGGTAAGCGTGCATCTGGTTGGCGCGTGATTAGATTTAGATAACCTACGCCATCGAGCTGATTCTCAGCCAACCACAGACCGTAACCTGCTGAGAAGTTTGCAGCTAGCGGGTAGTCGTCATCTAGTATAGTAACGCTGTCACTCTGATAAGGGTTGTATAGATGGATATCGAGCTGATGGCTACTTAGTGTCTCAAGCACACTCTTACCAGCAGGTTTAATCAGACCCGTCAATAAAAGATGCCCCGTAGGATAAATACGTGAGCTTGGCTCATTGATTTTGGTATCTTTTAGAGCATCTTCATCCGTCAGCCTACCGGATAAGGAGGCTGAAAGGAGTTGGCGTATAGTCGTGGTATACCGATCATCTAACGATGCCACTAGGCTAATGCCTAAACCTGAACGCTTGCTAATTGAGTTAAGACCTGACAGGCGTATCTCGTAGGTCGAGACCAAATCTGCTAAGGCAGAGGTCTGCTCACTGGCATTTTTTAGATAGTTACTCTCGTTAGGTAGATAGATATCTAGGTGATAATCATCGACCTCTACTTTCATGACTTTGATCTGATCGGTGGGTTTGCCTAATGTCGAGGTGCGATTGGCGATAGCCGAATTTGATGTGCTATCCGATTCTGCGATCGTAGTTGGTAGATAAGTGACACGGGTCTCGCTTGTCATCTTATTAGCATTACTAGTTGATTTATACAACTGAGTGATAACATCGTTGCTAGCCGCATTATAGATATCTTGGGTTTGAATGTCAGTCTCGTTTGGAATACGGTTTGGCGCACGCATACGGTTATTTTGAGTCGCCGCACCTACAAAGTCATGCTCTAAGCTATCATAAAACAGATACGTATAACTTGACTTGATGGCATCAAATAGACGCTTTTGGTAGTTGGTTAAACAGGTGTTAGTATCTTTTTGCTGGGTCTCAATTGCCTCTTTAGCTACTGGAGCATTGGCGTAATAGGGGTCAATTGGTGGACGTGCTAGAGCATTTTGGCAGGCTTGAGAGTCGTTGAGCTGACGAGCTTTAGCATAGTGCAGCTCTGCATAAAGAGCCAAAGCTGGCCGATAGTTCTCACTTAGCATACTATCATTGAGCTGAGATAAGCACAGCTCAAAATTTTGCAGGCAAGCTTGATCGTCAAGTCCTGCTGATAATAAAGTCGATGCGGTATCGGTACTCAGCTTATTGTCCGTGACTATGTTGCCGCGCTGCGCTTCGATAGTTTTGGAGGATGCTTGTTTATCAACTGACACCGTACTACAGGCAGGTAGTACGAGCATAGCTGTCATTAAGGGCGCGATGTATAAAAGAGACCGAGAAGATTTTTTGGTTAAAGCAGTGGCGGCGACAAAGGATACAATTGGCATAGAGCGTCTCAGTGGCAGGTCATAGTTATTGTTATAGTAAAGGCGCGGTAACTATTTTGTATTATATAAGAAAAAGTACGTTGATTGAGCGTAAAGTAAAAAAGCGTGTTTGCTCTATAGTGATGGTATCTCCATATAGAACAAACACGCTTGATTTTATAATTCAAAGCTATTTACGGCTGCGCTATTTGAACCGCGCAATATCAGATATTACCCTGCAGGTTTTACATTGATATCAGGGGCGGGGATGTCCCAAATATAAAACTTGCCCTCTTCAACCAGTTTGATCTGCTGCGGAATAACAGCGTCGTTAGGCATTTTTTGTTGAAGCTGACGCAAACGATCTAAAGCTTGGCTACGGCGATCACTAAGCAAGTCGGACTGCGCTAGGCTCTGTTCAGCTTCTGTAAAATTCAATGCTACAGCGCGATCAAGATACTTTTGACCTTCTTTAAAGCCGCCGCCTTCAGAGAGCATCATGCCATACAAGAAGTTGGCTTCGCCGCTGTTAGGGTTACTCTGAATAGCGCGATCAACATATCGACCGCCGCGAATCGCATAATCTGTACCCAAATCTAAGTTCCGACCCATACCATTTAGTTTTGCAGCGCGGATAAGGACGTCATAAGAGGCATCAGATTTGTCAGCGTAAGGATCAATCCAATCTGTAAATACTTTTATCTTTTCACGAGTGTAGTGACGCTGTGAGCGGTTTGGAAAGTTTGGTGGATAGTGACGCGCATTTGGTGAGACATCTTCGATAAAATCATCTAACAAACTGACATCCAGCTTATCGATACCTGAGCTTTGCTGCGGAATCAATATCGTTTTGACGAAGCTGATGTTAGAGAGTTGCACTTGCGGCACTGGGATATTATTGAGCTGACCACGGCGAAGATCGATACCTGTCGCACGAATAGGTCCACTTTCGTAGACACGCGTCGTTCCTGCAATCTCTGCTGGTACTGGTATCGCCGCAGCTCTTGGCAATTGACTAATAGCATCTTGTTGCGCTGTATTAGCACTATTCATGTTGCTAGTGCTATTCATGTTGCTAGTGCTATTCATGTTGCTAGTGCTATTCATGTTGCTAGTGCTATTCATGTTGCTAGTGCTATTAGGATTGGGCTTCGCTAAGCGAATAACGCGTTTACTTGAATCAATAGCACTTGGGGCACTCATAGTAGCCGCACTTTCAGTATCTGCACTTTCAGCAGCATTAGCAGGTGCACCTATCATCATCATGCAAGCGGCTATAGCGCTTAAGGCTATTGCCTTGTTTTTGTGTGCTGTGGGTATACGCTGGCTCATATCAGTCATTACCTTCAATTGTTGGTTTCAGTAAGTGTTGGTTTCAGTTATTTTTGTGTTACCCAAAGCATCTATAAGTAATAAAGAAGCTAAGAGTTAGTCGATGGTTATTCCCTTGAATGCTAATCCCTTTGAGTGCTAGTCCTTTAAGTGCAATTATAGTCCATCATAAAAGGGCGCTTTTCAAATATTACTGTAGTTGCTTATGCCGATCAGTGGCTATCATTACACATGATACGCTGCTATTTTCATACCATTTGCAAGCCAGCGCATCGTATGACGCACAGGTGGCAAGAGCGCAGTGCCACCACTTTGCAACGCCAATTCACGGTGATGAAGCTCCTCGATATCCATTTGCGCTAATATCTCTCTTGAACGCACGTCTTGTATCGGCAATCTACCAATGTGATCTTGCAAATGCTCGCTCACTTGCGCTTCTGTTTCGGCGACGAATCCTAAGCTAAATTCGTTGGAGATCGCACCTGCGACAGCGCCAAGACCGAATGACATTCCGTACCATAATGGCGTGAGTAGGCTGGCATGGCTTCCAAGCTCACTTAAACGCGTCTCACACCATACCAGATGATCGACTTCCTCTGTTGCAGACTGATGCATGGCTTGTCTGACATTATCATCTTTTGCGGCAAAAGCTTGCCCGTGATACAGACCCTGAGCGCAGACCTCGCCCGTATGATTGATACGCATAAGTCCGGCCACATGACGCGATTCTGTGATGCTCAGCTCAGGAATAGTATCATCACTCACAGGTAGGGCGCGAGTGCTAGGATTAGAATGCGGTACGATAGCACGCAGCGCTTTATCGACGCCAAGTAATAACTGATCGACTTTAGATAACGGTCGCGATGTCATGTCAAGCTCCTGATATATCTAGTAAAAATGTAGTCGTAGCATATCGTTTTTGATACTCAAAAGTGTACTCTGTTTTGTCATACGAGTAGTAGTCTACCAATGTTTCTCTCACAATGAGTAGTAATTTTACTGTCTGCATACTTTTTTAAAGCGCATAGATACAACACTATAGCAAACAACAAAGTTTTTGCGCATAACAGATTCTATCAGTACCGTATGCTTGTTGTCACTACTATCACTATCTGACATACGGTCCTAAAATAACCATGTATTAACAATAAGATATTGAGGATGATCACTCGGTGTTTATCTTATATTGATAACTAAATCATAGGTTCGTCGTTGGTCTGCATAACCGCGTTTTTGATATGTTTGTTGAGCTTAGTGTACAAAAAGACGCCAAAGACAATATTGAGTAGTCCTGTGACCAAGAACAGCTGCGGTAATGACATTTTGACTACGTTCAGCACGACGATAGCGAAGATGGCCGAGCTGACCATAAATATAGCATTGAAGATATTATTAGCGCCGACGATGCGCGCACGATGGCTTTTTGGGGCATAGGCTTGCATAGACGCATATAACGGCACGATATATAAGCCGCCACTGAACCCCAAAAAGAACAAATCAACAAAGACGCGCCAGCTACCAGGTATGCCAAGCAAGTCACTAATACCAAACAGTATCGATCCACCTGAGGGAATATTCATGCCTGAGAGCGAAAAATACAAATCAATAGCAAAGACACTGAGCCCTGCAATACCAAAAGGCAGCAGGCGTAAACTAACTTGATTTTTGGTCAAGCTTTTGCATAACAGTGACCCAATAGCGACACCGACAGAAAACAGCGTCAATAAGAAAATAACAACAGACTCATTACCGAACAAGATAACTTTGCTAAATTCAGGCGTTTGGGTCAAAAATGTTGCGCCATAAAACCAAAACCAACTATTGCCCAAAATCACAAAAAACAAAAAGGGCAATGAATACAAATAGCGCACTGTTGCTAGGCTAGTGGTAAAAATATTCCAGTTGATCTTCAGCTCAGGCTGCATGGCAGGAGTCTCTGGAATAGAGCGCGATGCCAAGTAACCCAAGACGGCGACCAGTACGACTGTTGCGCTAATCCAGTATAGGGACTGCGGCAGCTGCGTGAGTAATCCTGCGACGATCATACCGATCAAAATAGCCAAAGAGGTGCCCATCTGAAACAAACCATTGGCACCAACCAGCTCATCCTCCTTCATCGCTTGTGGCAGATAGGCATACTTGATCGGACCAAAAAACGTCGAATGTGTACCCATCAAAAACAGCGCGACAAACAAAAGCGTATACCACTCAAACACGAAGCCTACGGCGGCTACTGTCATAATAGTAATCTCTAAAACTTTAGTTAAGCGCGTGAGCTTTGATTTTTCGTACTTATCCGCGATCTGACCTGCTAATGCCGAAAACAAAAAGTAGGGCAATATAAACAGCATAGCTGCCAAGTTGTTCAAGATACTAACCTCAACGCCGATTTGACTGGCAGCGGTATAGGTCAAGACTAATATTAGAGCCTGTTTAAACACATTGTCATTGAACGCACCCAAGAACTGGGTAAAAAACATAGCGCTAAAGCGGCGACGCTTAAAGAGTTGAAACTGGTTTGCCATGAATGTTCCTACAAATGATGCGCCTGATTAGGGAATAATAGAGGCGTGAAAGGTTGAGGCATAGCTTTACGCTGCTGTATATAGTCTTTATTACCTAGACATTGAGTCTGTATTACAGATACAGAAACTAGTATAGATCATTGAAGCGAGAGACATCGACGCTATACAAATATCAATGGTATCAAAAACTTATCAGAATATAAGATAGGATTTATCACTATTAGGTCGTATAATAGCAAGGCTTTGCCAAAAAATACATGCGCTAGATGCTATGATTGAATAATTAACTGCGCTATGATTTGTAAGTTTTGCTCTATTAGCATGAACGCGTGTACATCGACTCATCGTCAGTTTTAGACATTTTTAATGTTATCCCTCTTTTAGTTTACTAGTCTCTTTTGTTTATTAGTATTACGTACGCCGCGTGAGGCGACAGGAAAAATGTATGTTAAGACATCAGCCTTTAGCGCCTCATCATCTCCCCCCCAAACGCTCCTCTGTTCAGTTCACTCGAACGGCGCTATTTAGTGCCTTGGCTGCAAGTTTAGTAGGTTTTGGTATCGCGCCTGCGCAGGCGGCCGAGTCAACTTCTAACACAAACTCGTCTATGGCAGCGGCTGAAGACGCGCAACTCGATAGAGCGCTAGAAGCCTTGCGATTGCAACAAGAAGCTGAGCAAGGAGAGGTTGATCAATCGGTACTGACAGAGTTCAATCGTCGTAATGCTGCCAATACTAATAATGACGCGCCGCCGCAATCTGCAGACACAGCAACTACCAGTGATTCTAACAATGCACTTGATATTTCTGACAGCATTTTTGATAACAGTGATATGTCGCCGACATCCAATGAGTTATTAGAGCAACAAGCCGCTAGTGTACAACAGCAGGGTTATCAGATGATGACGCCTGAGCAGATCGAAAGAGAGCTTGCTGCGCTAGACGCGCCAATGGATATGATAAATGGCGCTAGTACTGGTAGCGCGAATAGTGACGGCATTAACAGTCGCAACTTTGACACTGATTTTGATGCGCCTGTGGCTACCTTAGACAGTACTCGTGCGCCCGTTGGTTTCGATACCGAACTCGATGCAGCCAATCTCCCTACACCGACCAATCTTGATACGCTTAACCGAGAAGAGAGCGCCGCTGACCGCGCCAAGACGGCTGAGATTTTGGCAAGGCCAATTAATGTTAGCGATGCTGTAGGTAGTGGCCGCGTTGATGCAAGAGACGATATTACCCAGCAGACTAATCCTGAGCGCATGCTGGCAAACCAAGACGGCAATCGGGTGACTGGCGCTAACAATACTATTGCTGAGGTAACAGAAGAAGCGCGTACGGGTCAATTACTTGAGACCATCGATAATCAAACTGACGATTTAAATCCTGACGACTATTTACCTGACTATCAGGCAGCCACTGAAACCGAAGCTGTCAGCGAGAGTATAGTACAAGCTGATGCAAATAAGCCAAAAGCGCTTAGTTCAGGTAACTTTATCAAGCGTACTTACAACCGCTTGTTCAATGGAGGCGTATCTGGATTGCCGCATATCGAGACGACAGTCTACTTACAACAAGGCTCTGATACTCTACAAGGGGGCAGTACCTCGCCCAGACTGATTGAGGCGGATGAAGATATTCAGCCTATCAACAATATCAAAGCGGCGCTCGATGACACTACTGTACAATCGGTGGTTGATTTTACAGCAGCCTTGCCGCGTCTGCGTCAGAGTGCTCTAGATGCTGCAAAGGCAGTAGGGTATTATGATGTGGTTTTGAGTTTGCGCCAGCCTAGCCCCGACCGTATAGACGTTATCATCGAACGATTAGGAGAGCCTGTACGTGTAGACAATCGTATCGTTGAGGTTCGCGGTGAAGGAATAGATCTTCCGGAGTTTCAGGCTCTACAAGATGAGCTACCTCCCAAAGAGGGCGATATATTTAATCATCGCGTCTACAAAAGTAGTAAAGCCGCTCTTGAAGCTCTGAGTAGCACTTATGGCTATTTTGATCAGTATTGGCTGAACAAATCTGTTGATATTATCTTGCCTGACAATACCGCTGATGTCTCACTAGTCTATGATACGGGTGAGCGCTACGAGTTCGATGAGGTAATATTTTTCACTTATGATAAAGAGTCGGGCACTCTAACTCGTGACCCCGATAAATTGCCTGTTGAGCTATCACTGCTCAGGCAACTATATAATTTCCGCGAAGGCGATCCGTTCTATCGCCCCGATATCACCAAATTCAGTAACGATTTATCGGCGACTCGCTATTTCAACACGGTCAACGTCGAGTCAATTCTACCGCCAGATGAGCGGACGCAGAATAGCACCTTAGCTTTTGATAATGCGCCTACGACTGACGGTAGCCTAGATAACAACGGCTTAGATAATGATGTCGATAGCGATAACAATAGTGCTGGTAATGAGGGTAGCGTGTTAAATGCTGGCAGTAATAACAGTGAAGATACTGCCAATTCTGACGGCGTAGGTTCTGAGAGTATGAACGCGGGTAGTGGAGCAACGGTCGATGAAGAGGATATCGCGCCTATTGAGTTCGAAGTTGATGAACAAACCAATGAAAAACTACAAGCGATTAAACAAAAAGCTGAGCGCTTAACGCAGTTGCCAAATGATCGTGTTTTAGATGAAAAAGAAGAAAAAGCTGAAAACATCTTGGGCAAGATAAGTGATTCGTTTAGCAATATCGTCGAAAAAGTATTCCCTGATGACAAAAGTGTGCTCGAGGATGAGAACTTCGTGCCACCAACGCTTGCTGGACGTATTGCTCCTGAGCAAGTGTTAGAGACTAAAAAAGTGCCTTTGTATGTCTTTGTGTCATCCGAAAATCCGCGTGATGCTGAAGTTGGTATTGGTTATGGCACTGATACTGGTGTGCGCGCCACCGCAAGAATAGACTATAACCTGATCAATCGTCAGGGATATCAGGCAGGGGCTGAGGTCGAGTACTCGCGAATCACTAAAAACGCGACGATATACGGTAGCAGACCTTGGAAGCATCCTCTCAATGACAAGCTTGAGGCGCGCCTAACTTATGAAGAAGAAGTCATCGACCAAGGTGAAGGCAACTTTGATCTATCAACCAGAACACTAAAGGCGGCTCTAGCGCGCAACATTCGCCGCGAAAATGGTTGGAATCGCAGTTATTTTGTCAAATATCGTTTAGATGAATTGGAGACGGGTGTAAATGATGCGGATTTAGAAGATTTGCCCATTCGCTTTATCTCCTCAAAACCGACGCAGGAAGCTCTGCTATTTGGTTACGGCATCAACAAAACAGATGTGGATAATGTGTTAAATCCGACGCGCGGTTTGCGCCAGTATTATAGTATCGAAGCAGGATCTGAAGATGTGCTAAGCGATACAGATATGGCCATCATCAAAGCTGGGGTCAGCGGGCTCTATAGCTTTGGAGAGGATGACAAACATCAACTACTCGGCCGCTTCAATACTGGCTATATTTGGGCAGATAATTTTGAAGGCGTGCCTTATAAGCTGCGTTTTTTTGCAGGTGGTGACCAGAGTATTCGCGGTTATGATTATGAGAGCCTATCTCCTCTTAGAAACGGTTATTTGACTGGTGGACAAGTACTAGCGGTAGGTAGTGCTGAATACAACTACGAGTTTAGACCCGGCTTTCGAGGAGCGCTATTTACCGATATCGGTAACGCTTATGATACCGATTTTGACACTGAAACCAAAGTTGGGGTTGGCGTTGGTATCCGCTGGGCGTCCCCTGTCGGCGTAGTACGCGTTGATGTCGCCGCAGGCGTGACAGAGGACAGTGTTCCCGTTAGACTACATTTCTTTATTGGCTCACCGCTATAGTGGTATTGATCTACCCTCATAAATTTATTAGTAGCCTTAACTATGACCTTATCTAACGCAGTTGACTTTCATGTTGCCTAAAAATTCTCAGCCTAGTAATTTTCAGCCCAAGGATCCCTCAGAAGATCCAGCTCAAAGAGATGCTCGTGCAGTACGGCACTGGTATCCTTTATCGTTTCTGCTCAAATTACTGATACTGATCTTGATCGTATTTGTGCTTATGTTTGCTGTTTTCTTTTATATGGCAGGTACGGAGTCTGGCACTAAGTTCTTATTAGAAAAAATCAGCGCAGAAACAGGCATTGAGTTGACTTATGGCAGTGGTAATTTGCGCGATGGTATCTGGGTCAATGATATCGATATCAAAGCCAATGAAGACCTTGAAATACTCGTAGACAAAGCTTATGTCAAAATAGGCTGGCGGGCTATATTTGCAAAAGAAGTGCATTTGCGTGACGCTGATATCCAAACGATAGAAATCATCAACAATAAGCCGCCAACGGGCGAGCCGTTCGACTACAAAACTCTTCAATTACCAGTCAATCTACGCTTTGATCAGGCAAAAATCAAAAACATTATCTACAAGCAAGTGACAAAAGACCCGATCACTATCCATGACATTACGGCGCGCGATTTGACATGGGTAGATACTCTGGTAACTGTAGGTCGTGGCGACTTGCGTTATGCTGATATTGTCAAAGTCAATGCGCTACAAGGCGAGATTGATCTTCAAGGCGACTATCCTTTAGATCTATCTGCTATCGTTGAGGTAAGCGCACTCGAAAAAGCCTACGTCGATCCGCTTAATGTAACGGCAACAGGTAGCCTAAAGCGTACTGTGGGCCGCGTGCGTAGTCGTTATAACGATAGCGACGTCAGTGGTGATTTTGTCGTACAGGGTCTGGATAAAGACGCTCCGTTCCAAGCCAAATTGCAATGGGATGACCTCTTGCTCCCTTATGCCGAAGAGCAAAACATCCATCTCAAAAGCGGTATTGCGACTGCAAGCGGCGTCATCTCTGAGATACGTCTGCGTATCAATACGGAGCTGAGCGCAAAAGACATTCCGTCAGGACGTTACCAAGGACGCGCCATCGTCGCTAATAGTCAACTGCGTATTGATCGCTTGGATGCTGATGTGCCAGCAGGACGTTTAACGGTACAAGGTATCTTGGACTGGAAAGACAGTTTTGATGCCAAGATACGCGCAAGCGGTAGCAATTTTGACATCCGCCGTGCTATTCCAGAGCAGTACGCAGACTTCAAAGCTTATGCTCCCCAAAAACTCAATGGCCGCTTGTCACTACATTTTCAGCAGCGAAATATCAGTAACAATTTGGAGGTGGATATTGATTTGCGTCAGCGCGATGGCGAGCACGTTAATGCTAATATCGTTCGCGGCAAGACATCAGCGAAATCCAAACAAGCAGCGCCTTTATACATCGATGCCAGTTGGCAGAACCTAACGCGCCGCGATGTCCCTAATATCGGTAATATCGATAGCCCGTATGGCCGCGCTAATGTCATCGTACGTGGCTCCGTGCTCTCTGTTGACGCCAATGCCATGATCAATGAGCTAAACGTAGCACCAAAAGGCAACTATGATGTACGCCTGCGCAAAAATGGTAATACTATTGATCTCAATCGTATCAACTACAACGGTATCGTTGGTGACCTGTCTGGCAATGGTCAGATACAGCTAGCAACCACGCAGCGTCCGCTAACGTGGCAGGTTGATGCACGTACCAACGGCCTACTGCCTAAACAATATCGCAGCGACTTGCCACTTGAACGTCTCACAGGGAATCTTAGCGCGCGTGGTCGCCTGATTAATATCACCAAAAACGGGGTTAAAGGTCAGCGCCATATTATCAGTCTAAATAACACTGATCTCCAAGCCACCCTTGACGCCTCACAAGACAATCGCCGTATCGGTATTAGTGGCGGCGGTGATGCCAGTATAGATTTGGTTGGTGGTGAGCTATCGGTATTTGATGCGCGCTTCGATGGTCAGATTGATACCAAAGACGTACCTAAAGGTCGTCTATCTATAGATGCTGCAGGTACGCCGAAACTGATTAACATCCGTAAGCTTAATTATGCAGGCGAGGCAGGTTCGGTTAATGCCAAAGGCGTCATAGATCTACGTAATAATATTGACTGGACAGTGACCGGTCGTTTTGATGACTTTAATCTAGGTTATTTCTTACCGAATAATCCGGCGATTCTTACGGGCGATCTCAACACTAGCGGACAGTGGCAACCTGCCAATCAAAACAATGCTAAGGGCAAGTTACAACGTTTTGCGATTAATTTTGATGGTGTGCTCGACGCCGAGCAGCTACCTGCCGGCAAGCTGATGATTGAGGCTAGTGGCGACTCACAAGTGATCAAAATAAAACGCTTTAGTCATGTGGGCGCAGCAGGCAGCATTAGTGCCAATGGTACTGTCGATGTGCGACGAGGCGTTGCATGGGACATTAATGCGGTTATGAATCGCTTTAATTTGGGGTATTTTCTAAAAGATACGCCAAGTGTCATTACAGGTACGATTAATACCGATGGGCGCTGGAGTGATACCGAGCAGATCGTCAATATCGATAAAATAGATCTTAGCGGCATGCTCAAAGGCCAACCGCTTAGCGCCAAAGGTAGCTTGAGTGCCAGGCTGAATTTACCAAAAGATATAACGAGTTACTTTGAGCGCCTGCAAAACCAAGATGCCGAAACCCAATATCAGCAAGTTAACGCCCTAATTGAGAATTTGAATGCTAATAATTTAGTGCTGCGTTGGGGTGATAATTATCTTACCGCTAATGGCAATGCCAAACAACTACAGGCCAAGATTAACATTACAAGCCTCGATCAGCTCTCAGATCAGCTTAGCGGTAAAGTATCTGGCGGTGCAACATTATCGCAACCAGCAGGACAGGCGCTACCGACCATCTATGTTGATTTGGTTGGTGAGCGTATTGCTCTTCCTGGATTTATTTTGCGTCAGGGTCGTATACGCGGCAAGCTGGTCAATCTTGCTAATAGTCCGAGCCAATTCATTATCAGTGCTGAAGGCTTAGATGCTGCGGGTCAAAGTTTCAAGCAAGTCAACGCAACCTTTAATGGTACTGAGCAGGCGCATATCGTCAACTTAGGTATCGCTAATGAGCAAATCGAAGTTGCCGCACGTATTAAGGGCGGTTTTGATCGCAATCAGCTTAGATGGTCAGGTGCTATTGGTAAAGGTCAAGTCAAGTCACAATATGCAACGCTCAATCAGCTGCAACCTGCGCAACTGGTTGTCGATTTGCCACGTGAACAAAATGGCAGCAGTCGCGATCTAAAAGTTCAGCTAGCAGCGCACTGTTGGCAAGCCGCAGATCAGACTGGCAAGCTGTGTTTACGTGAAAATCTAGTTGCCTCGCCAGATAGTGGTCAGGTTAATCTAGCGCTTCAAAAGCTAGACACGTCTTTGCTGTCAGTGTTTTTACCCAAAGATATAGATTGGCAAGGTCAAATCAATGGCAAGGCTATTATCGGCTGGCAGCGCGGTAAACCCCCAACGATCAACACGACCTTGTACTCAGACAACGGTAAAATTGGTCTGATGCAAGATGGAGATTCAGCGCCTGTAGTCCTGCCGTATGAGCGTGTATCCTTGATTGCCTTGTCTGTACCTGAAGGCATCAAACTGCGCACTGATATCAATACAGGGCGCGGCGCGCGCGGTTATGCTGAAGTGGTCGTCGACCCTTATAAAACGCCCAAACCTATCTCTGGGGCACTAGTATTAAATGAGCTCAATCTAGCGGTGTTTAAACCTTTCTTCCCAGGTATGCGCGTCCTCGAAGGTAATATGACCATGGCAGGCGGCCTTGGTGGTACCTTGAGCAAGCCGCAATTTTATGGTGATGTCAAGCTAGTAGATGGCCGCGTAGCTATGCTCGATCTGCCGGTTAATCTATCGCGAATTAATGCCTCAGCTAAGATACGCGGGACTCAGGCAACTATCGATGGTAGGTTCAATAGTGGGACAGGCACGGGTACGCTGACAGGGACTATCGATTGGCGTCAAAAGTTACAAGCTAAGCTAAGTGTCGTAGGTGAGCGTCTAGTCTTGACTCAGCCGCCACTATTACTCGCTGAAATCAACCCAGATATTGATATTATCGTGCGTCCAAGTGATCGCTATGTCAATATTCAGGGCGCTATCAGTGTACCGTCGGCGACGATTCGTCCACCAGAGGCAAGCGAAGATATCATTACACAAAGCGAAGATGTGGTTGTACTCGATAGACGTCTGATTGGCAACATTGATGAAGTATTAGCGATATCCAAGCCTTGGTCTATTAATGCTGATATCGGTATTGACTTGGGCGATGACATCAACTTCCGTGGCTTTGGTGCGGTCATTCCATTAGCGGGCGCTTTGAACATCACCCAAAATGGCACGGGCGTCATGCGTGCTAAAGGTGTGGTACAAGTAGCGCGCCGTACCGCGATTGATGCTTTTGGGCAGAATCTAGAGCTCAACTATGGTCAAGTGCGCTTTAATGGCGATGTCATGAAGCCCAACCTTAGCATTGAGGCCGTCAAAATCATTGACGATAGTACAGTAGGGGTACGAGTGACGGGTACGACTGAGAACCCAAATATCGTAGTCTTCAACGATGCAGGGCTCACGCAGCAGCAAGCGATGAACGCCTTAGTGACGGGTCGTATCAATAACGGTAGCGCCACTCAAATCAGTGAGCAGGGCTTTAAGTCTCAAGTGACCAATAACTTAGCGGCAGCTGGTCTGAACTTTGGACTCGGTGGTACGCGTGGCTTTACCAATCAGATAGGTCAAGCGTTTGGTTTTCAGAGTCTGACGGTAGATGCTTCAGGTAGTAGTGAGGACACCAATATTAATGTCACAGGTTATGTAACACCTGACTTGTACATTCGCTACGGCGTCGGTGTTTTCAACGCTCAAAATAGTCTCTCAGCTCGTTATCAGTTAACGCGCCGCATTTATGTAGAGGCGACCTCAGCTGCCGAAAATGCTGTTGACGTGGTCTATAGCTGGCAATTTTAGTCAAGTACATTGACGACTTTTTTGAGAATAATAAAAAACGCCTTATCTGAAGGTGTTTTTTATTATAAGGACTATTATTTGGTCAAAATTAAACGATTATTACGGGTTAAGCGCAGACGATACTCTTCGCCTTCATGTTCAATACGTACCTCTTTAGTCAACGCAAACAGATGCTCTGATTGTAGCGTCGGTAGACGATTCTCAGGGTTACTTAGATATCGAGATAAACTTATAGTCATAATTATTCTCCTTACATTTGAATAATGACAGCAGTTTAATGTGCCACTATATTAATTTTACTAACGATAATGATTATCATTTATATGATAAACTATTGCAAGTGCTGTTTGTCACCAGCAATTATTATTATCAGCATCTGCTGTACCCAAAATAGTATATATTTGCTCATGAATGACTATAAAAAAGGATCAAAAATGTCTCAGCATAGTGCCGCAATACCTTCTTCAATTAATGTCGCTATCGCCGTCATTCACTACCAAAACTGGTATCTACTTGGGTTTCGTCATTCCTCTCAACATCAAGGCAACTTATACGAGTTTATTGGTGGCAAGATAGAATCCAATGAAACCGCTCAAAGTGCGTTAATCCGAGAAGTGAATGAAGAGGTGGGAATAGACCTTAGTCAAAATTCAATAACTAAACTGGGACTCATCACTCATGATTATGGTGAGAAGACGGTGTGTTTGCATACTTATAATGTAGAGTTGACGCCCGCTCAATATGGGCATCACAAGTTACAAAAACAGGGTCTAGAGGGTCAGTCGTTATCTTGGGTGACAAAATCTCAGCTATTAGCAGCAGAGTATCCGTTGCCTTCTGCTAATAAAGAGATATTGTCTTGGTTGTAGATAGCGTACGAGTCTAAATACTCTCTTAAACGTTACAAACGGGATTTTAATACTTGGATAAACATAGAACAATGACAGTAGACACATAAGCGGTATGTTGATTACTGAGCATTGATAAAGAGTGAGTTTACAAAGACATAGCAATAGGGGTTTTAGTTCAAATAAGCGTTGAAGTTGTTTGTTTCAGATGATCCAAGAACATTATATGAATGAGTATGATTTACAAACCGTTGCTTTTTCCTACATAGCAACACTACAGTTAACATGATGATATCAATATTATGATCTCAATATAAAAGACACCGAACAGCAAAGTTACTTAAACTCAAAATGACTTCAGATGACTCCAAATTTGAATTATAACATTCAATGCTAGCTCGACAAGTCAACTTATCTTTAACTATTTATCTTTGGCTATTAGGCCTTGTACTCACTAGATGTTTATTTATATAAGATAATGACTACACAAGACACAACGTTATAAAACTTAAAGTGTAGATGAATGAATGAGCATTCGATTTACTATTTACATAGGTATACCCATGACAACTAATGAATCATTTCAGTCAGAATGGACGGACTCAGCAGTGTCTAGTTCTCACTCTCAAAACGATGAGTTGTTCTATCATAATAACACTGACACAAATTGTGCTAGCAGTCATAGTGCTAGCAACGACGATGAATACAAGAGCGATCATTCACTCTATAAGTCTACAGAATTACCCTCAGTAGAGGACTATCTACAAGCAGAGCAGTCGTCTGTTGAAAATATGATTTTAGAAGAGGATTCTGTAAGTATTAGTATTTATGATACCTATCTTAAAAGTGACAATCTATCTGACGATTATTTATTGGATGAGTCTGCTACTACAAGAGATAACCAAGCTGGTACAGATGCCACTAGTCAAAAACCTCAGCCCCAAATACCAGAAAGGGTATTCATGAACGGACTTATCAAGCATACTACCATTGCGCTGGTTATTATTGTTCCACTAGCAGTACTCTCTGCCTACGCAGCGCCCACGACTGTACCTGATGAAAAAGTAAATTCAACGTTTTCAGTTTTGCCAGTGACGCCTAACGATATCATCTACAAGTCTACTACGACTCCAACGACTGTAGATAAGGTTGATTTGGCAAAGTATAGTGGCAAGTGGTATGAGATAGGGCGTATGCCTCTGTTCTTTCAACGCAACTGTGCTCGTGATGTGACAGCAACTTATGCAGGAAAAACTGACAGCTCTGACATTAGCGTCGTTAATGAATGTATCGCTGCAGATGGCGAGGTTATTCGTAGCGAAGGTTTGGCTATGCCTGTTGATGCTACAGGCAGTCAGTTGAAGGTGACTTTTTTGCCCTCGTGGATTCGCTGGTTGCCTATAGGCCGCGGTGATTATTGGGTTCTGGCTCGTGACAATCAGTATCAAACTGCCTTGGTCGGCACGCCTGACAAGAGCAACTTATGGCTGTTGGCTCGTACTCCTGATATCTCTCAGCAAACCTATTCTAAGTATCGTCAGATTGCGCAGCAACAAGGTTATGACTTAAAAGAGTTCACTTTGACTCCGCAAACCAACCAAAGCGTAAACTTGGTACCTTAGTTAAAAGCATTAGACAACGGTATATCGTTATACCCAATAATGTTTTATGAAGACAGCAACTACGGCTGTCTTTGTCTGTTTAGCGCCTTTTGCACATAATACGGCTCAAAAATGATATAAAAGCGAGTAGTCTGGTTTTGACTGGCAAAAAAAGGTGTTTTAGGCTAAAATCATTTCCATCAAATTGTATCGCCAGCACTAGCTAGAGCTATAAAATTTCATATAAACACTTAGCGTATTATTTTTCGTACTAGAATACCCATTTATAATTTACTGACCATAAGGATGTTTCTCGTGAGCCAAGCCGCTACCTTACGCCAACTACATCAAGACCGCCTAAACAATTACAATGAGCAAGAGCAGCAAGCTATTGAGCTTATGGGCCTGCTAAATAAACTCTACAATGAGCAGGACATCCAAATTACCTTATTTGGAGAGACTTTGGATGCAGGCTCTGTCGGTAGTATATTGGCATTGCATCAAAATGCTGAAACGCGTGGATCAGAGTCAAAGTCCATCGATATCAAAGACACTCTGGCTATGGTCAAACAGATCGCTGCCACTGACAATGTTCAAACTGTGCGTATCGATGTTGGTCAGCTGATTATCAATAACAGCGACGTCACAGCGGCGCTAGCGTCATTGAGCCAAGATAAGAGCGCAAAAAACGAAGCGACTGATATTGTGCTCTACGGGTTTGGTCGTATTGGTCGTATTCTGACACGCTTATTACTATCACAAGCATCAAGTGCCAAAGGCTTACAGCTCAAAGCGATTGTTGTGCGTCCTGCGGCCGCTGGAGATTTAGCCAAACGCGCCTCTTTACTAGAGCGCGACTCTATTCATGGCGGGTTTTTGGGTGCTATTAGTGTCGACGAGGTCAATAACGGTATCATTATTAATGGCCGTTTTGTGCAAATTATCTATGCTAATGACCCAAGTGAGATTGATTATACCGCTTATGGTATCGATAACGCGGTAGTGATTGACAATACAGGTAAGTGGAAAGACGAAGCAGGATTAGGTAAGCACTTGGCATCAAAAGGCGTGCAAAAAGTGTTATTGACTGCGCCTGCTGGCGGCGAAATCAAAAACGTCGTATACGGTGTCAATAACGATACTATCGGCGATGATACTATTGTAAGTGCTGCAAGCTGTACGACTAATGCGATTACCCCGTCACTCAAAGTAATCAATGATGAGTATGGTATCGAGAATGGTCACGTAGAAACTATTCACTCCTTTACCAATGATCAAAACCTCATTGATAATTATCATAAAGCAGATCGCCGTGGTCGTAGTGCGGTACTCAATATGGTGATGACTAGCACGGGCGCTGCCAAAGCAGTGGGCAAAGCCTTACCAGAGCTTGACGGCAAATTGACAGGTAATGCTATTCGTGTGCCAACTCCAAATGTGAGTCTGGCGATATTGAACTTAAATCTGAAAACTGCGCCAAAAGATGCTGATGCTTTAAATAAGTATATGCGTCAAATGGCCAACGGCAGCACGTGGCAGTTACAGATTGCTTATACCGATTCAACTGAAGCGGTATCAACAGATTTTGTTGGTACTACGCATGTTGGTATCCTCGATGCACAAGCGACTATCGTCACTGACAATCATGCTACTGTCTATATCTGGTATGACAATGAAGTTGGCTATAGCACGCAAGTACTGCGCTTAGCAACACAGATGGCAGGTATCAGCTACTCACAGATACCAGCTTAAACCAAAAGCTCAATGATTCGGTATGAACCATACTTAAGCATCCGATAGTCCAGCTGATTATCGGATGTTATTGTTATAAAGGTTAGTATAAAATACTCGATTGTAACTCAGCCTTGAGAGCACCTTGGCATCGATAGCATTTTAGTCTAGCCCCTAATATGCACCATAAGGATTTAAAAATGCGATTTATAGATGAAGCCGTCGTAACGGTAAAAGCGGGTGACGGTGGTAACGGAATCGCCAGTTTTCGAAGAGAAAAGTACGTACCGCGCGGTGGTCCTGATGGCGGTGATGGGGGCAGTGGCGGTGACGTCTACGTGATAGCTAGCGACAACACCAATACTTTAGTGGATTATCGTTATACTCGCCGCTATGATGCAATGCGCGGTGAAAATGGTCATAGCCGTAATTGTTCAGGTAAAGGCTCTGATGAGATCTTATTACCGGTGCCAATTGGTACCACCATCATCGATACCGAAACCGATGAGGTCATTGGTGATCTCATCGAAATTGATCAAAAAATATTGGTTGCCAAAGGTGGCGATGGCGGTCTTGGTAATACGCATTTTAAGAGCTCAACCAACCAAGCACCGCGCAAAGCAACCTCAGGTTTTGAAGGTGAGCTCAAGGTTTTGAAATTTGAGCTCAAAGTTGTGGCTGATGTTGGTTTAGTTGGTTTGCCCAATGCTGGCAAGTCTACCTTTATACGTCAGGTCTCTGCTGCCACACCAAAAGTTGCGGATTATCCTTTTACTACTTTAGTGCCTAATTTAGGTGTCGTCGATATCGGTCGTCATCGCTCGTTTGTGATGGCAGATATACCAGGGCTGATTGAGGGCGCATCAGAAGGTGCAGGACTAGGTATTCGGTTCTTAAAGCATGTGGCGCGTACTCGCCGATTATTACATCTAGTAGATATCAAACCTATCGATGGTAGTGATCCGGTTCACAATGCTAAAGTTATTTTCAATGAGCTTGAGCGTTTCTCCCCAGAGTTGGCAAATTTGCCACAGATTTTAGTGTTGAATAAGATTGATCAAGTGATTGATGAAAGCGAACTTAATGAGCTGTGTACTCATATAGTAGCTGAGCTTGGCTGGACAGGTATTGTGTTTCGCACCTCAACGCTAACAGGAGAAGGGGTGGACGCCGTTAAGTATCACTTGATGAATGAGATTGAGCGTGAGCGTGAGCGTGAACTAGAAGATCCAATATTCGCTGATGCGCAAAAAGAGCGTTTTGAGCGTTTAGAGGTAGAGGTGCGCCGCAATACCGAGGCACAGCGTGAAGCTTACCGCGCGGCTAGAAAAGCGCAGCGTGAAGGTATAGATCTAGATGATGATAGCGACGATGACGATCATGACGTCGAAGTGGTCTATGTACCTTAGATCTATAAAGCGCGGCTCTTTTGAGTATCGCTTTTTGAGGCATGTGCTTTAAGTCTAAGCGCGCCCTTACATCCTTTTATTCCCATTAGTACCTTTTATTCTTATTAGTACTTTGATTAATAGCTACTTTAATTAACAGGAGTTTTTATGGCAGTTGACAACCAAGACACGACCGAAGAAGCTAGATTCATTCAGCAAACTCGTAACTTCGACATCAAACGCGTGATTGTCAAAATTGGCTCGTCGCTATTGACTAACAATGGACGAGGGCTTGACCGAACTGCCATATACGAATGGGCAAAACAAATTGCAAAGCTACATAACCAAGGTACAGAAGTACTGTTAGTGTCCTCAGGTGCGGTCGCTGAAGGTGTGGTACGTATGAATTTGGAGGAGCGCCCAAAGAAGCTAGCAGCTCTACAAGCTTGCGCTTCTATTGGTCAGATGGGCTTGATTGAGACATGGTGGTCGGCGCTTATTCAACACGGTGTACAGAGCTCACAGTTACTATTGACTCATGATGATTTATCCAATCGTCGCCGCTATCTCAATACAACAGGCGCACTAACGCAGCTACTTGAGTGGCGCGTGCTACCCGTTATCAACGAAAATGATACGATTACAGTAGACGAGATCAAGTTTGGTGATAACGATACTTTGGGCGCTATGGCTGCAGCTATGATTAACGCCGACCTTTATATTATTTTGACCGATCAAGATGGTGTTTTTACGGATAATCCACGCGATAATCCTAATGCTAGAATGATTCACCAAGAGCGCGCCATGGCCGATTACTTGTTCGATATTGCTGGCGATGGTGGCAAGCTTGGACGCGGTGGTATGCTTACCAAGATCCGTGCAGGTCGCCTAGCGGCTATGGGCGGTTGTCCGACAGTTATCGTCAGCGGCGCTATCGAAAACGTCATTACTCGTGTGGTATCTGGCGAGGCAATTGGTACTTTACTTACCACTAACGACGCGGACAAAATCATCGCGCGTAAACAGTGGATTGCAGCGCATCTGCGTATGTCAGGTAGTCTCATCGTTGACGATGGCGCAGCCAAAGCCTTGACACAGAACAACAGTAGTCTATTACCCGTAGGTGTGGTCGAAGTACGCGGCGGTTTTGATGAAGGCGATGTGGTTGAGATTATTAATCAAGCTACAGGCGAGCGTATAGCGGTTGGACAAGTGAACTTTTCTTCTAATGAGGCGCGTCGCGTCGCCCGTGAGCGTACCGAAAAGTTCGATAAAATTTTGGGTACTAGCGAGGAGCGAGTAGTCATGGTACATCGTGACAACCTGGCTTTATCTATGTAGCGTTATCAGCGTACTTAGTAACCCTTTTATAATTATACCATTTTGGAGATTTGCGCATGAGCGCCTCAGACAACGCTTTGCCTACCCACGATTTCGCTCCGCTAAAAAACGACAGATTGCTACGGGCGTTACGTTTTGAGTCCATCGATACGACGCCAGTATGGATGATGCGTCAAGCAGGGCGCTATTTGCCAGAGTATAAAGCGACTCGTGCTGAGGCTGGCGACTTTATGAGCCTGTGCAAAGACACTGACCGAGCAACGGAAGTAACCTTACAGCCACTGCGTCGTTTTGATTTGGATGCTGCTATTTTGTTCAGTGACATTTTAACTATTCCTGATGCTATGGGTCTTGGTCTATACTTTGAGACTGGTGAAGGACCCAAGTTTGAGCGTCAGATTCGCACTCAAGCGGACATTGATAATTTGCCTGTACTCGATGTCAATGACTCGCTCGATTATGTCATGCGCGCAGTCACTAGTATTCGTAAAGCGCTAAACGGTCAGGTGCCCTTATTTGGGTTCTCAGGCAGTCCTTGGACACTAGCGACTTATATGATTGAAGGCGGTAGCTCAAAAGACTATCGCTATACTAAAGGCATGCTCTATAGTCAGCCAGAATTGCTTCACGCACTGCTTGACAAGCTAGCTACAGCGGTCACAGATTACTTAGATGCACAAATTGTCGCGGGTGCACAAATCGTACAGATATTTGATAGTTGGGGCGGCGCGCTTGGTCATCGTCAGTTTGTTGAATTCTCTCATTTATACAATAAGCGCATTATTGCAGATTTGAAGTCGCGTCATCCTGATATTCCAGTGGTTCTGTTTACCAAAGGCGGTGGTCTCTGGCTTGATATTCAGGCTGATAGTGAGGCGGACGTTCTAGGGCTTGACTGGACGATGCCATTAGATCGCGCGCGCCAAGTACTAACAGAGAGTCAGCGCCAATTGACCAAACAGCATAAAAAGATTCAAAGTAGCAAGGCGATACAAGGTAATCTGGACCCTTCAACCTTGTATGCGTCTCCGCAAATGATACGTGATGAAGTTAAATTTATGCTTGATAGTGCGTATGCTAGTGGTAATAAAACAGGCTATATCGCAAACTTAGGTCATGGTATTACTCAGTGGGTCAATCCTGATCATGCCAAAGTCTTTATCGATGCGGTACATGAGTACCAGATATAGAGTTTAGTTTTTACCAGCTCACAATTTTAATAGTCATTAGTATAAAAGGATAAGTTATGATCTCAGCAGCTATCGTTGGTGGAACAGGCTATACCGGTATCGAACTTATTCGCCTGCTATCAGCACATCCGCAAGTGTCTATTGATTTATTGACCTCGCGTAGCGAAGCAGGTTTGCGTGCTGATGATATTTTTCCAAGTTTGCGCGGTATTACAGACCTCACATTTAGCGATTTAGGGGATGATACGCTGTCGGCTTTACAAAAGTGTGATGTCGTGTTTTTTGCCACTCCACATGGTGTTGCTATGCAACAAGCTGAAGCACTTACTCAATCTGGTGTCAGAGTTATCGATTTGGCCGCTGATTTTCGCCTGCAATCGTTGCCTGATTTTGAGCAGTGGTATCAACAAAAACATGCTTGTCCAGAACTGCTCAAAACAGCAGTTTATGGGCTACCTGAAGTGACTCGTGACAAATTATCTGAGGCTCTAGTTGTCGGTAATCCTGGTTGTTATCCAACCACAGCGATCTTAGGGTTAAAACCTATTATCGATGCTCAAAATGAGCAAAACACTCGACTCGTTGATGCACGTATTGTCATTGATGCCAAGTCTGGCGTCTCTGGTGCTGGCAGGCAAGCAAAGCTTGCCCTCAATTATGCTGAAACGACAGATAACTTCAAAGCATATAGCGTAGAGGGTCATCGCCACCTGCCTGAGATTGAACAAGGCGTTGCACAGTTGCTAGATAGTCGGTTTACTCATCGCATTCGTTTTTTACCGCATCTTGTCCCGATGATACGCGGTATGTTCAGCTCGATACATTTAGAGTTGACTGATGAGGGTAAGTCTGTAGACTGGCAACAACAGTTTGAGACGAGTTATGCCTCAGAGATTTTTGTCGATGTATTGCCTAAAGAAATTTATCCTGATACGCGTAGCGTGCGCGCCAGCAACCGATTGCGAATTGCGATACATCAAGACAATGAGCGTAGTGAGCTGACTGTATTGGTCGTACAAGACAATCTAGTCAAAGGTGCTTCTGGACAAGCCGTACAAAATATGAACGTCATGTTCGGACTTGATGAGTCATTAGGACTTAATTTTGCTCCTATTGTGCCTTAACGGTTGTAGCGTATTGCTTGTACTACTTTGATAAAACTACTTTTTATCTTTGTTGTATCTACTGAGTCATTCGTATTGACAATGCTAGGTATTGATTATGAATTCCGCTATAATACATCGCTCCTACTGATAAGAGATACCTATTAGATGCATGTTAAGACTGCCAAGCGTTTGTGCTCACAGCCCGCATGTTCATCATGTCAGGTTCCTTTGTCTAATAATTTTGCATTCAAAACGCATCGCTTCGATTCAATTATCACCGCTAATAACCGATCATACTCTCGTTTGAACCATCATGAGACAGGTGCATCAACTTGGTTACTTGCATTATTTGTGGCGGCTATATTGGTAACTGCTGTAGTTGGCTTGGTATTTGGTCATAAGCTTGGGTATCAAAGCGGCTATTATTCCATAAAGACTGAGACTGATAAAGCGGCGGTAAATGGTAAACAAACTTCGCAAGAGTTAAAGGATTTGCGTATCAGTCAAAAGGTGCTTGCCAACCAAGTGGCCACGGCAAAACAAGAGCTTGAAATCAGTCTTGCTAATTTGGATGATCTACGGGGCATCCAAAGCGCTCTTAAAGTTGAAAATGCACAGGTCGCTCAGCTCAATGATTTGTATGCTAATATTATTGTTGAAGATGGCGGCATGCCATTACAAGTATTAGGCGCTAAGATAGAACCACTACCTGAGAATGCATTTGAATACGGTTTTGACATCGGTATGTTAAGTAGCAGTGGCAAAGAGAGATCTGTCTTAGTGTCACTGACCTTGCTCAATGATGATGATTTTGTAGAGGTGCCATTAGAACCTACGCGTTATAGCGTAAAAGGTATAGAGCGTATTCGCGGCCGTTTTGTCATGCCAACAAGCTTCAAACCATTACAGATGAAGCTTAGCTTAAAATCTGGAGATCAAGAAGTCGATCAGCTTTATGATTGGGATTTAGGTGCTATGGTTGATGATATGCCGTTATCGCTTATGGATTTACAGGACATGGATGAAAGTCCTATTGAACCTGAGTAATCTTTTGTTGTAGTATCACATGCCCGTTAGCTATTTCTTTTTACCCTCTGCTCACCTTTTAGTTTGTACTCAAATTATGATTAAAAAACAACACGTTCATGCTCATCCTAGTGCTGCCGATTGGCATCTCCCAAGTGCGCCTATTCACCGTGCTCAAGACGATGACGGCGAAAATGAAACCGCGCCACAAGCTGACGTTTTAGTCGCAGAACCAGAGGTCGCAAAGCCGCCTATGTATGCGGTAGTAATGTACAATGACAATTACACGCCTATGGAGTTTGTTGTGTATGTCTTGCAATCTGAATTTCGCCACAGTGTAGATTCAGCGGTTGAGGTTATGCTATCCATTCACAATACGAGTAAAGGTATCGCGGGTATCTATCCCAAAGATATCGCGGAAACCAAAGCTAAAAAAGTGAATAGTTTAGCTCACAGAGAAGGCTATCCTTTATTAACGCAAATAGAGCCGCATCAGGGCGAGTAGTATACTCGCCAGTCAAAGCGCCACGTTAAATAACGATTTAATACTCTTACTTCATTATTCCTTGTTTAAACCCTCGCAATTTCAGTCCATTACTCTTGATTAATCTTCGATAATCCCTATATAAAACAAGTACCAGTCGTTATTCTTTATTACAGCATTACTTCTTTATTTCTATACACCCTCTTCTTTTTCGTTTCTTTCTTCTACTAAACTTTAGTTCGTATTTCACTCCATTTCAATGGCTACTTTATACGGCGTCTAGATTAATCGTCGTCATTATCTTGAATACTGATACATTTTGGTACGTAGAAGTGGATTGACTAACTAGATTTATCATGTTGATATGAATACATGTAGATGTAAATTCTGTTGTTGTCACTCGTTAGTGTAAGAACCACAAAACTGATACTTAGTGAGAAGTTGCAATGAGTAATACTGGCTATTAGTGTAGTAAGTGCTCTTGAACAATCTGTTTTTGCCCTAATTTACTAACTAAGTCATTCATTAAGCTATCAATTATAAAGATAGATACAACCTTAGGAAGTCCTTATGTTAAGTCGTCATTTAGAAGTATCCCTACGTTTGGCAATGACACTTGCGCGCCAAAAATCGCACGAGTATCTCACGGTTGAGCATTTATTACTGGCATTACTTGAGAATACTCATGCCGCTAATACGCTGACCGCATGCAATGCCAATGTGACCACGCTACGTAGCGAGCTTGAAGCGTATATCAATAAGCATACCCCAACAGTAGATGCGGATATGGAGCAGTCGCCACAGCCGACGCAAAGCTTCGATCGTATCTTGCAACGTGCTATTTTCCATGTTCAGTCTATCGGTGGCGGTCGTTTGGTAGAAGGCTCAGATATCTTGGTCTCTATGTTCTCTGAGCACGATACTTACGCGGTTTACTTGCTCAAAAAGCAAGGTATTAGTCGCTTAGAGCTCACGCAGTATTTATCTCACGGTCAAGACAAAGAAGAGCCTGCTGAATCACGTGCTTCTATGAGTGGCGAGCGCCGTAGTCCTTCTGAGAAAACCAGCAAAGACCCTTTGGTTGAATTTGCAACTAACCTCAACCAGCGTGCTGCTGAAGGCAAAACAGATCCTCTCATCGGACGTGCTTCAGAAATTGAGCGCGCCGCACAGGTACTTTGTCGTCGCCGTAAAAACAACCCGCTATTAGTTGGTGAGCCAGGGGTAGGTAAGACCTCTATCGCTGAAGGGTTAGCGTGGTTGATTATTAATGATAAAGCGCCAAAGCCATTAAATGGTTGTGTGATTTATAGTCTAGATATTGGCTCGTTAATCGCAGGTACCAAATACCGTGGCGATTTTGAAAAGCGTATGAAGTCTCTGCTAGATGCACTAAAGAAAAAGCCAAATGCTATTTTGTTTATCGATGAAGTGCATATGATTATTGGTGCAGGTTCATCCATGAGTAGCAATATGGACGTCTCTAATTTAATTAAGCCCGCTCTCGCAAATGGTGAGCTGCGCTGTATCGGTTCTACAACGTTTACAGAATATCGTCAGGTGTTCGAAAAGGATCATGCGCTCTCACGTCGCTTCCAAAAGATCGATGTCAAAGAGCCAAGTGTGAGTGATACCATCGATATACTGCGTGGTCTAAAGCCCCGTTACGAAGAGTTTCATAATGTTGAATATACAGATGAAGCTTTGGTCACTGCGGTTGAGCTGTCCTCCAAGCACATTCACGAGCGTTTTTTACCAGATAAAGCTATCGATGTCATTGATGAGGCAGGCGCGTACAAGCGTTTAGGGGTCATTCCTGATGCTGAGGATATCAAAGCTGAAGAGAGCTTTATCGCCGATCTTGAAAAGGATTTTGATGATCCCATTAGCGAGATAGATCTAGATATCGACAATGAGATGAAAGATGAAGCTGATGCAGCGATAGCAGATGCAAAAAATATCACGTTAGATGATTTGCAGTCTGCAACTAGCAAAAAGCCGCCGATGAAGATCGATGTCTCTGACATCGAGGCGATTGTGGCCAAGCTTGCTCGCATTCCGCCAAAATCTGTATCGAGCGATGACAAGAGTATTCTTGAGCATCTAGATCGTGATCTTAAGCGTCTCGTGTTTGGTCAAGACGAAGCCATTGCTACGCTGGCTGATGCCATCAAGCTCTCACGCGCAGGTCTAAAAGCTCCGGACAAACCTATTGGCTCGTTTATGTTTGCAGGTCCCACAGGTGTCGGTAAGACCGAGGTCTCACGTCAGCTCGCTAATCTGTTAGGCGTTGAACTCGTTCGCTTTGATATGAGCGAGTATATGGAGGCCCATACGGCTTCACGTTTGATCGGTGCACCTCCAGGTTATGTCGGATTTGATCAAGGCGGCTTGCTCACTGAAAAGATTAATCAGCATCCACACTGTGTATTGCTCCTTGATGAGATCGAAAAAGCGCACCCTGATGTCTTTAACTTACTCTTGCAAGTGATGGATCATGGTACCCTAACTGATAATAATGGCCGTGTTGCTATCTTTAAGCAAGTTATCGTTATTATGACAACTAACGTCGGTGCTGACAGCATTAGCCGCTCCTCTATGGGCTTTACGCAGCAAGACCATAGCCGTGATAATACAGAATCGCTGAAGCGCGTCTTTACTCCAGAATTCCGCAATCGCTTAGATGCTACTATTCAGTTCAATGCACTAGATACGTCTGTGGTCGTTTCAGTCGTTGATAAGTTCTTGGTTGAGCTGCAAGCTCAGCTCGATGATAAGCAAGTAACCTTAGAGATTGACGATGAGGTTCGCGATTATCTCGCGCAAAAAGGCTACGATCGTCTCATGGGCGCGCGTCCCATGCAGCGCTTGATTCAAGATGAGATCAAAAAACCACTAGCCAGTATGATATTGTTCGGTGATTTAGTTAACGGCGGGGTCGTTCATCTAACGCTAGAGCCTGAAGATATCGATGCATCAGATGAAGATAGTATCAAGCTCAATAAAGACAGTGAGATTATCTCAGACAAAGGCTCATCTGATAGTCGTATTATATTAACTGTTGTTGAAACCCATGAGCCACGCTCAGATTCTGAGTCTGTAGCGAGCTAGTTCAATTAGTATGATCAGGCAGAAACGGTTACCGCTTATACTAGGGTAGCCGTTTTTTTGGTTAAAATTTATAACGAAATACCTTGAATGTTTTTGCTATTATGATTTTTATAATAGAAACTGAAACATAGATGAGATAAATAATTATGAACTTATTTGATGAGCCGTTAGATGTTACCTCGAGTAAGAGCGCCGCTGAAAAAAAGGAGATTTTAGACAAAGTTCGCTTGCCATTGGACTGGAAAGTGGCGTTAGAGGATGAGCTGACATCCGATAACATGGATGAGCTTCGTGAGTTTTTAAAGCAGGCTTATCAGTCGAATGATAGTATTTATCCGCCAGCACCTTTGATGTTTAATGCGTTCAATCTAACGCCATTATCTAAAGTCAAAGTCGTGATCTTAGGTCAAGACCCTTATCATCGCCCAGGACAGGCAATGGGTCTATCGTTCTCTGTTCCCAAAACGATTCCCAAACCACCTTCATTAAATAACGTGCTAAAAGAGATGGCTGATGATATAGGCACAACGACGTCGAAGCATGGCGACTTGACCTATTGGGCGCAGCAAGGTGTGCTACTGCTAAATAGCTCGCTAACTGTTAGAGAAGGCGAGCCTAATAGCCACCAAAATCAAGGCTGGGAGCAATTCACTGATGCGGTAATCAATGCCATCAATGAGCAGACAGAACATACCGTTTTTATCTTGTGGGGTAGTAAGGCACAGAAGAAGGGAAAATATGTCAACACAGATAAGCATTTGATCCTAACTGCTGTGCATCCTTCACCATTAGCAGCCAATCGTGGCGGCTTCTTTGGCTCAAAACCGTTTTCCAAGACCAACGAATATTTAGTGCAGCATGATCAGACACCTATTGACTGGCAACTGCCACAGTAATGACTAGTACTAATAATAATCTACGACCATTAGACGCTGCTACGAAAGACGTCTCTGAGCACAAATTATGGTGCCTTGACGACGTCAGATGGATGGCACAAGCAATTGACTTAGCGAGGCTAGGTGCGACCAAAAGTGAGGTGCCTGTAGGGGCAATACTAGTACATGACAACCAGATAATCGGACAAGGCTTTAACGAGCCTATCGGAAGATGTGATGCCACCGCTCACGCTGAGATAATTGCGTTAAGAGAGGCCTGTTCTCACCTAAAAAATTACCGTCTACCCTTGCAGACCACACTATATGTAACGCTGGAGCCTTGTACTATGTGTATCGGTGCCCTCATTCACGCCCGTGTAGACAGACTTATATATGCTACAAGCGAGCCACGAGCGGGTATGGTCGGTAGTCAAATGGACTTGCCAGTGCAGCCTTTTTATAATCATCGTATCCAAACCTTTGATGGCTTGTATGAGTCTCAGTGCAGCCACATACTCAAAAGCTTTTTCCGCCAGCGTCGCCAGAATGTAAAGAAACAAAAAGTAATGTAATTGAGTAACAAGATAATCAGGTTGTATCTAGTGATAAGCGCAAATTTTTGCTATAATATCGCCCTATTTAAAAGTCTCTTCTCTAAGCGAGCTTTATGACTGACGCTATGTCCGCTATCGATAGCAGTACGCCAACCAAGCACTATTATCCTATTATATGTATTGACGGACCAAGTGGCGCAGGTAAGGGTACGGCGGCATGGCGCTTGGCAAAAGATTTAGAGTATCAGTTGCTAGACTCTGGAGCCTTATACCGCATCGTTGGTCTAAAAGCGTTTGAAGCAGGATTGATCAGCTCTGATACCACTCAGCCTATAGATGAGGCCGCACTACTAGCATTGACGCAGGATTTACATATTGCCTTTGAACTCAATCATGAATCGGTATGTATCGATATCGTCGTCAATGGCAAGATAGTGGGTCAAAAAGTTCGTAATGAAACTGTAGGTGGCTATGCTTCGCAAGTTGCGGTTTTTCCTTCGGTACGTGAAGCATTACTAGCACTACAGCAAGATATGGCAACGCGTTCAGGATTAGTAGCAGATGGACGCGATATGGGTACGGTTGTGTTTCCTAATGCGGATGCCAAGATATTTTTAAGCGCTAGCGCTGAGTCTCGTGCCAAGAGGCGTGTCGCTCAATTGAACACGTCTGGGCAACAGGCAGATTTTGACGCAATTCTAAACACCATAAAAGCGCGTGATGAGCGTGATGAGAACCGCGATGCTTCACCATCAAAGCCTGCTACAGATGCACTGTATATCGATAGCTCAACACTAGATGCTGATGAGGTTTATCAACAAATAAAAGCGTATTGTCAAGGACAAGGTATTTGTTTTTAAAAGATTTTTTAATATAAAAATATCTACTCAAACGCTTTTAGTATAAAATTGTAGAATAGAGAATAAGTCATCTATTAAAAGTAAATAAAGGGTCAATGGTTACTAGTGATTTTTGTATAATAGATTATTAGTAATTATCGTTTTTTTATATGAGTATATAGGATATAAAACCAGTATCTCGTTTTGTATGCTCATAAATTTGATCCGTACTGTGCTGGACAGGATACGGCTATACAAAGGTAGACATAATGGAATCATTTGCTGAACTATTTGAAGCGAGCATCGAAGAGACGGGTCTTGATATCGAGCGTGGCTCGGTCATTAACGGTACTGTCGTTGCCATCGATAATGACTGGATCACAGTAGATACTGGTCTGAAATCTGAAGGTATCGTCGCTCGTGAAGAGTTTTTAAGCGAAGAAGGCGAGCTTGAAGTTGAAGTTGGCGATAGTGTTGATGTCGTAGTTGAAGCGGTTGATAACGGCATGGGTCAAACCTTGCTGTCACGTGAAAAAGCTAAACGTGTTGAAACTTGGAACTTCCTTGAAAAAATCGCTGACAATGATGAAATCGTAAAGGGTATCATCTCAAGCAAAGTTAAGGGCGGTTTCACTGTAGATATCGGTTCAGTCCGCGCGTTCTTACCAGGCTCATTAGTAGATGTACGTCCTATCCGTGATACGACGCATCTTGAAGGCAAAGAGCTAGAATTCAAAGTCATCAAACTTGATCAAAAACGCAACAACGTTGTGGTTAGCCGCCGTGCGGTCATGGAAGCTGAAAACTCAGCTGAGCGCGAAGAGCTACTGAACAAGCTTGAAGAAGGTATCGAGATCGAAGGTATCGTTAAGAACCTTACTGATTACGGTGCATTCGTTGACCTAGGTGGTATCGATGGTCTATTGCATATCACTGACATGGCATGGCGCCGTATCAAGCACCCATCTGAGGTGGTTGAAGTTGGTCAAGATCTAAAAGTTAAAGTATTGAAGTTTGACCGTGAGCGCAATCGTGTTAGCCTAGGTCTAAAACAACTTGGTACTGATCCTTGGGATAACGTTGGCGGCACATACCCAGTGGGTAGCGTTGTTAAAGCACGCGTTACTAACCTAACTGATTATGGTTGTTTTGCTGAGATTTCTGAAGGCATCGAAGGTCTAGTACACGTATCAGAGATGGATCATACCAACAAAAACATTCACCCATCAAAAGTTGTTCAAGTGGGTGATGAAGTTGAAGTAATGATTCTTGATATCGATGAAGAACGTCGCCGTATTAGCCTAGGTATCAAGCAGACTCTAGCTAACCCATGGGATGAGTTTGATAAGAAACATGAGCGCGGTGATAAAATTACTGGTACGATCAAATCAATCACTGACTTCGGTATCTTTATCGGTCTAGACGGTGGTATTGATGGCCTAGTTCACTTGTCAGACATCTCTTGGAACGAAACTGGCGAAGATGCTATCCGTAATTACAATAAAGGCGACACCGTAGAAGCGATGGTATTATCTGTAGACTCAGAAGCCAATCGTATCAGTCTAGGTGTGAAGCAATTAAGCTCTGATCCATTCAACGAGTACTTGGTCAATAATGATCGCGGTGCTATCGTTAATGGTAAAGTGAAAGAAGTTGACGCTAAAGGCGCGACTATCGAACTTGCTGACGAAGTTGAAGCTTACCTGCGTGCCTCTGAGATTCAGCGTGACCGCGTTGAAGATGCGACTAAGCATCTAACGGTTGGTGATGATGTCGAGGCTAAAATCATAAGTGTTGATCGTAAAACACGCAACATCAACTTGTCTATCAAAGCAAAAGACGAAGCTGAAGAGCGTCAAGCGATTAAAGATCTTGGTAGCACAGGTACTACAGCAGCGTCAGGAACTGATGCTCAGCCAAAAACAATTGGTGATCTAATCAAAGAGCAAATGCAATAATTATTATATTTCGGTAATAAAAAAAGCGACTTCGGTCGCTTTTTTTATTACTATTTTTTGATAAACGAACAAACTCTTATTTCTATTTACGACAATTTCCGTTATCATTTGAGGTAATGGGTAATAATATGTAAATCAATGATTTTCATACAGTAAATACGAATTATTCACTAATAATGATATTGTTCTATGTCGATTGACGGCATAGTGACAGTGGCTATAAAGATAGTCACATAGTCATTGTTATTAATTAATAAGGCATATGTACCAATGCAGCAGACAATTAATAAATCCGAATTCATCAGTAATTTGAGCGCCGATTGTGACACCATCAATGATAACGTTGTTGACGAGGCAGTTAGAGAGATCATCGACCTTATGGTAGATACTTTAGCCAACGATGGTCGAGTTGAAGTGCGCGGATTTGGTAGTTTCTGTTTACATCATCGCCGCGCGCGTACGGGACGTAATCCAAAAACTGGAGAGAGTGTACCAGTACCTGCCAAAGCTATTCCACATTTTAAACCAGGTAAAGCATTACGCGAAGCTGTAAACGAGACTGTAGTAGATTAAAAGTTATAATATCGACCTTTAACTACGCTTATAGCGACCTATTTTAATCACTATTTTGTCATTGACCTTCTCCCAAGCTTTTTATATTAAAATAACAAGGTACTCATCTGATGCGCTTCATACTATTTGTACTCCTATTTTTGAGCTTTGCCTATGCTTTAGGCTTAGTGCTTGTCAATAATACTGACATCGAAGTCAATCTACTATTTTCGCAAGCCCCTGCGATGAATCTAGGGTTGCTGCTGATTATTTGCTTGGCACTTGGTATTGTTATAGGTTTGCTACTAGCGTTATTGATTTTCCGCGTCTTTCAGAACAAGTGGGAGATATCGCGCCTGCAAAAAGAGAATAAAAATCTTCAAGATCAACTGACACAGGCTAATGTGGCGATCGATCGTCAAGCCAATGCACCGACAATTGATGAAGCTGTTTATGGCGCTAGGGTAAATAAAGCGGTGAGTGATGCTAATACAAATCAAACTGGCGATACTACTCTGAATAAACATAAACGGTAGTAAATGCTGTATTTAAAGGTTTAAGTATAACGCTAATAAACAAAATGACTCGACTATGACTAATGATGTAAATCGTTCTCCAATTATTGTCGCACTTGATAATAATACTCTAGATTCTGCGTTAGCATTAGCGGATCAACTAGATCCAAGCCTTTGCCGCTTAAAGGTAGGCAAAGAGCTTTTTACGCAATCAGGACCGAGTGCTATAAAAGCTTTACATCAACGCGGATTTGAGATTTTTTTAGATCTAAAGTTTCATGATATTCCTAATACGACTGCGCAGGCAGTACTAGCTGCCGCTGATTTAGGTATCTGGATGGTGAACGTTCACGCAAGCTCTGGCTTTGATGCTATGTCACTAGCGAAGCGACGTTTGATAGCAGGCAATTTTGACACTTTATTGATAGCTGTAACTGTACTGACCTCTATGAGTCAAGATAATTTGACACAGATCGGCATTAATGACAGCTTAGACACACAAGTGAGTCGCTTAGCCAAGCTAACTGAGCAAGCAGGTCTCGATGGGGTTGTCTGTTCAGCACAAGAAGCCAAAGTGCTAAGAAGACTGTGCGATAGTAATTTTAAATTAGTCACACCAGGCATACGCTTACCTGAAGATAATGTAGACGATCAAAAACGAGTTTGTACGCCACATCAGGCATTGGATAATGGTTCCGATTACCTGGTTATTGGTCGCTCTATTACTCAAGATAAAAACCCTACTGCTAAGCTACAAGAGATTTTGGCAACGCTTTAATTGCCTACTAAATCAAAACGTTACTAGTATAAAAAGACAACCTTTGTGTTGTCTTTTTATTTTTTGTGGTAGAGTCAATCAGTGCTAAACTTGATAACACTTTATTATCCATACAAGATAACCTTTTATATAACAACTCGAAATTTTAGAGTTATATAAATATTTTGTACTCTTTACTAATATTGGATCCTATGAAACTACAGATTGTAAGTGATTTGCACATAGACAGTTATGCCAGACAGTCGCATCCAATAGGACATATTCCTAAGACGGACGCTGACATCGTCTTAGTGGCAGGTGACACTGCTAATAGTGATAGTGGTATGCCATGGCTACAAGAACAAGCTCATCGCCTAGCCGTTCCTGTTATCACAGTTGCGGGTAATCATGAATATTTTGGTGAAAACATACTAGACTTTGATCACAAGCTTGCCACTTGGGATAACTTCGATCCTAAGACGAAAATAGGCGTACGAGTTTTACAGTGTCAACACATGGATATCGGTGATGTGCGTCTATTAGGCTGTACGCTATGGACGGACTATCAGTATCAAGCAAACGCCGATACTATGGAGGTCGCTAAACGCTTTATGCGTGATTACAATCGAATTTATGCAGGTGATCACATGTTCTCACCTGAGTTGTCGATGGAGATACATGCCAAGCATCGAGCATGGTTGCAGCAAGCATTAATAACCGCAGAACAGCTTGGCAAAAAAACTATAGTCATGAGTCATCATAGTATTAGTCCGTTATCAGTATCTGAGAAGTACGCCACTCTGCCCAGTAATGCCGCTTTTGTCAGTGACTTATCTACTTGGATGTTTGAGCCGTGGGCGCCCATGCTTTGGGTACATGGCCATACTCACGAGGCGTTTGATTATCGTATTAATAACACACGAGTCATCGTCAACCCGCGCGCTTATCCTAATGAAGTCAGCAGTACAGCGATAGAATTTGCATGGGATAGAGTAATTGACGTTGGTTAATATGACGTTGGTGAATATATAGCGACTCATTTAGTTTTATAACAAATTAGTTTCATAAGAAGTTTTTTTACAATAGGTTTTAATGCATCACAGTCAAATTTTCCTCATCAAAGTGCAATTTTGCTAGGCTTGATACTATGGATAAGAGTATAGATAACGTGCAGTCAGATTATGGCAAGATATATAAGCCTAGCGTCCCTGCACCTTCGCATCTGCCTGAGAGTATGATGTCGTCGGTTAGTTTGCTACCTGAAAACGAGCGCTTAATTCTATTTACTAGGCACTCCTTACGTACGCGCTCTGATGGTAATGGATTTGCCAGTGATCAGCTGCCTCTTACGCCTAAAGGTCGCGTATTAGCAAAGTCTTGGGGTCGTTGGTTGCATAGTCATCTGCCGTACTCGCTCGATGTTGATAGTATCTCAAGTCCTATTGGGCGCTGCATTGATACCGCGCAGCTCATGCAAGAGGGCGCAGGTCTACAGCGTAGTATCATTCATCAGTCACTGCTTGTTGAGCCTGGGAGCTTAGTCACTGAGCCTGAGATTGCAAGTAAAGTATTCAAAGAGGTTGGTGTATTAAACTTTATCAACCGGTTTTTACAAGGTAGTTTAGAGGGCACCAAAAACGCTCACCAAGGCGGACTTGATATTTTGTCACTTTTTTATCAGCATCAGCCGCAAAAAGGACATTTGATGCTGGCAGTAAGCCATGATACTTTGTTATCAGCATTTTTAGCGGTAATGTTAGATATGCCTGAGATTGACTGGAACGACTGGCCAAAAATGATGGAAGGGGTGTTTTTGTGGTTCGATGACGCCCCCTTTGATAAGGCGAGCGCTCACTTTATTTGGCGCGGTGAGGTTTATAGTCGTTCTGTTATTAGTTTACTAGAGCGTTATTCAACCGCAGGATTCACTCAAGATAATCTACTCTTACCTCCAGAGGTTAGTTGGCGATAGAGCAGGAGCAGACGAAGACTATAGCAGTAAACATAAAAAAACCTTGCCGCTATGGCAAGGTTTTTTGGTTGAACACTATCGTTAATAAACTTACGTTATTAAGCTTGTAAGCCTTTAATAGTTTTGTTCAGACGGCTCTTACGACGAGCGGCTTTATTCTTATGAATAATACCTTTGTCAGCCATACGATCAAGAACTGGCACTGCTTGCTTGTAAGCTTCAGTAGCCGCGTCATAATCTTTGGCTTCGATAGCCGCATCAATGCGTTTTAGATAAGTACGAACCATTGAGCGCTGTGATGCTGAATGTTGGCGACGTTTGGTGTTTTGACGAGCGCGTTTACGAGCTTGTGCGGTATTAGCCACGCGTATCTCCTTGGTAAAAGACAGATAAAAAATGAATGTCAATTGCGATTATGGATTTGGTTGTCATCATTGACGAGCAGCCGTCTCATCAAACATGATGTCAATGCCAAATAAATAGGTCATCTAAACGTCGAAGATATCTGGAATAATTAGACAGCTTCAACGTGTAAAGCCGGTTATCTTAACAAATTATTGCGCCTAGAACAATATATTTGCGTGCTATCGGCCAAAGATGACTTACGAGTAGTACCTTGCATACCCATACAGCAATCATTCAGCAATTAATGAGGTTATATAGACAAAATCTCTTACAATATAATGGATATAACGGCATCAGTTGTCGACTAACTTAGGTATGATTAGTCTAAGAGTCACTCTTACAAAGTATTTCAATTAAAAGATGTGCAGTCGCGTTATGTACGGAAAACGATAGATAATACTATTTGTATATCAATTAACTTTTAATTATTTCAGGAATAACTGTTGTTGTGTCGTATTCACAATTAGTTATCCAAAGCAGCTTAAGTTGATGACTAAAAATAGAGAAATAACAACATTATCAGAATATAGTTGGATAAAATATGCAGCGAAAAGCCATTATAATAGGTGCAACAGGGTTGGTTGGACAGCATTTAGTTAAGCAGCTAAGTGAGTTATACGATAAGCTGATTGTCATTGCAAGGCGCCCGCCACGTTACATCAATACTAGTATGCGTTTTTATCAAGTTAATGATTTTGATAATTTGAGTGAAGTCTTTGCTAGTGTGAACGTGGACAAAACCACTGATGCTTTTAGCTGTCTGGGTACGACCAAAAAACAGGCGGGCAGTGATGAGGCTTTTCGCAAAGTCGATCACGATTATAATGTCTGTTTTGCCCAACTATGCCGTGATAAAGGAGTGGAGAACTTCTTTTTGTTATCATCAATGAATGCAGATGTCGATAGCAGGTTTTCATATAATCGAGTCAAAGCAGAGACGGAGCAGTCCATTGAGGCATTGAGCTTTGCTGATTTAGTGGTTTTTCGCCCCTCGCTATTACTTGGCAAACATAAAGGTCGCCCCTTAGAGAATATCAGTCAGACGTTATTTGGGCTGATATCACCTTTGGTATCGGAATCTCTGCCCTTGCATCCTATATCAGCAAAGCGGGTTGCCAATGCGATGACTATGAGTGCACAAGGGATATATGAGCGCCGCAAGTTTAGCGATTACCATACTGAAGACGCTGCCAAGACGACGATTATTGAAAATAAAGCCATGCTCTCCATGACTCGCGTCAAATCTTAAATTAGTATCAATGAATAGCCTAAGCAATATTAAATGACGGTAAGAATTATCGCATAGTTAACCATTATAAAAGGAGTTTTTGTTATGTCAGAGTCTCTAGCCATGACCAAAGAGAATTTTGTCACCTGTGATTTATTAGATGCCAATCCCGAATCACAGGTATGTTTGCCTAATATAGAAGGCAAATCTTTTTATAGTTTTGGGGCAAAAGATAAGTTTTGCGGTGAGATAGTGACCGTAAAATGTTTTGAAGATAATAGCCGTGTTAAATCGCTACTCAATAGTGATGGCAAGGATAAAAACGGTGAGGGTAAAGTGCTGGTTGTTGATGGCGGCGGCTCTATGCGCTGTGCACTGTTAGGCGATATGATCGCCCAATCTGCAATCGATAACGGCTGGGAAGGAGTCATAGTCTACGGCTGTGTTCGTGACGTGGATGATATGGCACAGATGGAGATAGGGGTAATGGCACTAGGCTGCATCCCGCGCAAGTCGACGCGCCGCGATGAAGGTCAAACAGATATAGAAGTTAGTTTTGGCGATTTGACTCTCAATTCTGGTATGTATATTTATGCGGATAATAATGGCATGATTGCTAGTAGTAAGTCACTTATTTAGTTGGATATCTATACCTATAAAGTCTTAGCTATTCTCTAAACGCCATTTACCCTAGCTCTCGTGCTAGGGTTTTTTTGTCAAAAAAGACCATACATGAATGTACGCATCGATACATATGACTAAAGCTTTACAATAGTGAGCTTATATATATCTGAGTGACAAACCGTTACGGCATACATTTTGGTCAATCAGCAAAATATTCGTATAATAGTCCTCTGACTCCTAACTTTGATCTTATCTTTTATGCCTATCACTGCTTTAACTGACGCCTTTGCTCCTATCAATCAACAGCTATTTCCTATCGACAATGCCCAAAATCGCTGGCTTGCGCCAACTCATGGCGCTGTTGGTAGCTTATGGCTGGCAAGTTTGATGACATCACCATTATGGGAGCTGACAGATCGACTTAAAGTTGTGGTCACTCGCGATCAAAATCAGCTCAATCAGATAGAGACTGAGTTAGCCTTTTGCGGGGTTGATGCTTATGTGTTTCCCGATTGGGAGACCTTGACCTATGATGAGCTATCGCCGCATCAAGATATTGTCAGCGAGCGCATCAATCTGCTGACACATATGCCGACCTCAGGTGTACTGCTAATCTCTGTACAGGCATTGATGCATCGCGTAGCACCCCCAAGTTGGCTCATCGGTCAGCATTTTGATCTGAGTGTGGGCGATCAATTCGACATCAATACCCAGCGCGAGCTACTGATCAAGGCAGGCTATCGTTCAGTCGATAATGTCTTTGAGCCAGGAGAGTTTGCGGTACGTGGCAGTATCATAGATATTTTTGCGATGGGGCAGCCGTTTCCACTACGTTTAGATCTGTTTGATGATGAGATTGAGACCATTCGCTTTTTCAATCCGCAAACTCAGCGTACTTTGACGGCTGATGATCTCAAAGCGATGCTTAGTGGCAATGATACGAGTATGGCTAAAGAATCGTTATCGCTACTACATAAATTGCCAGATATCTCAAAACCAATTACTCAGTTCCAAATACTGCCCGCAAAAGAGTTCCCACTTGACGAAGGCCGCGAGACTTTTCGCACTAATTTTGCAGCAATGTTTCCTAATACGAGCAGCCGTAAGTTTGAGCTACATAAAGATGTAATGGCAGGCATCGCCAGTAGTGGACTGGAGTACTACCAGCCACTATTTTTTGATCTAAAAGACTGGCAGGATCAAAGTAGTTTATTCTCCTATTTTCCAAAAGATGCTCTATTCATCACCGACGAATTTATTAATGAGAAGCAAGTAGATTACTGGTCACAGATTCAGCGCCGTTATGAAGAGCGTCGCCATGATATTGACAAGCCTATCGTCGCTCCTGAACTATTGTATTTACTATCAAATGCGCTAAACGAGCATCTCAATCACTATCCAAGAGTGATTATGAGTGCTAGTGATAAACTAGCAGCAATAGATACCTCTTCTGTGGCTTCATCAGAAGTAGCGATAGACCAAGTACCTAATAAGAAAAAAGGCGTAACCACGCTAAGCGCACAAATACCGCCGCAGCTGCCTGTCAATCATCAAAAAGCGGAACCTTTATCCGAGCTACTAGCGTTCTTAGCATTGCAAATGCAAACGGGTACGCCCGTATTGATTGTTGCCGAAACCGCTGGGCGTCGGGAGATTCTCATTGAGCTGTTTAAAGGTAAGATCGATATCCAATCTTATAGCAGCTTTGCAGATTTTTTGGCCGTTGATAAAATTAGTACAGTAAACGAGAATGCTCGCCCGCAAGTGGGTCTGACAGTAGCGCCTATCGAGCGCGGTGTTTATGTGCCTGAGCGTCTAGTGCTTATCAGTGAGACGCAGCTATTTGGAAGACAAGTCTTACAAACTCGTAGGCGCAGGCAGAGCGGTGTATCAGAAGAGTTTTTAGTCAAGAGCGTCACTGAGATCATCGAGGGTAGTCCAGTTGTACATATCGAGCACGGCATCGGTCGCTACAACGGGCTAATTACTCTCGATGTTGGCGACGGTGAGCAAGAGTTCATTCATCTAAAATACGCAGATGATGCGAGTATTTATGTGCCAGTCGCCAATTTACAGATGATCAATCGTTATAGCGGCGGTGATCCTGCGCTTGCGCCATTGCACAAAATCGGTAGTGGTAAGTGGGATCGCGCCAAACAAAAAGCGCTAGAACAAATCCATGACGTGGCAGCTGAGCTCCTAAATATGCAAGCGCGTCGCGAGGCCAAAGTAGGTATCCATTTCAAAATAGATATCTCTCAGTACGAACTATTTGCTAGTCAGTTCGCTTTTGAGGAGACTCCTGATCAGGCCAATGCGATTCATGCGGTCATGGAGGACATGAAACAAAACCAACCTATGGATCGACTTATTTGTGGTGATGTTGGCTTTGGTAAAACAGAAGTTGCTATGCGCGCAGCTTTCATCGCCGTCAGTGCTGGTTATCAGGTAGCGATATTGGTGCCAACAACGTTGCTAGCAGGTCAACACGAAGATAATTTCCGTGATCGTTTTGCTGATTGGCCCTTACGTATAGAGACGCTTTCACGCTTTGGTGGCAAGAAACATCAGGATACGGTATTAGCCGATCTTGCAGCAGGCAAAGTCGATATCGTTATTGGTACCCATAAACTTCTGCAACCTGATGTAAAGTTTTCAAACCTAGGGCTTATGATTGTCGATGAAGAGCATCGATTTGGCGTGCGTCATAAAGAGCGTATTAAAGCCATTCAGACTGATGTGGATAGTATGTCGATGACAGCTACGCCTATTCCTCGTACGCTCAATATGGCGCTCTCAGGTATGCGTGATATGTCGATTATCGCAACCCCGCCTGCACGTCGACTATCTATCAAAACCTTTGTGATGCAAAAGACAGAGTCGCTGATGAAAGAGGCGATTTTGCGTGAGTTACTACGCGGAGGTCAGGTGTACCTTTTGCATAATGACGTGGCAAGTATTGAGCGTATGGCTGAGACGGTGCGCGAGCTAGTACCAGAGGCGCGCGTTGGCGTCGCTCATGGACAGATGCAAGAGCGTCAACTTGAACAAGTCATGCAGCAGTTTTATCATAAGAAATTCAATGTTCTTATTTGTTCAACCATCATCGAAACAGGCATTGATGTCCCTAATGCCAATACTATTATCATTGAACGCGCTGACAAGTTTGGTTTGGCGCAACTTCATCAGCTGCGTGGACGAGTCGGTCGTAGCCATCATCAGGCTTATTGCTATTTATTAGTACCTTCTATCAAAGGTCTAAAAGGCGATGCCAAAAGACGTTTGCATGCTATTGAGCGCGCTAATACTTTGGGTGCAGGCTTTATGCTTGCCAGCGAAGATTTGGAAATTCGAGGTGCTGGCGAGATACTCGGTAAGCAGCAAAGTGGTAATATGCAGGCCATTGGCTTTAGTCTTTATATGGATATGCTAGAGCGCGCAACCAAAGCGATTAAAGCAGGTAAGGAGCCTGATTTGAGTACGCCACTATCGCTTACTAGCGAGATTAATCTGCATGCTTCAGCGCTCATACCAGAGGAGTATCTACATGACGTGCATCAGCGCTTATTGTTCTATAAGCGCATTAGCAACGCTGATGATAAAGATGCGCTCACCGATATCCGTACGGAGATGATAGACCGTTTTGGTATACTGCCAGATCAGACCAATCAGCTGTTTGCGATTCACGGACTACGTATACAAGCAGAGCCACTTATGATTAATAAGATAGATTCAAGTAGTAGTAGTCTAACGTTGGAGTTTGCGCCAGATACGCCTGTCGATGCACTAGCGATTATCAAGCTCATTCAGTCTAATAACAAGCACTACCGTATGAACGGTGCTTCCGGTATTCGCTATCAAAATGCTGATAAACTTGTAACGCCTCAGCAGCGAGTCGCTGTTGTTCAAGAGCTGCTCAAGTATTTTAGCGATCATCTGGTCGCCGATGCGGCTTAGGATCTTTTCAAGTTGGTAGTGTGTGTGACTGTTTTATCGCAAAGATACCTGATAAAATAGTCAGACTGTACTTTTGCTTTTTTAATGAGAGAAACCGTCATTATGTTTCAATTGCATCCTAAGCTTGCCGCTGATAGTTTTTTAGTGGGTGATTTTCCGTTGTCAACGTGCCGTTTGATTAATGATTGTCAGTTCCCTTGGCTGATTTTGGTACCTCGCGTTACAGGCGTCAAAGAACTATATGAGTTGTCAGATACCGATCAAGCACAGTTTTTGCGCGAATCAAGCTGGTTATCAAGTCAACTCGCCAAGACCTTTCAAGCGGACAAGATGAACGTCGCCGCCCTTGGTAATCAAGTTCCCCAGCTTCACTTTCATCACATCGTGCGCTACCAAAACGACATGCAATGGCCAAATCCAGTATGGGGCGTATCAGCGGTTCCGTACACTAACGATATCATGTCACAGATGCAGCAAACACTTATGATGGCATTACGCGGTCATCATCAGATGCCTTTTGATTGGCAGATGTAAGTATTACAACATACTTTTTTTGAATTTAAGTTATACCTCAAAATTTAACTGCGTAATAATAAAAGAAAAATCACAAACCTCCAGTCATCACTTACTATCACATAAGTAATGACTGGAGGTTTTTTGGTCGTCAATGGCATGCCTTTTGCATATTTATTAACTTATAATAAAGTATAATGATAGCCTATATTATAAATGATAACGCATAGATCATAAGCATCAACCTACAATAACCACTCTTTACCATTCATCAAAAGCGGGCGACAACTATGGCAATCTGGGATTTATTGAGACCGCCAACGTTAGCTAAAGATGAAGAGATTTATCAATTTGACTATCCAGAAGTATTCGTTCTGCTATTTAGTGTCGCGCTTATCGCCCTATACTTTAATTTTAGTCCTTCTTCTATGGCGCTACTTGTAATCATCAGCTTACCAACACTGATGATATTGGTTTATAACTATCGACGTCAAACTAGTTTTTGGACGTCCAATATCGTTGTTTTTTTACTCTCAGTTGTCATAGGATCAGTCCAACTCTGTACGGTTATTTCGCTGAGCTTAGCCTTACTTGTCGGTGTGCGTATTATCGTCAGTCATCCTGAAAACCGCATCAAACTGGCGACGGTTTCAATCGTAACCATCCTCATCTTTTATTATGTTAGTGTCACCTTAAATGGGGCTGGTATGGACTGTGAGGGCAGCTGGCTACCTCCAATGATATTGCTGGCCAGTAGCCTAGTCATGCTTTTCCAATTTCAATATTTTTATCGCAAATATATAACTTTTGAGTCAAGTGTTGCTCAGTCCACTAAGCGCTTGACTACTATGGTCTCAGTTATTAACAAACTCACCCGTTTTGTACCGCCGCAGATCTGGCAACCTATCGTAAAAACAGATAGTCCGGTTAGCGTTTCGAACAAACGCGTTAAGTTGTCTATCATGTTCTCTGATATTGCAGGGTTTACAGAATTATCAGACAGTCTTAGTGCAGATAATCTAGCAGACATCCTAAACACTTATATGTATTGCATGACTACAATCGCAAGCAAACATGGTGCTGTACTCGATAAGTTTATCGGTGATGGCATGGTATGTTTTTTTGGCGAGCCTGATAGTCGCGGCGCGCGTCAAGATGCTTTGGACTGCGTAGCGATGGCCGTAGATATGCGCCGTGAGATGCGCTCGCTACGACAAAGATGGCGGCTATTAGGGTTTGATGGTCTCGACATACGTATCGGTGTCACAACGGGCTACTGTCATGTTGGTAATTTTGGTAGTAGTAGTCGCCTAAGTTATACGCTTATAGGTAGAGAGGCAAACTTGGCATCAAGGCTTGAGCTTAGTGCTAACAAGGGTGAGATTTTAATCAGTCAGAATACTTATGATTACATCTGTCATGACTACGAGTGTCAGTTCGCGGGTGACTACGAGCTAAAAGGCTTTGACGACAAAGTTAGTGCTTGGCAAGTATTAGATCCAGATATCAATAGTGGTCGTTTGTCCAAATGGATTGATCAGACGCTACCTGGATTTAACTTGCATTTGAACTTTAAAGACATGAAGGACGATGACTATAAAGACATTAGACGCGGTCTGCACTTGGCACTTGAGCGTATGCAAGAAGAAGAAAAAAATCCTGAATCCTAAAGTAGACTTATTTATTAAAAAAAGCCAGTTATTACGTAATAACTGGCTTTTTTTCATCAAACATCTTAAAGTTTAGTGATTCTCTTTGGCATGATTGAGCGTATATTTAGGAATCTCGATAGTTAAGTCTTCATCTTCTAACATAACCTGACAAGAGAGTCGTGAGTCAGGCTCTAACCCCCAAGCACGATCTAGTAGATCAGCCTCAATATCATCCATCTCATCTAAACTACTAAAACCTTTGCGTACCACTACATGACAGGTGGTACAGGCTTTTGACATCTCGCAGGCGTGCTCAATCTTAATGCCCTTTTCTAACAGCGCTTTGCATAAATTATCGCCAGCTTTTAGCTCAACTTCAGCGCCTTCTGGGCAAGTTTCAAAATGAGGGAGTACAGTGATTTTTGGCATAAAATAGATATCCGCTACTAATATATTCAAAGGATTAATTTAATATTGTATTTTGCTTGAGTAAAATTCTTAAGAGGTACTCTTAGTTTCAAAGCTACACTCAAATAACGCCCCACATATTACCAATCTTGCGCACTTGTACCTGCCATACTAGTCTTAACACTTTGATTCATGATGAGAGCTGCAAAAGCATCGCTATGGGGTTTAAGATTAGCCTGTTTGGTTTCTATATTTGTTAGATCATCGGTTGCAAGGGCAGAGTGCAACTCTTGCATATGGTCAGTCAGTTGCTTCTGCGCATCCTTCGTCAGCAAAGCTGCAAAATCTTTGAGTGCTGATTGCAAAGCTAACAGCTCACGCTCTGCTTCTACTTTTGTCTCTATCATCGAGCGCGCTTGCTTGTCCTCTTCTGCATGTTTGAATCCTGCGATGAGTAGCTGCTCTTTTTGTTCATCTGAGAGACCATAAGTAGGTTTTATCTCGATCTGACTTTCTGTCTTGGTGGTTGTCTCTTGAGCACTTACTATCAACTGTCCATTGGCATCAATGCTAAAGGTCACCTCAATACGAGCAAAACCGGCCTTCATGGGCGGTATACCATAGAGCTCAAAGCGCCCAAGCGAACGGCAGTTATCAACCGTCTCGCGCTCACCTTGAACCACATGGATAACCATACCATTTTGACCATCTTGGTAAGTAGTAAACACTTGGCGTTTTTTGACAGGGATAGGGGTATTTCGTGGAATCAGCACCTCTACCAAGCCTCCCATGGTTTCAAGCCCAAGAGAGAGTGGGGTCACGTCGAGCAGTAATAGATTGCTGTCACTGTTACCATTGACCAGCTGATGTGCGGTTTGCGCTGCGCCCAGAGCGACCACTTCATCGGGATTTAGACTAGATAAAGGCGCTGTCTCAAAAAACTCAGTGACCACTTGCTGTACCGCTGGCATGCGCGTTGAGCCGCCAACCAAAATAACCTCGTCAAGATCTTGAGCCGTCAGTTTGGCATCACGTAGGACTTGCTCGCAAACGATCAGGGTACGGCGATTGACTGGATCAGCAATCGTTATCAGGTCTTGACGAGTCAATATACCTTCAAAAGACTGACCATTGACGAAAAGCGAGATATCAACTTGCTCTTGCTCGCTCAGCGCCTGTTTGTAAGCTTTGGCTTGTTGAGCTAGTACAGACTTATCGTGTAAGCTCACATCGGCTGGCAAAATATCCATCTGCTTGATAAGCCAATTGGTCAACAGACGATCGATATCATCACCGCCAAGAGCACTATTACCACCAGTAGCCAATACTTCAAATACGCCGTCAGTGAGTTTTAATATAGAGACATCAAAAGTGCCACCACCTAAGTCATAGATGAGATAATAACGAGCTACATTGTCTTTAGTTGGTTTATCCAAACCATAAGCCACTGCCGCAGCGGTTGGTTCATTTAATAGCCTTAAAACATTGATACCCGCAGCCTGAGCGGCGTCTTTGGTAGCTTGACGCTGTGCTTCATCGAAATAAGCAGGTACTGTGATGACTGCACCCTCAATGCTATCAATAGGTAGAGCGCTACTAGCACGCTGCTCAAGCGCCATCAAGATACGTGCTGAGACCTCAACGGGGGATACCTCACCCTGAGGGGTCACAAACGCTGGCATATCATCAGCACTACCTGTTAACTCGTAAGGGTGCGAAAATTTGATATCCGCTTGACTGCGACCCATAAAACGCTTAGCTGAGATGATGGTATTTTTAGGATCATCTACTACATGAGCCAATGCGCGCGCACCGACCAAAGGATTACCGCTGACTGGATAATAAACGACGGAGGGCAACAAAGTATCTACGCTGTCATTTGCTTCTAATACCTGAGCTTTACCTGAGCGTACCACAGCGACCAAAGATCGCGTCGTCCCCAAATCAATACCAATACCAAAACGATGCTGATGAGGTTGTGCACTTTGGTTGGGTTCGGCAATTTGCATTAAAGACATAGGATAACTCAGATCTGATAAATATGAATAATTGGTAATTATACGGTATTAAAAATGCTATTCAATGGGCTCTATAGCATAGTAAGTAGTAGTGCTAAAATTAGGCATGTGTTAGACATATAAGTCATCATCGTCTGCCTGAATATTAGTAGCAACTGCATCGAGACCAGACTTAACATCTGCTTCTAATTTGACAAGAAATTTTAGTTTTTGTGTAGCATCAATGGCCTGTTGCCAGTCTTGCTGCTCATAAGCGCTGCTAAATCTTTCGGACTGCGTTTGGATACGTTTGGCTATTTGGGGATGTAGCTGTTGTAACGCGACTTGATTACCAGACTCTATAGCCTCATCCAAATCAACGCGCATATCCATAGCATCGTCTAAAAAGTCCAAATCTGCGATAGACTGCTCAATTGTGATAGCTTGACCCTGTATATCGAGTAAGTAACCTGCGCGGCTATCAGGTGCACTTAACGTCTGATAAGCCTGATTGATCAGTGCTGATGTGCGTTCTGATTGCTGTTTGGCTTGAGTAGCATTATCGATGTTTTTAGCGACATTATCAGGATGGTAGCGCTTTTGTAGAACACGTAAGCGCTGATCGAGAGCGTCTTTGTCAATATCAAAGGTGATAGGCTGCTCAAATAAAGCAAAAAAATTATCGAATTTGGTTTCTGAGATATCTTCTGGCTTTATAGTACTATCCATCATAATTGCAGCCTAAATTCTTATTATTTAAGAGTACGGTATTTAAGGTGATGCCGTAAAAACAGTATCCAAGGATCTAAACGGTAAAAGACTCACCGCAACCGCATTCACCTTTTTGGTTTGGGTTGCTAAACTTGAATCCTTCGTTCAGCCCTTCTTTTTCGTAATCCATTAGCAAACCATCTAAATAAACAAGGCTTTTTGGATCAATAAATATACTTACACCGCGGCTATCATAACGAGTGTCATTATCATCAGGAATATCTACAAACTCTAGGACATAAGCCAATCCTGAACAGCCAGCAGTACGGATACCAACACGAATGCCATCGCCTTTGCCGCGATTATCCAGAAAATCTCGAACATGCTTAGCGGCGCGTTCTGTCATCTCAATCATGACGACTCCTATTAATAGTTAATAATCGGTAGTAACTACTCTTGTTATTCAATCCTAATACAAACTAAAAGGTGACAATAGCATAAGCGTGATTGTCACCTTTATGACCTAAGCGGCTTTTTAGATACTTAAGTAATTAAAACGATAAAGTTTAAAATTTAGCTAATAGCAGCTTCAGACTTACTACCATGCTTACCTTTGTAATCAGTAATAGCAGCTTTAATGGCATCTTCAGCAAGTACTGAACAATGCACTTTCACTGGTGGTAGAGCAAGCTCTTGTGCGATGTCATTGTTCTTGATCTCACCTGCTTGGTCAAGACTTTTACCTTTGAGCCACTCAGTAACAAGTGAGCTTGAGGCAATCGCTGAGCCGCAGCCATAAGTTTTGAAACGAGCATCTTCAATGATACCGTTATCATCCACTTGGATTTGTAAGCGCATGACATCACCGCAAGCAGGTGCACCAACCATGCCAGTACCGACATTTTTAGCATTTTTGTCAAGGTTGCCAACGTTGCGTGGGTTTTCGTAATGATCGATAACTTGGTCGCTATAGGCCATGAGTTTTCTCCTGGTTAGATGATGAGTAAATGTTTATTCGCTCTAAGCTAATCTTAAAACAACTTACTCATCGATAATTGGGGTCAAACATTAATGATATAATTACAATGTTCTATACTATGTTTTAATTTAGCTGAGTTTCTAATTTAGCTGATATCTATCGATTCAACTAATTCATTCAACTGATATATTAGTGCTCAGCCCATTCCACTGAATCTAAATCAACGCCGTCTTGATACATGTCCCATAGTGGGGATAGAGCGCGTAATTTGTCAACCGCTTCATGCATCTGCTTAATAACTCTGTCGATGTCGTCTGCCGTAGTATAACGACCGAAGCTGAAGCGAATAGAGCTATGTGCCAGCTCGTCAGGACGTCCAATAGCACGTAGTACGTATGACGGCTCAAGTGTCGCTGAGGTACAAGCTGAACCTGACGATACTGCCAAATCCTTTAACGACATCATCAGCGATTCACCTTCGACAAAGTTAAAGCTGATATTGACAATGTTTGGTACGCTATGCTCTAAATCGCCATTTAGATATATCTCTTCGATATCTTGCAAACCATCCCAAAGCTTTTGACGTAACTTAGCAGCGTGCTCGCGATCTTCTTCACGCTTTTCTTCTGCTAGGCTAAAGGCTGCACCTAAAGCAACAATTTGATGCGTAGGCAATGTACCTGAACGCATACCGCGCTCATGACCACCGCCATGTTGCTCAGCTTTTAGACGGATACGAGGTTTGCGGCGAACAAATAAAGCGCCGATACCTTTAGGGCCGTAAGCTTTGTGACCTGAGAAACTCATTAAATCGACTTTAGTCTTCTCGACATCAATGGCTACTTTACCAACAGCTTGAGCTGCATCAACATGAAAAACAACACCAGCAGCGCGGGTAATCTCACCAATCGCATCGATATCCGTAACGGTTCCAAGCTCATTATTGACAACCATCAAAGAGACCAAGATAGTGTCTTCGCGTAGTGCTTCTTTGACTTGTTCTGGCAGAATAAGTCCTGTGCTTTTTTGCGGCTCAAGATAAGTAATCTCAAAGCCTTCTTGCTCAAGCTCACGGCAAGTATCCAGTACTGCTTTGTGCTCAATTTTGCTGGTGATAATATGCTTGCCACGCGATTGATAAAAATGTGCTGCCCCTTTAATCGCTAAATTATCAGACTCAGTAGCACCAGAGGTGAATACAATCTCGCGAGGGTCGGCATTGATGACTTCAGCGACTTGACCACGAGCTGTCTCGACAGCTTCTTCAGCCTGCCAGCCATAGCCATGCGAGCGTGACGCTGGATTACCAAAGACGCCATCTACAGTCAGGTATTCGCTCATTTTGGCAGCTACAGATTTGGCAACTGGTGTTGTAGCAGCGTAGTCTAAATAGATAAGTTGGTTCATGCTGGATTGGCCTCGCTAATCGATAAAGTAATAGTATTGATATCTTGGATAATATTGTCATTACTTGCGTTATTTTGTCGTTCGGATACTGTCCTTACGTTCTTCATATCTAATAATTGCGCTAAAGTTATGTTTTTCAAGTACTGCTCAATATGATTGGATAGAGCGCACCATAGATCATGAGTCAAGCACATACTGCCGCCTTGACAATCGCCACGTCCCTCACATTGCATAGCATTAACGGACTCATCGACAGCTGATATGATACTCATCACGTCAATCTCATCGAGAGGTTTTGCTAGATAGTAACCCCCTGATGCACCGCGTATGCTCGACACCAAACCGCGCTTTCGAAGTTTGGAGAACAGTTGCTCAAGGTAGGATATGGAGATAGATTGACGTTTGGCAATATCCGATAATGATACCGCACCGTCCTGCTGATTAGACTGTAACGCCAAGTCTAATAGTGCGGTTACCGCATATCTACCTCGAGTAGTCAAACGCATAAGTTATCTCCAAACCATTCAGTTATAGATCTAATAACAATCATATAGTGCTATCAATAAAAGGAAGCGCTGCGTTATTAAACAACAGCATATAAACTGATAATAGGTAACGATGTGTTCATTATACTTAATCCTGACTAAATTAGTCAAGATTAAAATGTGGTTGAATGGTTAATCGCATATATCACTAAGATTGATAAAAACAATCATGCATCGGAGCAGTCTATACAAGTAATAACGACGCTTTTATTAAAGGTTTTAAAGATAACAAGCTGATAGCTGGAACGTCTAACGTACTTAGAAACTGTTACTCGGCTATAGATAAAGGGTATGAAAGATAGAAGGTATGCACCTAGCACTAAACAGTTAGCGCTAGGTCTCAGTGTTCTAGGTATCAGTGTTGTAGAATAACAGTATGAAGTTTTGAGTCATTGACTACCTAGTGTGCAGTCAAGCTAGCAAGCAATAAAATTATGTCGCCGTTAACTCACTAACAGAGTAACGAGTAATATGACAGCGATAATTGCGGCAATAATTGTAGCAACGGTTAACATCTTTTGCTTACTTTGCAATTCTTTTGCGGTGGTCTCAAGCTCACGGTTTTTGATCGTCAAAGTATTTATTTGGGTTTGCTGCTCTTTAATGCGTAGTTTGTAATCGTCTCTTTTTTGATCAAGCTCAGTCTCGTTAGGCTTAGACTTGCTTTTATCTCCCTTAAATTTTTTGATAAGACTTTGAATCAAACTACCAAGTCCTAGCTGCATAATAAACTGCTTAACCAGTTTGACTTGAATCGCTTCACCGCGCATCTGTAATTTGTCAGTGGTGGCGCTATCATGAGTAGTCATGGCATTAATGACTTGCACGCTATACGCGTTAATGATGACATCAGGTTCAGTACGTCCAATTGGTAGGTTGGCATCCAGCAACACGCCTTTATTACTGAATGTAGCGTAGACTTCGACATGAGGCAGATACAAGCGCAAACACACCACTGTCTCTTGCTTAGCTAAGGGGTAAGCAGCTTTGCGTAGCTCTGGATCTAAACGAAGTAGTAAAGTCAGGGACGACTCCACAAAAACCAAAACAACATTAAGAAAAGAGTGAGATAAAGTAGAACGCTTCATGTAAGTAATCCAGTTTGGTTCAACGAGTTAAAGATAATAAATGCGTCTTTTGCCTAACGCAGTGCTTCATGATTATAGAGCAATTTTTTTAGTATAGAGTAATTTTGACACAGAGCAATTTTGAACAGCTAAACGCTCATAGTACCGTTTTTATTTTAAAAAGTAACGTTAGTTTCTATATCTTAGTGAGAACTTGACAGGTCGTTAGTCAGCATCATCACTATAAAGCTATAACGTATAGCCCAAAACGTGAGCGATGATAATATTTATGATGACAAAACTCAAAGTCAATGACTACGTAAAATAGGGATTTTTGTATACCAGTAAAGAAATACATATGTTTTGCGTAATGATAGGTGTCAAATACGTAGTTCCGCATACAAATAAATGTAAAATGACTTGCGCTCCTTTAGTACCCTTGCTATAAAGATGCTAGCAAGCCGTGACCTGTTAGTACGTAAGCCTATAAATGTTACTGCTCAAATAGCATGAGCTCGTTGCTAAAATAACATGAGAGCGATACAATGTCTGGTGTTAGCGTTTTTTATACTCCCTAAACTTGAAGGAAACTTTATGAATAAGTCAGAATTAATTGATAGCATTGCTGAAAAAAGTGGTCTAAATAAAACTCAAGCTGGTGATGCACTAAACGCTGTTATGGAAAGCATCGGTGGCGCTTTAGAGTCTGGTGATAGTATTTCACTAGTCGGTTTCGGTACTTTTAGCGTGAAAGATCGCAAAGCCCGTACTGGCCGTAATCCTAAGACTGGCGCAGAGCTGAAGATTCCAGCAAGCAAGGTCCCAAGCTTCAAAGCAGGTAAAAACTTAAAAGAGCGCTTGAACTAAGCCGCCAATAGATCTAAAAACCCATATACTCTGAGCTACACTAATTAAGCACCTTTATAGGGTGCTTTTTTGTGGCTCAAAACTTCCAGTGCCAGCTTAGCGTGCGAATGTTTTGAGTCTATCTCAAAAATCACGTATTATAGGGCGCTCGCTACATATCTTACTCCTAGCAAGGTAGTAATGTGCCACTTGGCTCTACCTTTAATACTATATTTTACGATAACGTCTATTAAGCTGCCATTGCTCGCTATAGTAAGTCCTTGTTCTAGCGCGATGGTTCTTTATTAATAAAACAGAGATAACTATGGATAAATTGCGCGATTTTTTAAAAACCTGGCCAGGTCGCATTTTATTGGTTTTATGCTTATCGCCCCTTGCGCTCCTAGGTATCGAAAGCTATTTTGGCGGCTCCGTGGACCCCAACCAAATCGCGCAAGTGGGTGAGGCGAGTGTGGGGCTATCTGAGTATCAAACGGCAGTCAATAGCCGTCGTAGTGAGATATTAGATCAGCTTGATGATGCAAGCTTACTCAACGAAGATGTATTGCATGAGCAGGTATTGCGAGGTCTTATTGATCGTACGCTTTTGGAGCAGCAGGCCGGTAAATTGGGTATGACGGTGTCTGATGACACTATCAATCGTCTATTGCGTCAAGAAGACATTTTTCAGGACGCTGAAGGTAACTTCTCTAACGATCAGTTTTCAAACTTTTTGCGTCAGCGCGGGATGACAAAGGATCAGCTATTCGCTGAGTTTCGTAATCAGTTAAGCCTAGATCAGCTTAATGCAAGTATCGTAGGAACCTCTATTTATCCAATGAAAGCAGTCAATCAACTGATAGACCTACAATTGGAGTCGCGTAACATCTGGTTGCATCGTTTTAACTGGCAAGACTATCAGGACCAAGTCAAGCTGACTAAAAGTGATATAGAAAGTTATTATAATACCAATAAAGAGGCGCTAAAAAGTGCGGCTATGATAGATCTGGCTTATATTCAGCTAAGTCCACAAACTATCACAGTAGCTGATATCACAGATGATGAGCTAAAGCAGCAATACGAAGGCTACAAGCAAGAGATGGCTGTGGTCGACGAGCGCCAAATAAGCCAAATTTTGATCAGTGGTGATAATGCTAAAGCGCGGGCGGACAAGGTTGCAGCACGTCTAAATAAAGGGGAGTCTTTTGCCAGTCTTGCAAAAACAGAGTCTGATGATCCAACAGGAGCGACAGGCGGCGCTATTGGGAGCTTTAACCCTTCGGTATTTGGTAGTGATGCTCAGGTAGTCGAAGAGGCACTACAGGGTCTTAGCGTTGGGGACACAACGGCACCTATCAAAACCAGTTTTGGTTATCAGATATTTACTATCACTGAGGACAATGGTACTAAATTGCCAAGCTTAGAGAGCATGCGTGTGGAATTAACGGCCAAGGCAAAAGAGTATAAACGTCAAGAGATCTATGCCGATAAAGTCACTGCTATTAACGATTTGGCAGCGGACGGCTTTAGTATTGAGGACATCGCTCAACAAGAAAACGTCGCCCTAAAACGCTTAAAGGACTACCGTAAAGAAAACAATACTTCAGTACTTGCGCAGCCTGCTGTCATCAAAGAAGCTTTTGATGAGTTTACGATTCAAGACCAAGCAGTGACCTCGGGAATAGAGGTCGGTAATGGCACAGTATGGGCACAACCAAGCAATTATCGCCCGACTAAAACATTGACGCTTAACGCTGCCACGCCACAAATCACTCAACTGCTGCGTAAACAGAAAGCTACTGATATAGCATTAAAACAGGCTAAGCAAGTTGCTACAGGTATCAAGACATTAGCAGATATCAATAACCAAGCCGTCAATTTTCAGGTGTTAGCTGATGTCAATCGTCAGACCAGTCAGTTAACTGAAAAAGAGCGCGGTATGGCCTTTAGTCAGCAAGCTGACGACAAGGGTATAGTGGCTTTGGCAGGCGCGACTGAAGTAGGCGCAACTGTAATCGTTGGTGACCGTATTAAAACCCAGCAACAATCTCGATTATCTGATGTCGAAAAATCGCAAACCGCAGGCATTATTCGTGATAACTTGGGACAAGATCAATTGCAGGACTATCTAGATTATCTACGTCTGCTCTATAACGTTGAAATAAATGAAGCTAATATGGCAGGTGCTCGAGATCGTTAGTCACTACTAACCTGACTTTAAATATATAAGAAATAAACTCTAAGAACAAAAAAAGCCACTATTTATATGTAGTGGCTTTTTTTGCTAGAAACCTTAGGTATAGACGTGTTATTAGTGGCGGAAATGACGCATACCCGTGAATACCATAGCAATACCGTGCTCATTGGCTGCCGCTATCGTCTCATTATCTCTCATAGAACCGCCAGGCTGAATGATGGCAGAGATGCCCACCTCTGCTGCATTGTCGATGCCATCACGAAACGGGAAGAACGCGTCGGAGGCCATCACAGCGCCTGCGGTGATAAGACCTGCATGTTCTGCTTTTATAGCGGCGATACGAGCAGAATTAACACGGCTCATCTGACCTGCACCTACGCCGATGGTGCGCAGGTTTTTGCCATAAACAATAGCGTTTGATTTGACATATTTGGCGACTGTCCAAGTAAATAGAAGATCAGCGATTTGAGCTTCGGTAGGCTGTACGTCAGTGACCAGTTGGAGCTCGCCTGCACTGATGATACCTGAGTCCTGCTCTTGTACTAACAGGCCGCCGTTCACGCGCTTATAGTCAAGCTGTGTGCTCAAAGCGTCTGCTGCTTGTAGCGGACCGCAAACCATAACACGGACATTTTTCTTGCTAGCTGTAGCTTGTAGTACGCCATCTTCAATACTAGGAGCGATAATCACTTCTACAAACTGATTATCGATAATTGCTTTTGCAGCAGCTACTGTCAGTTCACGATTAAAGGCAATGATGCCGCCAAAAGAGGACTCAGGATCAGTGCTAAAAGCCGTACGGTAGGCTGCTACTTGATCGTGATCGACAGCGACGCCGCAAGGATTAGCATGTTTGACGATAACGCAGGCCGGCGTGCTAAAGGCTCTGACGCATTCGAGTGCAGCATCGGTATCAGCGATATTATTATAAGACAAGGCCTTGCCTTGTAGCTGCTTAGCAGTAGCAATAGAGGCTTTTACAGCGCTCTTGTCAGATGAGTGCTCTTCGATATAGAACGCCGCTTTTTGATGTGGGTTTTCACCGTAACGCAAGTCTTGTGCTTTATTGAGTTGCAAATTTAACGTACGTGCAAAAGTCTCAGGCTCTTGATGCTCATTTATTCGGCTGCCCAAAAAGTTAGCTATCATGCCGTCATATTGTGCGGTATGCTCAAAGGCTTTTACCGCCAAATCATATCGTAGTGTAGAGGTAAGCTCAGTGTTATCACCCAAAGCGTCAAGGACGCGGTCGTAGTCTGCTGGATCAGTCACGATACCGACGTGAGCATGGTTCTTAGCCGCTGCGCGAACCATAGTAGGGCCGCCAATATCGATATTTTCGATAGCGTCCGTCATAGTAACATCGGTGCGAGCGATTGTTTCAGCGAAAGGGTAGAGGTTGACTACTACCAGATCGATACGCGTAATATCATACTCACTCATAACCGCATCATCTGTACCACGGCGACCCAAGATACCGCCGTGAATTTTGGGATGCAAAGTTTTGACGCGACCATCCATCATCTCAGGAAAACCGGTATAGTCGGACACTTCGGTGACAGACACGTTATGCTCTCTTAGTAGGCGATAAGTGCCGCCAGTAGAAAGTAAGCCAAAACCTGCTTGTAGCAAACCTTGAGCGAATTCAACGATATTGGACTTATCAGAGACAGATAATAGGGCAAGCGGTGTTGTACTCATAAAAAATTTCCATAAAAAAGCCTGACAGTAGCGTCCGGCAAGGTAGTCATTTTTAACTAGTAGTGATTATAGGCTATATCCGAGTGAAGCAAAACATCGATATTGAGACATCGTAAATAAGCACGCTTTAACAGGGTAGAAAAGCCAGCTATGTAATGATAATAAATGCTTATATCATAACAGTATCTGTGTGATTACGTTAAGTGATAGGCCTTGAGTTTTTTACGCAAAGTACCGCGGTTAAGACCTAGTATCTGCGCGCATTTTGATTGATTACCGCGGGTCTGCTCTAAGACTACGGTTAGTAAAGGACGCTCAACTTCCTTTAAAATAAGCTCATATAGATCTGTCGGTATATCATCGCCAAGCGTTGTAAAGTATTGGCGTACGATACGCTCTACATGAACACATAGAGGTTCATAAGTGGCGTCAGTTTGAGAGTCAGTGACGTCAAGTACTGTATCAGATGCTATAGTAGAAGGACTATTTTGGGCTAAAGGTTTACTATTATGCTGCGTCGCATAACTCTGATTGCGGGCAAAACCGTTGGCATAATCGGGTGTCTGAGGCGCCATAAAGTAATGTCCTTTACTTAAAAATATGATGAATAGTTGTATCAATGGATTGCACTGAACGAGTAACAATCTAGGTGGTAATAACGATAACTAGATGGTAATAAGGATAAATGTTGCATTCAAAATGCGGTTAATAAATAGGTTCAATAGTGACAGTGCTAATTTGTCGATTTTCAACAGGCACTGTGAACCATAGCTGTTTTTGTCCTTGAGCCGTTAACTGCTTTTGCGGACTGAGCAAATAATCATCAGGCGCTGCGATAAATGCTCCGATTAGCTTATCGGAGCCATAAAGACTAACCTTGAGGTTAGGTAATAGCTGAGCCTGTGTACTTTGATTATTCAACGTTGCTTGTATATCGCTAAAGGGTCCTGAGGTATTAATTTGGCTAGCTCTATGAGTAATATCAGCTATCGCTAATTGGTTAAGATCAGCATTCGGTAGGCTACAGGCAGCGACAGCACATATACTTTGTAAGCGCTTAGCGCTATCAGGGTCTTTGATAAGCGTATCAACATTAAAAATAACATACTGCGCTAGTAATAAGAGTAGCAAGGCTAAGCATCCTGCTGACCACAACATGATATCTACCGAGGAACGCGCCTGCGTTTGAGTGGAGTGGTGGTTATCTTGCGGCTTAGCAATCAGCTGAAAGGGTTCGTTTGTCTCATTCTCTTCACCAAAAGGTACACCCATATCGATCAAAAGCTGCGAGAGATCCGTATCGTTTTGATCTTGGTTATCTTGTTCGCTTTCTTCTGCCAATAGCTGCTCTAGCCATCCATTATTCTGATTACTATCATCGTTTAAATTAAGGCTATCAGTCTCTACACTATTTACAGTTAACTCTCTTTTATAGGCGTCATCATCAATATTATTAGTAGTACTCGGTTCGGTAGTACTCGGTTCGGTAGTACTCGGTTTAACAGCGACTTGAGGATGAGTGTCAAGATCTAGCCGCGTATCTTTATGCTCAAGTGAGAATTCCTCGTTTGGGACGGCTAAGTCGTTCTTGGACTCGATTACTTCCTTATTAGCTTGTTCCGAGTCTGAAGCTGTCTCTGCTGATAGTAAACTATCACTCGTTGGGTTTGACCAAGGCTCCATATTCTCTAACATATAATCTAGAGAATCATACTCTGAGGCAACCTCTAAAGATTCATTATTAATTTGATGAGCAGGTTTGTTACTCATGGGGTCTTTAGCGCTCGTTTGTAGTGTCTCATCGGATTGAATAGAAGCCGCATCGCTTGAGAGGATAAGGTTGTCATTGACCGAAAAACCACGCGAACACTGATTACAAAATATCTTAGCGTTAGCTTCATTTGACTGATTTTTGTGTAACTGAAAGCTTGCGTTGCAGTACGGGCATCGAGTCTTTATAGGCGTGGTCATATGCTCAAATCCAAAAAGGTATAAATTATTAATACCGCATTGTCTATCGTGTGAGATATAAAAGCATATGGAATATAAAAGGGTATGTAAGGTTTACCTTAGTTGCCACTGTACTATTCTCTTCATCACAACAAACTACGCCTATAGTCGCTCACGCTCAAACGACTCATCTATCGTAACAGATGTAATTGGATGTTGCTAGGGTGTAAACGTGCCTGAGAGTCGTTGCCAATGTTGATCCTCTTGCGCACTAAAAGCATGTTTGGGATCGAGATCAAAATAAGGCCGGTAAGCCTCGCTGACTTGCTCAGTCTGCGATTCAATGAGTCCTGCTAGCACTATGCGGCCCTGCGTTGCTATCATAGTTGCAAAATAAGGCGCTAGACTAATCAGAGGCTTGGCTAAGATGTTGGCAACAATGACATCAGCAGGCAAGATATCATCCTGTAGGCAGTACTCTCTAAAATCATCTGGTAAAAAAGCTTGCAAACTCTCGCCAACCTGATTGCGCTCTGCGTTTTGGTTGGTAGCGAGCACCGCTTGCGGGTCTATGTCGACTGCGTAGACTTGACGCGCGCCTAGTAACAGAGCGGCAATACCTAAAATACCTGAGCCGCAGCCATAATCTATAACTACTTTATCTGTCAAATTCTGTTCTGTGAGCCAGTCTAGGCATAGGCGAGTAGTAGCATGATAACCAGTACCAAAAGCTAGACCTGGGTCCATAATAATGTTGATCGCTTCAGGGTTCGGTGGCTTTAGCCAGTTAGGGATGATCCATAGGTTATTGGCGCATTCGATAGGATGATAGTTGACCATCCATTCACGCTCCCAATCCTTGTCATCAACCGCACTTAACCAGACACGACTGGCTTGCACTTGCGTGGCAATATCATGGCTCAATTGCTCAAGTAACTGACGATCGTCGTTAGGAGATGCGGCGTCAAAAAGTCCTGTCAGTATAACCTCATCCCATAGCGGAGACTCGCCAGGAAGGGGTTCAAACAAAGGTTGGTCACCAGCGTCATCTAGAGCAATAGATAGCGAACCTGCTTCTAATAACAAGGATTCTGCCAGATCGACATATGCTTTTTCACATTGTAAATGCAGTTGTTGCCACGCCATAATAATACCTTTGTTTATAATAAAAATAGAGATGAAAAAATAAGGCTACTCTTTAAAAGCTTTAGATTATCTCAAAGCTTTTTGTGCTTCACTGATAACGCGAGCATTGTTTTGTAATTCACCAGAACGCAAGATAATTTGCCACAAAGCGCGGCGTCGATCGCTGTCTTGTGAGACACTTAGACCACGTCTCGCCATAGCTTCAGCTTTACGTGGTTGGTTCTTTTTGAGTGCTACTTGAGACAAGTAAAAGTACACTGCCGAAGACCTAGGTGCTAGGCGCTGCGCACGGGTAAAGCTGTTTTCAGCTGCTGTGAGATCATTAGCTCTAAGCTGATTGGTACCGGTTTGCATCAAGTTGCGAAAGGCAGGTAGATCACTATTAGTGCTACTAATTGAGCGACTTTGCTGCTGAGAATTTGCTCGTGCACGCTCTAGCAAGTCACTATGAGAGGGCATCGTAGGCGGCGCGGTTGTACCCTCGTCACGTGAAGGGGTTACTATAATGGGTTCAGGAAAGGTCTGTGACTCGCCTTGATAGGGCGGAATAGTGTAAGCACTATTTGCATTTGGTATGGTAGATGTTGTTTGCGGCGTTGGCGGCGCCGTATATCTCTCAGACTCTGGCGCAGGTGGATTATAAGGCTCGATAGGATAATCGTCGTCATTGTCAAATGCCTCATTATCATAAGACGAATTGTCGTAAGGCACGCTATTACCAAACACATTGTCGCCAACTTGACTGTCGTTTCTATTAGGTGCCATCACCGTAGCATCACTGCGCTTCATACTTGTCGTTGATGAAGGCGCAGTTTGACAAGCGCTCATAGCTAGCGCAACAAACAAAAGGCTCAGTAGTCCGAAAAGGTTTGGTAATTGACGTTGAGGCTTGATAGTCTCATGTGTATTTACTGATTGATCGAATATCGACATATTGAGTCTCATGTAATTCTTTAAAATAGGTATTGCAGTAACATCAGTACGTTATGTGTATTAGTAATTTGGCGACAACAGTGCTTTAAAAACAACACGCTGTTGTCCTGTAGTTTGATATTTAGAACCATTCAAGGGCGCGATCATACCAAGTATCGTCACGGATCTGACCATTATCATCTTGCTCATCAGGATTGACCGGTTGACCATCAGGGATGTCCAAACCTTCACGTCGACGCTGATCGGCTATCGAGCTTTGCTCATCTTGGAACTGGCCTTGTTCGCGCGCGCGTTCTTGCTGATAGAGCTGTAATGCGCAGCTGCTAGCGTCCTCTGGCAAATAAGCGGACATAACTGGTAGGTAGCGTGCATTAGCACAGCTCTCGTTTGAGAGCTTGCCTGAGTTATTTTCAAGCCATAACCACTCAATCCCCTCAGGCTCTGGCATCGATACTGGCGTTAGTTTTAGACGATTCATATAATCTATCCATACGGGTAGAGCACCCGTACCGCCGCTCAGACCAATAGGTTTATTATCATCGCGTCCTACCCAAACGACGCTTACATAGTTCCCGCTATACCCTGCAAACCAAGCATCACGGTAGTCGTTGGTAGTTCCTGTTTTGCCTGCTAGATTGAGCTCGCTACCCAAAGATTGGGCGCGCTTGGCAGTACCGTTTTTGACGACTTCTTGTAAGGCGTGATTGGTCAAATAATTGGCTTCAGGCGGTATGCTACGCTGGGTATTGAGTCCGGTACGCTGCAAGATACGCCCGCGATCATCAATCACCGTACGTATACTATGAATAGGAGTGCGAAAGCCTCCCGTTGCAAAGACTTGATAGACGCCAAGCATATCCATAGGGCTTAGATTAACCGAACCTAGCAGGGCTGAAGGGTATGGTGGTATTTTTTCTTCGATACCCATACGTCGTAGTTGCTTGGCAAAAGTGTCGACACCGAACTCCATACCCAAACGTACCGCACTTTGGTTATAAGATTGAGCCAAGGCGGTGGTCAAAGGCACATAACCGTGATCACGTCCATTGTAGTTTTTGGGATTCCAATCACTACCATCGCCTAAGTTTACAGTAACAGGCGAGTCATCGACTGAGCTGGCTAAATTATAACGACCGCTCTCAAGCGCCGTCATATAGATAATAGGTTTGAGCAATGAGCCCACTTGACGTTTGGCATCTACTGCGCGATTAAAGCCCGTAAACTCACTACCACTACCGACGACCGCCACCAACTCACCTGTTTCAGGATTGGCACTGACCAAAGCACCTTCTAGATTTTTGGCTTTACTACTACTGCGGCGCAATTCGCCAAGTTTTTTGTCGACAGCTTTGTCTGCTGCCAATTGCGTAATAGGGTCGAGCGTACTGATAATAATAAGACCTTCGTTCTTGAGATCGTCCGAATAGTACACATCATTGAGCTCACGTTTGACAATATCTAAGAAGTCAGGGAACTGACTTTTGCCCTCTACTGGCTTGTCGACGATGCCCAGAGGTTTCTCAAGTGCTAAATCATAATCCTCTTGACTGATCGAACCCATCGTTAACATATTAGCAAGAACGGTATCGCGCCGCGCTTTAGAGTCATTGGGATGACGACGAGGGTTATAGATGCTGGGTCCTTTCGCCATACCGACGAGCATAGCTTGCTGATCGACGCGTAATTCATTGAGCGGCTGATTAAAATAAAACTGCGATGCAAGACCAAATCCATTGATAGACCGGTTGCCGTTTTGACCCAAATAGATCTCGTTAAGATAGGTTTGTAATATCTCATCTTTGCCATAATGTAGCTCAAGCAGTACTGCCATCAATGCCTCATTGGCTTTACGCTTCATAGTACGGTCTGAATTAAGATAGAAGTTTTTGATTAATTGCTGAGTAATGGTTGAACCGCCCTGCATGGAGCCGCCAGAGAAGTTATTGAGTACTGCTCGTGCAATACCACGAACTGAGACACCTTTATGCTCATAAAAACTACGATCTTCAGTTGCGATCAGAGCATCGATTAAAGGCTGCGGCACCTCATCTAGGGAGACGACCAAGCGATCTTCATTACTATCAGGATAGATACCGCCTATATTGACAGGTTCCAAGCGAATAATACCAGTTTTGGCTGGGACAGTGCTTTGAACCGACTCAATCTTACCGCCTGATAGCGTCATTTTGATGACTTGCTCGCTGTCTATATCACTGGCACTATAAGTAAATCCACGCGTATGGATAAAGTAAGTACTACCTGATTTATGATAAGTACCGGTGCGATCATAGGCTTGGTTGCTGCGGTAATTGAGCAGCTCAAGCCAAGTTTTCATCGTGTCATTATCAACATTTGCACCCTGATATAACTCAAGAGGCTGCGAGTATACTTTGGCAGGTATATCCCAACGCTTGCCCTCAAACTTAGTGGTGATCGTACGATCAAGCTTGACTAAATATAGCGCTAATAGCACCATGCCTGCGATAATGACGATAAGTAAAAGACTGCTAAATACCAATCCACGCTGCGTGCTGGGTGGCGCATTTGAATAGGACTTGGTTGACTGTGATAGAGTAACTTTAGATTTTTGCACTGATGGCGCACCATTTTGAGATAAAAAACTGCCTCATAATGACGTAAATTGACATATTTTTCAATCTATCATCATTAATGCAGCCGCTTATCGATAATAAGGGTTTGGTATAAAATTAGATTAAAGGCCATAGTGGCTTTTAAAGTAGATGCTAAGTGCCATATAAGATAGCAACTTATCATGCCTGCCATGATGATTTTTCTGTGAATTTGCACAACATAAATTGAGAGTCGATCATGACCAGCAATCAAAAATTTGTAAATCATTTTCTTTTTAAAGGGATGCCTGCGTAGCTATGTCTAGTGATTTATTGTCGCCAAGTGATACGTCTTTATCAGCGACTGGCGTCTATGACGATTCTATCGTACAGGGGCTAGTATTACCTTTAGCTGGGCACTGCTTTCATTGCGCAGACCCAGTACCGCGTCCGCCATTTTTGACCCAAGTGCTAGGCGAGATGCGTGAGATGTGCTGCATGGGCTGTCAGCTGGCAAGCCAAAGCATCGTTGAGGCTGGACTTGAGCAATATTATTTAGACCGCTCAGAGATCAATCGCACCGCAAGTTTGCCTGTCCAAATGACACGGCTAGAAGCTTACGATCATGAGGAGATCAAGTCGCAGTTTGTATATGCCCAAGATGGGCTATCAGTCGCTGAATTGTCAGTCAATAATCTACGCTGCGCCGCTTGTACTTGGCTTATTGAGTCGCGCCTGTTTGAGCTTGATGGTGTCAGCAAATGTCAGGTCAACCTCACCAATCAGCGTATGCGTGTGGTATGGGATGAGAGCAAATTACCGATTAGTCGTATTCTCGCTACCATCAATGGCATAGGCTATGAGGCCAAACCTTATCGGCAAGACACCCACGAAGCCATGCTTGCGCGCCATAATAACAAGATGCTGCTTAGATTAGGGATTGCAGCGCTCGGCGCTATGCAAGCGATGATGTACGCAGTAGCGTTATATTTTGGCGAGTACAGCGATATGCTGGTGTTTCAGCGTGACTTCTTGCGCTGGGTGTCCCTCTTTGTCAGTATTCCTGTGTTTTTCTATGCTGGCGTACCGTTCTTTACTTCTGCGTGGTCCGCGATACGCGCGCGTCAAGTCAATATGGATGTGCCCGTTAGCGTGGCATTGATCGTCACCTTCTTTGCTAGTCTATACGCGACCGTCACAGGTCAAGGAGAGACCTATTATGACTCGGTCAGTATGTTTATTTTCTTCTTATTGGCAGGGCGTTACATCGAACACAATGCTCGCCTAAAAGCTGCGACTATGGCCAATGATCTAGTAGTGGTTGAGCCCATACTCGTCAAAAAGATCGCTGAAGACAAGCACTCCGCGCAGATTATTTTGGAGCAAATGAGATCAGCTACAGTAGATTCAAATGACTTAAAGACCAGTCAAAGCGGAAGGGTAGCAGCAAATGCAGAAAAAGCTAATATCGAAAATAATATGTCAAACGCAAACTTGCCAAACTTTATGCAAAGTATGGATAGTAGCGTCTACAAAATAACCCAAAATATTGCACAAAACTGGCAACAGGCGCGTAGTCACCTAATAGATTCAGAAGATCAAATAAACAGTAGCGAGATGGTGACTGCTCATAGTTTGCAAGTCGGCGATATCATTATGATCGATGCTGGCGCCGAAATTATTAGCGATGGTATTTTGCTTAGCCAAACGGCAACAGTATCACAAAGTTTGTTGACAGGTGAAGGCGACCTTGTTACAAAGCAAGAAGGCGAGTATATTGTCGGCGGCGCGCAAAATGATAGTCAGCCGTTTGCTATGCTCATTACGGCTTTGCCAAAAGACAGTCAGATTGGATTGATCGATAGGCTGATGAACCGAGCGATGAGCGAGAAACCCAAACTTGCTCAGCAAGCTGATAAGCTGGCGCGCTGGTTTGTGGCGCGGATATTGATTCTGTCGGTATTTGTCTTTATCGGTTGGTACCTCATTGATCCAAGCCAAGCGATATGGGCAACTGTCGCGGTATTAGTGGCTACGTGTCCTTGTGCATTGTCCTTGGCAACACCGATTGCCTTGACAGTAGCGACTAATCGCCTTGCTAGCTATGGGTTTTTGACCACGCGCGGGCATACACTACAAACCTTAGCTGAAATCACCCACGTTGCATTCGATAAAACAGGAACACTGACCTACGGTAAGCCGAATTTGTTAAATATCGATCTGTTAGATGATAAAGTCGAAGCGGATGCAGAACAAGACGCGCAAAAAGACAAACTGTTGTCTATTGCCGCAGCATTAGAGGTGGGTAGTCGTCATCCTATAGCCCATGCGCTGTTAACCGCCGCTTATCAATTGCATCTGCCCAACACTCAAGGCTTAGTGCACTATCCAGCGGGCGGGGTAGAGGCAATAATAGAGGGGGTCAAATACCGTATTGGTCATATCGATTTTGCTTTAGATAATGATAGTGGTGATGGAAATGATAAAGATAATGACAGCAGCTTCACGCCTGATCTTATTGCAAATCGAGCCAGCTCAGCGGTGGTTCTATCCGCGCAGCAAGACCATACCTGGCAAGTACTAGCCTGTTTTTATTTTAATGATAAAGTGCGTGATACCGCAAAACCGATGCTCGATAGTCTCAAAGCACTGGGTATTGAGTCGGTGATGCTAACCGGTGATCCAAGTCCGCAAGCGCTCAAGCTAGCCGATGCTTTAGGAATGCAAAGCGCTTTTAACGGGTTATCCCCAACTGATAAAGTTAATCATATTCAGCGATTGCAAGCGGATGGGGCCGTGGTACTCATGATCGGTGATGGTATCAACGATGCTCCTGTACTCGCCGCAGCTGATGTATCCACTTCTATCGCTGGTGCAGCAGATTTAGCGCAAGTTTCAAGCGATAGTATTATCTTAGATGGTCAGATCGAGGCGATTGCTGCTGCTAAACGCATTGCCGACAAGGCAGAGCGAATTATCAGACAGAACTTTCGCTGGGCACTAGGTTATAATGGTGTTGTATTATTACCAGCCATCTTTGGTTATGTGCCGCCTTGGCTTGCCGCTATCGGTATGTCATTAAGCTCTTTGCTCGTGGTCTTAAATGCGCTGCGGTTAAAGCTCGCTTAGGATGATAATGACTTAGATTGTGACACAAAAAAACCGCCTTCAATTAAAAGCGGTTTTTATTTATTTTAGATAATATCTTAATGAGTATCCATTAGTCTTGTAGATAACTAAGCAGACGCATAAATTCAATGTACATCCATACCAAGGTCGCTAGGATACCAATACTAAATAACCACTCATAGTCCTCAGAGATGCCCATCGCCACGCCGCGATCGATGTTATCAAAATCGAGCAATAGCGTAAAAGAAGCAATAACGATGACAAACAAGCTAAAGCCAATGGCAATAGCACCGCCTTCAAATAAGAACGGTAGGCTTGAACCAAAAGCTAAAGACAATACCCACTGCGCTACGTAGACGAGCATAATAGCAATAAGTGCTGAAGTTACGATAGAGCGAAACTTTTGCGTAACTTTGATAAGACCTGAGCGATAAAGACCTAGCATCACTGCTGCGGTAACAAAAGTCGCGCACATTGCGGTAACGGGTACGCTTGGGTACATTCTCATAAAAAACAGCGAGATGCCGCCCAAAAATATACCTTCTAGTAAAGCGTAAGGTACAGCAAAGGTTTTGGCTTTTTGCGGCTTAAAGGTAATAAAAACAGCGAGACCAAAGGCTGCAAACATACTACCAAAGGCAGCCATAGTGATAAAGCTTTGTGATAAACCTGCCATGAGTGCGTAAAAGAAAAAGCCCACACCCGTAATAGCTGACAAGCCTAGCAGTAAGCTGGTCTTTTGTATTACGCCTTTGACGGTCATAGGCGCGCCGCCGACCGCAAGTTCTGCGCGACTGACAATAGGATTGGCCATACAGATATCCTTAATAAAATATAAACAAATTAGATGACAGCTACTTTAGCAAAACCGCTACTATTGTCAACTGTGTTTGCGTGACTATAGCAAGTGCTTAGCGCTGTTATCAATGGCTTGTAGGCTACGAGATAAACTCGCTACCTAACCAAATTCTGACCTCTTTGATTCATTGGTAAAACATGAATCCTAGCCCTTATATGAGGTCGATTACTACAGTTAACAACGATAATGGGTAAAACATGCTAGTTTAAGCGCTTATTTATCGCTATTATTATCACATTTCTTTTTAGTATATGCTTTTTTAGCAATTCCCTTTTTAAGATGCCGAGTCGTTTTATGGAAAACTCAGCGCAGTCTGCAAGATTGCCAAATTTGCACGAATCAGAGCTGTTTCACGCTAACAAAAATCCAGCCTTTAGGCGCATTGGACTCATGGGACGTGCAGGAAAGCGTAGCGTCACTCAAAGTTTAGTACAGATCGCTCAAACCATTAACGAGATGAATCTGACTTTGATTATGGATGTGCAGACCTCAAACTTGCCAACACTTGATTTGGCTGAGATTGAAAAGGTCAAGATTGTCAAACGCGGCTTGATCGGTGAAATATGTGATCTGGTGATCGTAGTGGGCGGCGACGGGTCTATCTTACACGCCGCAGAAGCACTAGCTCGATACCGCGTGCCCGTATTGGGTGTTAACCGAGGTCGTCTAGGGTTTTTGGCAGATGTCAAACCTAATGAGGCAGCGTTCAAACTACGTCAAGTGCTCATGGGGGATTATCAACTCGATCATAGGTTTTTATTGACGATGGAGATTCGTGAAGGGTGCAACCTAATTCATGAGGATATGGCGCTCAACGATATCGTATTGCACGCGGGCAAATCAGTGCATATGATAGATTTTCAGTTAAAGATTGATGGTCATGATGTTTATCGTCAACATAGCGATGGCTTGATTGTGGCTACGCCTACAGGCTCGACGGCCTATGCATTATCTGGTGGCGGTCCGATTATTCATCCGAGTATGGATGCGATATGTTTAGTGCCGATGCATCCTCATACTTTGTCCAGTCGACCTATCGTCGTCAGTGGCAACAGCGAGATCTGTATTCGTATTCATGAGGACAACCGCACCCAACCTATGGTTAGTGCTGATGGCAAAGCAAGTTTGCCGCTTGAGCAAGAGCAACGCCTCTATATTCGCAAACATCCTGACAAATTAACTTTGTTACATCCCCCAGGTTTTGATTTTTATGAGGCCTGTCGCACCAAACTGCATTGGAATGTACATGCTGAAGAATTTGGTTTGGACAGTGATGACGATGATGACATCTTAGATTAAAAGCGCTGGTTAAACGTCAATTAAAAGTATAAATGTGGAGTAGGTAAAATGGATAAACAAACAATACTAGCAACCTTGACTCCTGAAGTCGTAGAGAGGTTTAAAGTCGCAATTGAGCTTGGTAAATGGCCTGATGGTCGTGTGTTAAATGATGAACAGCGTAAGACTTGTATGCAGGCGGTTATGATTTGGGAGCATGAGCATCTGCCTCCTGCTGAGCGTACAGGTTACATTCATAAGCCTATCAAGGATAATGGGGATATCATTGGCGCTGAATGTGATGTCGAACACGAACATCATTATCCTAATATGCCTAATCCTAAAGGCGCCATTCAACCTGTGAAGTTCCGAGACAAATAAAGTTTAAGGATAAATAATACGCCTTAGTATAAAGGCGGCAATAAAAGAGCCACGCTATTATTGATAGCGTGGCTCTTTTATTGGTTTACTTCTAACAGTGGAAGGTTTATAGCGAAGTGGTATCAACACTTGGACGTATCGTTAAAGGATTTTTTTCCATCAAAAACCCTTGCCAGCCCCAGTGTAAAAAGTTACGAATGTTAGCATGATCAGTCCCATTCGGTGTCGCTTGTACTTTTTCAAAATGCTCACCAAATAGCTTTAAGGTATCCAGCTGACTTAACTTATGGTGCTTGGCAAACCCAAAAACCTTGGCGCTACCTTCGTTTTCTCCAGCGTCATTGTGTACTTGACCATTAACAAAAGAGGCAGGTGCATAGCGATAAAAATCATCAATAAAACTGATGACATCGTTAAATCCAATAGCCTTTTTGCTCAAGCCATTTAGTAGCGCTGATACGTCTGATTGGCGAATACTCATAAATAAAAGACCCCAAAACCATTTAGAATTTCTGCTTAAGATAGCAGCATTATAGAATACTAGAATTATAAAGTAGCAATTTAGCGATTAAAGTAATCTTCGTCATCGAAAGAAGGTGCAAAGTTGCCTTGCTCTAAATGCTGCATCTCTGACTGTACTGAACGTTCATGCTGAATACGTTGATAAATCTCTTCGCGATGCACCGCAATATCCTTTGGTGCATTCACGCCGATACGTACTTGGTTGCCCTTGACGCCTAATACAGTCACACTAACCTCGTCACCAATCATTAGCGTTTCGCCCACACGGCGTGTCAAAATTAACATGCGTCATACTCCTTATGTCACATGAACAAGTTATTGCTCACTGAGATATGTCTTAGTAATAAGAGATCACCGTGTGACATAACTATCGCAATAATAGTTGTTGTTAAAAACAATAGTCAGGTAAGTAGCCTAAAACAATAGCTACTACGGTAATAATAAAGTCGGTTTTTAGCCTGATTCAATGCCCTATTATAAGTGGCATAAGAAGTACTGTCACGGCTTTTAACAAAACTGCTAGGTAAATACCCAAAGTCGTGAGCAATAAAATAAGAAGGGCATGTAAAGGCCCTATTTTATTTCAAGCAGTATTACCTTTTAAAAGTTTATTGCAATAGCTAGGGCGGCAGCCATTGACGATTGTAATCTATTGTCCTGCAACCTTGCTTTCGCCCTCGGTACGATCCAAACCAAAAGCAGTATGTAGCGATTTAACCGCTTTTTCTAGGTGCTGCTCTTGAATCAGAACGGAGACTTTTATCTCACTGGTCGATATCATCTGAATATTGATATTATTCTCGGCAAGTGTCTGGAACATAAGGCTGGCAACCCCAGCGTGCGAGCGCATACCAACACCGACTAAGGAGACTTTAACGACTTCACTATTGCCTATAATTTCTTTAGCGCCAATCTCGTTTTTGACTTCTTCGTTAAGTACGGTCATGGTCTTATCCATGTCACCGCGATTGACCGTAAAAGTGAAGTCAGTAGTACCATTGGTTGAGAGGTTCTGCACGATCATGTCAATCTCGATATTGGCATTGCCAATAGGACTCAAGATAGCTGAGGCAATGCCAGGATGATCAGGTACACCGCGTACCACTATCTTTGCCTCGTCTCGGTTAAAAGCAATACCTGAGATAACTGCCTGTTCCATATCGTCTCCTTCGTCTATCGTAATTAAAGTGCCTACGTTATTTTGAAAGTCTGCATCAAAGCTGCCATCGGTGTTTTCATCAAAGCTAGAGAGCACGCGTAAAGGCACACCATATTTGCCTGCAAATTCAACGGAACGGATCTGTAGGATTTTGGAGCCAAGGCTTGCCATCTCTAGCATTTCTTCAAAGGTGATTTTTTTAAGCTTTTTGGCTTTTGAGGTGACGCGAGGATCAGTGGTATAGACGCCATCAACGTCAGTATAAATTTGACACTCATCAGCGCCTAACGCAGCTGCGATAGCGACACCTGTCGTATCGGAGCCGCCGCGACCTAGAGTCGTCGCATTGCCTTCACTATCTATACCTTGAAAACCTGCTACGATGACAATGTTGCCCGCGTCCAGCTGCTTACGAATATTGACGTCATCGATGGACTCGATACGTGCTTTGTTATGTGAGTTATCCGTTTTTATAGCGACTTGCCGACCGGTAAAGGAGCGCGCGCCAATACCCAAATCTTTAATTGCCATTGCCAGTAGTGAGATGGAGACCTGCTCACCTGTCGATACCATTTGATCGTACTCGCGAGGGTCGGGCTGAGCACTGATTTGACGTGCTAAATCAACTAAACGGTTGGTTTCGCCACTCATAGCAGAGACAACGACGACGACCTGATGACCATTATCATGCCAGCGCTTCACTCGTTTGGCGACGTTTTTGATGCGCTCTATACTGCCCATTGATGTACCACCGTATTTTTGTACTATTAGCGCCATATAAATCCACCTAGTATTTATTAAAGGTTTTGTTCGCTGTTGTCTAGAGTCAATGCGCCTCTGAGACCTACTCAAAACCTTGTGATAAGAGTTACTTATTTATTCAGTCAACTGCGTTACTGACAATAAGACTAACATCAGTGCAAATGCTGACCTTTATAGCACATCTGCCAGCCAATTTTAAGTCGTTGACCGATTTAGATATATGGCGATTGGTTATGAGGGCTATAACCAATCGCATAACAGTTGTCTTTTGTTAGCCTGTAATGACTAGCCAAGCTGTGCTGCAATCCATGATGATAGTGCTTTAATAACCGCGGTGCTAAGATCAGAATTGGGCGCGCCGCCCTGAGCATAGTCAGGCTTACCGCCACCTTTACCGCCAAGCTCACCTGCTAGATGACGAATAATGTCTCCGGCTTTAATGCGAGCGGTCAGGGATGTTGCAACGCTTGCTGCGAGCGCTAATTGCCCGTCTTTGTCTCCAACGATGACAATAACGCTATCAGGTAACTTAGATTTGATATCGTCCATCAAAGTACGAATAGACTTACCATCGATACCGCTTAGAGTACTGACTAAAACGGGCGTACCGTTAATAGTTTGTACCTCATCTAGCAAGCTTGCTGCTTGCGTGCTGGCCATTTTTTGCTCAAAGCGTTCAAGCTGTTTTTCAAGCTCACGTTGACGGCTTGCCATAGCTTTGACGCGCTCAGTGACGTCAGGACGTTTGGCTTTGAGCTGACTTGCAAGCTCGCCTAATTGCTGATCGTTTTGCTGAATGTACTTGACAGCATTCATTCCAGTGACAGCTTCGACGCGGCGAATACCAGCGGCGATACCTGACTCGCTAATGATCTTGAAAAGGCCAATATCGCCTGTACGTTGAACATGAAGGCCGCCGCACAGCTCAATTGAGAAGGGCTTACAAGTACCATCATTAATAGTCTCAGTACCCATCGTAAGTACGCGCACTGTATCTCCGTACTTTTCACCGAATAGTGCGACTGCGCCTTTGTCCATCGCTTCATCGATCGACATATTCTCTATGTAAGCAGGCGTATTCGCTTGAATCTGCTCGTTGACCAAGCGCTCAATGCGAGTCATTTCTGCGAAAGTTACTGGCTTATCATAGGCAAAATCAAAACGTAAGACGTCGCTTGATACCAGCGAGCCTTTTTGACTCACGCTCTCGCCCAATACTTCACGTAACGCTGCATGGAGTAGGTGAGTGGCTGAATGGTTCTTAGCACTAGCAGCACGGATACTAGAGAGTACTTGCGCGTCAGCAGTCTGCTGGGCGCTGATAGTGCCCATCGTCACAACGCCATAATGGATAATAGCTTGACCTGACTTTTTAGTATTTTGTACTTCAAAGACGCCAGAGGAGGTGCGAATCTCGCCAAGCTCACCGACTTGGCCGCCGCCTTCAGCGTAAAACGGTGTACGATCAAGCACTACAACGCCTTCCATATCCTCATCCAAGGTATCGACCAAAGCGCCGTCTTGATACAAAGCTTTGAGGGTGACATTATCCTCGCTTAACTGCTCATAACCAATAAATTCGGTAGGAGTATCGACCTGAATCACACTGCTGTAATCAACATCAAATTTGCCTGCATCACGCGCACGTGCGCGCTGCGCTTGCATGTGCTCATCGAACTCGTCTTCATTGATAGCGATACCACGCTCACGGGTTATATCGGCGGTCAAATCAAGCGGAAAGCCGTAAGTATCATAGAGCTTAAAGGCCGCTTCTCCTGAGAGTACATCACCATCTTGCAAGCCTTCAAGCTCGCCTGCAAGCAGGCGCAATCCTTGTGCTAAGGTCTTTGCAAATTGTGCTTCTTCTTTTTGAATTGCATTTTCGATAATGCTCTGTCTTTTTACTAATTCAGGATAGGCATCACCCATCTCGCTAACTAATGGCGCAACCATCTGATAGAAAAAGTCGCTCTGAGCGCCAAGCTTATTACCATGACGTACCGCACGGCGAATGATACGGCGCAGCACATAACCGCGACCTTCATTGCTTGGCATCACGCCATCAGCAATCAAAAAAGACACTGCCCGTATATGATCGGCAATCACTTTTAAGGAGGACTGCTGTTCATTTTTGATCTCTAAAACCTTAGCCGCTGCATCCATCAAGTGGATGAATAAATCGATCTCATAGTTGCCATGAACGCCTTGCATAATCGCGCTAATACGCTCAAGACCCATACCCGTATCGACACTTGGTGCGGGCAATGGCAGCATCGTGCCGTCTTTTTGACGGTTGAACTGCATAAAGACGCAGTTCCAAATCTCGATAAAACGGTCGCCGTCTTCTTCAGGCGTGCCTGGTAGACCACCTTCTATCTGTTCGCCATGATCATAAAAAACCTCAGTACAAGGACCGCAGGGGCCAGTATCACCCATCGTCCAAAAGTTATCGGAGGCGTAGGGTGCACCTTTATTATCACCAATACGTATGATGCGATCGGCAGAGATACCAATGTCTTTGTGCCAGATATCAAAAGCTTCGTCATCGGTCTCATAAATAGTCACGTACAGACAATTTTTATCAATATTCAACCATTCGTTAGAGGTCAAAAACTCCCAAATGTAGGCAATGCCTGCCTGTTTGAAGTAGTCGCCAAAGGAGAAATTACCGAGCATCTCAAAAAAAGTATGATGACGGGCAGTGTAGCCAACATTGTCTAAGTCGTTGTGCTTGCCGCCTGCGCGTACACATTTTTGTGAAGTCACCGCGCGCGTATAATCACGGGGCTCCATACCCAAAAACGTCTCTTTGAACTGGTTCATTCCTGCATTGGTAAATAGCAAGGTCGGATCGTTGTGCGGTATCAGACTTGAGGATGAGACAGAGGTATGCTGCTTGCTTACGAAGAAATCTATAAAAGCTTTACGAATATCGGCTGTTTGAGATGGCTGGCTCACAGCGGCTCCTTATAAGGAATGTCATTAAATAAAATATTTTGCCAGCGATTTTAGCACATACACTAAAGATCTTGGTAAACGATGTCTATACTTGTCTTAAATATAAGGTCTTAGACCCGCTATCTCAAATAAAATAGCAGTCAATAAGACTTTGGACGTTTATGATTAGTTAGTCAAAATAGCAGCATCCGTTTCATCAAGCTTGTCTCTGATAATAGGATTAGACTCTATGACCTGCACTGGTATATAACGCAGTTGTAACTTAATCGGTAGATAATTTGGATAGTTCTCTGCCATGTCTTTTGTCACTATGGCTTCAATTTGATTGACATCGTTTGAGTCAGGAGTTGTCTCCCCACGTATTACCGCGCGTACGATCTGATTGCCGTTACCCTTAGTAAACTGGGTGTTGGTCAGCACGTTGCCTTTTTCGATAAAGTGATCGTTGATAGCACTTTTTACGCTACTCTCAAACACTTGTTGTTTAGCATTGGTCTGCAAGTTAATCGTTAAATAAGTACCTAAGATACCGAGCAGTACTAGCGCTATCGCATTACGTCGCAAAAATGTCAAATAGGTGCTGGTTTTATAATCATCATCGATCAAACGGCGAAAACCCAAAATCCAAAGCACCATCGCATTGGTAAATTGAATCGCGATAATGTTGGTCAGTGCCAACAGCGCGGCCCCAAAACCTAAGGTTAGCTCACCATTAGCAAACAAAATGCCACTAGCAGCTAAAGGCGGCACCAACGCCGTAGCTACGGCTACGCCAACGACAGCGACCGATAGGTGCGGCGATACCATAGCATAAGCACCTGCGGTACCTCCTGCTAACGCGATCATCAAGTCCATTGAAGTGGGCTGAGTACGCGATAAAATCTCTGCGGTCAAAGGCTGCTCATTGTGTAGCAGACCAATAATAAAGCCGACAAAAATAACTAAGAATACGCCAGCTGCGACTGTAAATAGTGACTTACGCAATAGAGGGATTCGGTTATCGATGACCGCAAGCGCCACGCCAGTAATAGGCCCTAGCATCATAGCGACTAGCATGGCACCAATGACGACGGCTGCTGAGTTAGTGACCAGACCATAACTTGCAATGATGGCGGAGAGTATGTTCATCACAAAGTACATTCTGGTGGGCAGAGCATTAGCTTCGATTTTGACGCGTACTTCAGGATAGTCTATTTTTTGTTTACTAAACTGCTCAGCGACGAACTGCTTATAAGATTCAAGTTTGGCTTCTTTAACTTCTTTGACTTTTTCCTCTTCTTCATGTATCTCATCGTTGCTTTTATCTTTCTCATCTTCATTGTTCTGTGCTTCTAGAACGCCTGCAGTTTTAGTGGTTTCTTCATTCACAGTTTCTGTTTCTGTGTTAGTGGATTCTTTGTCAGTAGATTCTTGGTTTGGGAAAAGAGCTTGTTTATTGGCAGTCTGCTCACAGTAAGTAGCATCTTGCTCATTTTGACTCTGATCTGAAAGCTCGGTAGTGGGTTTGTCGATTGAGAAGTGCTCTTTAGTCTCTACTCTTTGCTGTTCAGGATTGTCTACGTCAGTACTATCGACCGATAGAGTGATGATAGACTCGGTTACCTCATCAACATCGCCCTCAGCACTAATTGTAATCTCAGCATTTTCGTCTGCAATATAATCGAGATGATTATCGACCTGTGCGGTATCAGTGGGGTTGCTGTCGGTTTGAGAAGCGACTTCTGGGGGTTCTGATGCTTCAGTAACGACCTGCTCATTAGATTCAGGCGTCTCCAAAGTTGCAATGACTACATCAGGACTAACGGACTCTAATATTATTGTAGACTCAGGATTCTGAGCGACCATTGTCTCTGCTTCTATATCGTCTGCTTCCACATCATCTGTTTCTTCAGTGATTTCTACAGTTTGATCGTTGACTTGAGTATCTGTTTCGATCTGTAAGTCTGCTTCATTTGATTCGGTACTATCACGATCCAAATTTTCGATATGATCAATTAGAGGCTCTGAGGATACTTTGCTAGATTTAGAAGGAGGGGCGTTAGCAGGTGTGTCTGAAGTAGGAATAGAGTGCTGAGCGGAATCATCAGGTAGAGTCATAGTAACTGGCTTCGTTAGAAGAAAAAGAGAGGTACTATTGTAATGATAAACCAAGAAAGTCGTAGACGTTTTTGCGGTTATTTAGAGGATGAATTTGTAAAGAGGAATAGAAAAGGTATTAGTCCCTGTCAGGGCGTATTTATGAATTATCAAACACGCCCTAGACATCTAAAGGTCTAGAGAAAAAAAGACCTTTAATAAAAGGTCTTTTTTGATAGATAACTATTGCGGTTACTGTAGTTCAACCGTCGCACCGTTTTCGATATTGGCATAAACCTCTAGTACATCCCAGTTGGTCAGGCGCACGCAACCTGCTGAGGCTTGCCGACTGATACCTTCAGGCTTCGGTGAGCCATGTAAACCATATGAGGGTTTTGATAGTCCCATCCATACTACACCGACTGGATTGTTCGGACCTGGCGGTATCATATGAACTTGCTTGCCACTACCTTCACCGACTGTCGCTTTGTACCAAGGCATCTTGACTCTATTAATAATCTTGAACGTCCCTTGCGGTGAGGGGGTAGCATCACTACCGACAGTAGTCGGATAGGTCGCAACCAGTTTATCGCCATTATAGGCATAAAGGGTCTGATCTGCTTTGTTAGCGACTACGCGGTTGATACGCTGATTAAGCGCGCCGCGCGTATTTAGGACAGTAATGGTCTCGCCTGCTTGATAGGTTTTATTTTTATTAAGCTTCTCAAGATAGCGTATATCCATATGGAAACGCTCACCTAACATCTCCTTGATGTCTTGATAGTATAGACCTTTCATCTTTGATTTGGCTGGATAGCCTGAGGGTGTCGTCGCAAAGTTGGTTTTGATATCGTCTTCGGTCAGCGTATAAGTGACCAGTACGGGTTTATTTGCCGGAATATTCTTGACTAGAGCGTCCCAAGTTTTCTGATTCATTTTACCAGTCGTTGGCAAGCCTTTCATCGCCTGAAAATTGGTCAAAGCCTTTTTGCTGTTCATGCCCCAGCCCCCATCGATAGGACCAGGAGAGGCATGATTCCAATCTAACAACGCTTGTATCTTAATGGTCATCGCCGAGTTGACATTCATACTTGGCGACCAAGCAGCACTGTTTACTTGTTTGGCGTAGTTCGAGAGATTCAAAGTGGTATGAGTCTTGCCATCGATATCTTCGATACTTTTAATCGTGGTATCAGTATTGGCCGCTTGCAACTGTTCTGTACGCGGAATCTCAAATGCTGGCGCGTCAAACGGCTCATTGCCTTGACTGGGCGCTGCTACCGCTTGACCTTCGCTAATATCATCTGTGCGATCAGACTGCTCATCTTTACGTGCCAATTCCTGCGCGCTCATATTATCAGCAGCAACATCATTAGATGGCGACGGGTTCATCGGTTTTGTGCTAGTAGTCGATTGATTACGCTTAGCATCGATGAGTTTTCCCATACGATCAGGCATATTGTTTTTGGGCGTAGCAGTCGTGCTAGCGATTGAGCGGTTGCGGTTTTCTTCTACATCAAGACTCGTTAGCACAGCAATACTCGGCAGTTGATCTGCGGTACGTACGGGCAAAGTACGAGCACTATCATTGGGTGCGGCGAATGCGCCGACACTAATGCTAGCACTGAGCGCTGCGATAGACATGGAGGCAATAAGCGGCTTTAATTTCATCATATGTATCACTCGTGATGGTTACTAATGAGGCTATTATGCTCATATTTAGGAGGGTTCGCAAACTTTTGACACACATTTTTGTACCGACTATCCGCTTTAGCTCAACTGCTGACGCGTTTGATACAAAGTAGAAGTAATTGAGTTATGAATTACTGGTTTTAGCAATAATTGCTACTATAAAAATGTCATAAAAAAAACTAATAGTACTTTATGACGATAGTGATAGGCATTGAAAATACAGTGATTGGCGCAATCTTATGTTTGCGTCTATAATGCGTAAACAGATTCATTGCATATAGAGTTTATTTAAGTCACAAGTATCTATAATAAAGGGGCGGTATGTCAGCAGATCAAATCATGAGCGCAGAAGATTTTCAGAATCTACACCTAGATGAAGAAGCGATGCAGGACTCAGAGCACAATCAATTTGCCAATTTGCATAGCGAGCTTGAAGAGGCCCGCGCGCAGCTATTTAGCATTCGTGATTTTATTCGCTTTGCAGTTACCCAATTGCGCAACTACGACGTCGTTGTCGCTCAAGGCACGACAGACGAGTTCGCCGAAGCTGCCGCTATCGTATTGCATTCATTAGCTCTTGATTGGTCTGCTAATGAACAGATTCTTGATTGCCGTTTGACCTCATCAGAAAAGCAGGCGGTGCTTAGCCTATTAGAGCAGCGTATTAGCGAGCGTAAACCGCTAAGCTACTTGATTAATTTGGCTTATTTTTGTGATTTGCCTTTTTATATTGATGAGCGCGTTTTGATTCCACGCTCACCCATTGCTGAGCTGATTCGTCAACAGTTTTATCCTTACTTTGATGTAAACGAGCTTGCCAAACCATTAGGTCAGGCAAGATCAGATAATGCCGCTAGTTTTTATGATCATGGGCTGGATATGAAGCAGTTGTCACAGCCTGAGCGTATATTAGATATGTGCACAGGCTCAGGCTGTATCGCTATCGCTATAGCGACTCGTTTCGTTGATGCGTTGGTGGATGCCGTCGATATCGATAAAGGCGCACTTGAGGTCGCAATGGTCAATGTAGATCATCACGATTTGGGTCATCAGGTCAATGTCATTGAGTCGGATCTGTTTGCCAAAATACCAGCGGAAAACCAGTACGAGCTGATCGTTACCAACCCGCCGTATGTGGACGCTGCCATTATGGCAGATTTACCGCCAGAGTTTTTGTATGAGCCTGAGCACGCGTTGGCAGCGGGGCAAGATGGTCTAGATTTAGTGCATCATATCTTGTATCAAGCTGCTGATTATTTGAGCCCTGATGGTCTACTCATTTGTGAAGTTGGCGATAGCGAGTGGGCACTGAACCAAGCTTATCCTGATATCCAGTTTGATTGGCTCAAGTTTTCGCTTGGCGGGCACGGGGTATTCGCCATTACTTATGATGAGCTCATCGCCAATCGCGGGCTGTTCGCTAATTATGTGCAGAGGTTAGATAGCGCTCAGTAGAAGCTATTGGTTTTAATAGTTACAGACAATAATTTGATGATACAAGTGCTCATAGCAAGCACTGATGACTAAGGATGAGTATGGCAGGCAATAGTATTGGACAGCTGTTTTGTGTGACCACGTGCGGCGAATCGCACGGTGCAGGTCTTATAGCGATTGTGGATGGTGTGCCATCTGGTCTTGAGCTCAGCGAATTAGATTTGCAAGTTGATTTGGATCGCCGCAAACCAGGTACCTCTAAGTACGCCACTCAGCGCCGTGAGTCGGACGAGGTCGAGATCATCTCAGGAGTGTTCGAGGGCAAAACAACAGGCACCTCAATCGGTCTGTTAATTCGTAATACCAATCAAAAATCAAAAGACTACAGCGAGATCAAAGACACCTTTCGTCCCGGTCATGCCGACTATACTTATAGTATGAAATATGGTTTTCGTGATTATCGCGGCGGCGGACGCTCATCAGCACGCGAGACAGCGATGCGCGTTGCTGCGGGGGCTATCGCCAAGAAATATCTATATGATAGATTAGGCGTACAAATTCACGGGCACGTCACCCAAATCGGCAATGAATACAGTCAAGTTACCAACCCAAACGACATTGATTGGGACTATGTCAATAGCAACCCGTTCTTTTGTGCGGACAAGGATGCTGTCGCCCGTTTTGAGACCTTGATTGACAGCTTGCGACGTGAGGGCACCAGTAGCGGCGCGAAACTTGAAATTATCGCAAGTGGCGTCCCTGTTGGTCTTGGTGAGCCTGTATTTGATCGCCTAGATGCTGATATTGCTCACGCTATGATGAGTATCAATGCGGTAAAAGGCGTTGAGATTGGCGATGGTATGGCGGTGGCAGGGCAGTTTGGTCATACCTCCCGTGATGAGCTGACGCCTAATGGTTTTACCGCCAATCATGCAGGCGGCATCTTGGGCGGTATCTCATCCGGTCAAAACATCAGCGTGAGTATAGCGCTCAAGCCAACATCGAGTATCACAACACCTGGCAAAAGTATCAATACTCAAGGTGAGGCGGTTGATATGTTAACCAAAGGTCGCCATGATCCGTGCGTTGGCGTGCGGGCTACCCCGATTGCTGAGGCGATGTTAGCCATTGTTTTACTTGATCACTACCTGCGTAACCGTGGTCAAAATGGTGATGTCAAAGCACCCGTTGATTCCATTACTTAGCGTAGTGTTTTTAGCATCATTAAAAGCCATTTGTTTTCTACTATTTTTAGGGAACAAATGGCTTTTTTATGTTTACAACTTTGACGGTAGCGATATTCAGCGTGCTTACTTAATAGTTATCAAACCTTAAACCAAAGGCAGGGTGATACTGACCTTAACGCCACTTATTAGCTGCTCGTTTGACTCTGTGATTATATTATTCAGGCTGACGCTACCACCATGATGTTCAACGACTTGTTTAACCAAAGTTAAACCAAGCCCAGTACCTTTTTTGGGTGCGCTGCTAAAAGTGTTCACGGTACTTTTATCGTTGTTTCGTTCAGCACCAGAGCTTGTCTGGTAAGAGCTTGGCGGAATTATGCGCTGATGCGATAAGCTAAAGTATCGATCAAAGGCTTTAGTGAGTGCATAATCAGGAATAGGTTTGCCATCGTTAAAGATGGTAATAGTCACAACCTGTGGCTTGGTAGGTAGCGTAGCAATTGATTGGGTTGCAACACTAAGTACAATGTTGACTCTAGACTCAGCAAAATGAATGGCATTGTCTAATAGGTTTTGCAAAGATTGTACTAACCAAAATCGATCAGCAAATACTGTCGTCTGTGTCAGTACATCTGTCGTCGCTATTACGTCAGAATCTAAAAGCTTGTCGCTCATATATAGGTGAATAGGAGCCAATTGCTGCTGCTGTAATTGAACGGTGTTGTCCCTAATTAAACTTTGCAACAAAGGCACTAAAGGTATGGATTGTCTATTGAGTCTAAAGGTTGGTTGCTCAACTTTGGCTAGCAGCAGTAACCGGTCAATCAACAGTTGCATTTTGATACTTTGCTCACCAACGGTTTGAATGAGCATTTGTCGATCCTCTGCGTCAAGTCCATCATCTTCTAACAGCTCACCGCTGGCACGAATAGCGGTCAGTGGGCTTTTAAGCTCATGGGTGAGCGTATGGACGTAATCGCTGACATAAGCCTTGTTTTCTAATCGATGCTTCATCGTCTCGATAGTGTCGGTGAGATTATTAAGCTCATTACCTAAATAAAAGTATGGCTTTTGCGTGTCTTCTGCTAGCGTCCGTGTATATTTGGTGACTAAGGTAATACTTTGTTTGAGCCACCATGCTACGAGGCCTGCGAGCATAAGCGCAATAATACTGACTAGCAAAGCGGTAACGAGCATGCGCTCACGTGTATTATCCAGATAGGGCAGTACGCTAGCAACAGGTTTGCCCACACTCACTACCCCAATGATCTGGCTCATATCATTCACTATAGGCTGCGCGACATACATGATAGAACTGTCGCGCTTACGACTATCGCTTACAGTGCTTCTCACGCCGTATTGTCCGCGCAAGGTCAAGTAGATGTCATTCCAGCGACTATAGTCTTCACCCTCAGCGTTGTCAGATTCGGGCAATGAGTCATATATGACAATACCCTTGTTGTCCGTGACATAAATACGAAAGCTACTATAAGTTTTTTTGTCGTAAGTCGTTTTGCTATTATCCCCTGCCAATTGACCTACAAATGCTTTGTCAAGACTGGACTGATAGCTCTCGTCATATAGCGTTCCTGACTGTAGCGGCTCTTGCAAGCTTGCTGCCATAAGTTTACTAGTATCAAGCAAAGTATCTTCAATGACTTGTTTGACAGTAGGTTTAACGTAGCTAAAGAGCTGAGTAAATACAACGATACCGCATATGATAAGCACCAAAGCGACTGCCAGCCAAATTCGAAAAAATATACTTAAATTAAGAGGACGCTTTGGAACTTCAACCTGTTGATCGGTACCGATAGGATGCAATTTGGCGTACCAATTGCTTTGGCTGATTTTAGCGTTTTTTTGGTCTGTATTATCAAAAGAACTCATCAGACGGGGCACAATCCATAACCGAGTCCGCGATGGGTATAAATGACATCAAGACTCTCATCGACCAATGATAACTGCTTGCGAATCGATTTGACATGGCTATCTATCGTTCGTGCTAGGCGATGATCAGGGTAGTCGCTTACCGCATTGAGGAGTTGCTCACGGCTAAAGACCTGATTGGGGGCTTGCAATAAAGTCAGCAAAATTTTGCGCTCGGTATTGCTCAGCTCCAGCTTTTGCTCTTGCCAAGTCAGTGAGTAATTGAGCGGCTGATACTGCCACATACCTGATTGACACTCAAAAACTACTACCTGTTCTGCCAAAGAATGGCCACTGCCGTTTGCTGTATCCGTAGCCGCAGTTGCTATTTGAGTCGTTTGTTCTAGTAGCAGCTGCTCTCGTCGCCAAATAGATTTAAGACGAGCGACCAATTCTCTCGGGCTAAAAGGTTTGGCGCAGTAGTCATCGCCGCCCATCTCAAGACCTAGAATACGATCGACTTCATCGCTACGAGCCGTCAGAAACACAATGGGCGTATTCTTAAGCTGATCAATATCAGACGCATAACGAATATGCTGACATAAGCTAAGCCCATCGCCATCTGGCAGACCGACATCTAAAATAATGGCAGACAAATCTTGCACCGCATCGCTACGTAACATCGGTAGTACACTGCTAGCATTATCCAGCCAAGTCATAAGCCAGCCCTCACGCTTGCAAGTCACTTTAAGCGACATAGCAATAGCAGGATCGTCTTCTACAAGTAAAATATGAGTCATAATATGTACAGCACTAAGTGATAAACAAAGTAGTGGAGGTCTTTATCATGTGTTGAAAAAAAACGATTAAGCATCATAAAGCCTATAATACTCAGGGTTCAATACTATAAAGTCTTAGTTATAAAACTATCCTAGCACGTAAATTTTGTAAAATGATGCAAAGGCTATGAAAAATTGATGAATAATAACGAGAACCTAAATACCTATTTAACACGTTATTTAACACGTATAAATTTTTTAGCACTTATAAATCTTTTAATTTGAGGAACGCAGATGAGCACCTATTTAGACGTCGTCACCGTAGAGCATAACCCTTTGAGCAAACCTATAGATCGTGCTGTTATTTGGCTACATGGTTTGGGCGCTAGCGGTCATGATTTTGAACCTGTCGTTCCGCAGCTAGGACTCAGCTCAGACATGGCCGTGCGCTTTATTTTTCCACATGCACCGCAGATTCCAGTGACTATTAATGGCGGTATGGTCATGCCCGCTTGGTATGACATTTTGGAGATGAGTCTGGATCGTAAAATCGATGTGACCCAGATTGAATCCTCCGCTCAAAGCATCCGCAATTTAATCGCTCGTGAGATCGAACGTGGCGTCAAACCTGAGCATATCGTCATCGCAGGATTCTCACAGGGCGGGGCAGTGGCTTATCACGTCGCACTCGCTCATCCTGAGCGCTTGGCGGGACTGATAACGTTATCTACTTATCTAGCGACCAATGATATCCTTGACTATAGTACTGCCAATAAAGACATCCCAATATTGATTGAGCATGGCACGCAAGACCCTGTTGTACCTGTCATCTTGGGACAACAAGCGCAGCAGGTCTTAGCGGATAAAGGCTATAACGTAGATTACAATACTTATCCAATGGCGCACCAAGTTTGTATGCCGCAAATTCAAAACATCGGTCAGTGGTTAAATAAAGTTCTAGCCTAGTTGTTACGATGCTTAGTTTTGGCTGTAATTATATGTAATGAGCATCGAGCATAGGTTGAATTACACCCACTACTTAATATATAATAGCCAGTCTTCTTGGGGATGTTCTGGCTTCGACGCTGGTGATGAAACTCAATGATGCATGTCGAGAGTATATGTCCTCTCGTTAATCCAACATATATTGTTATAGTCGCAAACGACGAAAATTACGCTCTAGCAGCATAAACCCTGCTTACTAAGTTGCTGATCACCTACAGTTGGTCAACTAAGTTGAAGCGTCCGCATGTAGGCTCGCCACAAGCGATTGTCTCAATTGCTTGGGTTCAAAAGTAGAGAATCGTTCAATCCATCCTGACTGTCGGATCGGTGCGAATTAAAGCCAAAGACAGAAACTAAACATGTAGATTCATGAGCGTAATGCTGGCGGACGCGGGTTCAACTCCCGCCATCTCCACCAAATATTATTAAGAAAGTCAGTCACTTAGGTGGCTGACTTTTTTATTGACATTGTTTTGACACCATCAGCTTAAGGATAATTTTTGCCTCAGCACCAGAGAAGGTAACAATGTAAATAGTCGCTTGATTTGACTTTGAATTAAAGAAGGTTCAAATTAACACCATTCGTTTTAAGCACAAAAAAGCTGAGCCACTGCTCAGCTTTTTTATTATCTATAATTGGCAAAAAATACAACTAGCCTTTTAATATTTCAGCCATAGCATTAGCGACATAGTCAATATTATCAGTATTTAGACCAGCTACACACATACGAGAATTGGATACCATGTATATACCAAACTCGCTTTGTAGACGCTCCACTTGTTCAGGCGTGAGTCCTGTAAAGCTAAACATACCGTTTTGATCCGTCAAGTAATCAAAATTGCGGTCAGGAACGTGCGCCTCTAGTACTGATTTGAGTTTGAAACGCATGGATTTGATACGATCACGCATAGCATAAACTTCGCCAACCCACTGCTGATGTAACTCATCATCATTCATAACGATATCGACAACATGACCACCATGTGACGGCGGGCTTGAATAGATACGACGTACGGTAAAGGCCAATTGACCAAAGACGCGCTCAGCCTCGTCAGGAGTCGGACAAACGACAGATAGACCGCCAACACGCTCGCCATATAGCGACAAGTTCTTCGAAAATGAGTTACTGACAAATAATGGCAGCCCCATATCGACCGCTTTACGGATGGCGTAGGCATCACTGTCCATATCTTCGCCAAAACCTTGATAAGCGATATCCATAAATGGAATTAGTTCATGCTCTTGAATCACGTTTAATACGGTATCCCACTGCTTGCGTGTCAAATCGACACCAGTAGGGTTATGACAACACGGATGCAAAAGTACGACGTCATTCTTATTCAAAGTTTTGAACAGTGCGATCATCTCATCGAATTTAATACCGCCTGTAGCCTTATCATAATAAGGATACTTGGCAACTTCAACATCACTACCTTCAAAGATAGCAATATGGTTGCCCCATGTCGGATCGCTAACGTAGCATTTAGACTGCGGGAACCACTCATTGATGAACTCAGCACCAACTTTTAGCGCACCAGAACCGCCGATAGTGGCAATGGTAGCGACCAGATTATCTTTTAATATTTGCGCGTCTTTGCCAAATAGTAGGTTCTGACAAGCCTTACGATGTCCAGGCAAGCCCTCCATCGGTAAATAGGGGCGAGGAGACACCGGATCAGCGATGCGCTTTTCTGCGATTTTGACGCATTCGAGTACCGGCAATTTGCCGTTCTCGTCGTAATAAACACCAACGCCCAAATTAACTTTGTTTGGGTTGCTATCTGCAACGAATTTATCTTTTAGCCCCAAGATAGGGTCACCAGCATAATAGTCGACACGTTCAAACATATTTTTTCCTTAAAATTAAAACCGCTAAAAAGCATAAACCAGATTGGCGATGAACTCAATACGCCTATAGAGATTTAGGTAAATTTACAGATAGACAAATTATACTATAGTGAAAAAATTTTCTAAGGGTAATATAAGTTTGCTTACAATAAGTTGCCGATTACTCAGAGTTTTGCACTGATACTACAGCGTGCATTGAAACATACAGACGAGGTAATACTATCCTTTGCTATCACCTTCAATACGCTTCTATGAAGTGAATGATGGAATTTGATCTATCTATCATAGGCATCTGACGCGAACAGGTAATAAATCATGGTTGTTTGTTCGAGCAACGAAAATAAAGCACACCCAAATGCTGTTTAAATCACCATACGCGAAAATTTGTTTTGATATTCTTTTGGCGTCAGCTCTGTTGCTCTTTTAAACAAACGGGTAAAAGAGGAGATATCACTATAGCCCACTTGGTAAGCTAGCGACTTTATAGTCACTTGTCCTGATTCTAATAACCGCTTGGCCTGCTCAATTCTAACCGCCTGAATGTACTCAATAGGGCGCATCGCTACGCAAGCTTGAAAACGTCTGTTCAAGGTGCGCGGCGTGACATTGACCATTGTGGCTAGATCGCTCACTTGTAGTGGCTCATTGAAATTGCCTTCAATAAATTCTTGTACCTGCTTAACCAGCGTATCGGTATGCGACTTATGAATCGTCACATTGGTATAGCTATTTTGACTGCCGCGCTTGCTATCGATGATCTGTGTTTTTGCAACCTGCGTTGAGACCTCGCGCCCGCAGTAACGCTCGATGAGTAATAGCGCCAAATCATAAAAAGCACTGCCGCCTGCCGCACAAAATATATTACCCGATTGAGTGACAAATTGATCCTCTTGCAAGTTTACCTGCGGATATTCGTTTTTGAATTTATTTGCATAACCCCAATGCGTGGTCGCCGTTTTGCCATCCAACAGCCCAGCCGCCGCTAAGAAAAAAGCGCCACTACAGTTACTCGCGATATCGGCCTCAGTGCTGGCAAGACGTTTTAGATGCGCTAATAAAGCACTATTTTGCGTCAATACTTTATCGATAGAATCACCAATGGTTGGAATGAGTAGCAAGTCGCATTCGATCACTTGGGCAATATCGCAGTGCGCTTGCATGATGAGACGGTTGCTACATTTGATGTCGTTTTTGCCAAGGCTTGCGATTTGTACCCTAAACTTTGGTTCTACTTCCAAATCTAAAAATCGCTGCCAGCTGACTCCTGTAAACGAGAACAAGTCTAACGCGCCAGCCAGTACGCTACTAAGCACGCCATCAAATCCAAGAATGACAACTTCAAAAGGTTTTTGGCTGGGCATTAGATTTGATCTCCTTGCTCTAATTACTAAATAAACAATTACTAAACGAGCGATTGCTAAATGAATGTCTTTTTTCACCTTAATTATGTCATAAATGACAATACGGTAGGGTGGTAAATTAGATTATTATTGATTAACCACTCATTTGATCTATCCGCTTCACTACAGAGAGAAGACTATGGCGACCGATACCTTGATTAATGCTTATGAATTACCGTTTCAATTGTACGATGTGCTGGGCGCTGAGAGCTTAACCGAGCATCCTAAATTCGCTGAGCACAACCGTGAGACCTTTGATGCTGTCCTTGAGACTGCGGACAAGATTGCGACCAATTTATTTTTGCCGCACAACCATGTCGCTGACAAAGACGAGCCACAATTTGATGGCAAAACAGTCAGCATGATTGACGATGTCAAAGTTGCTTTTGATGCGTTTCGGGACTCGGGATTTATCGCTGGCCGCTATAGTTTTGAAGATGGAGGAATGCAATTGCCAGAAACGGTAATGACCGCAGTGGCGGGCTACTTTATGGCGGCCAACCCTTCAACGACGGCGTATCCGTTTTTGACGTCAGCGGCGATAAATGTGATTACTCATTTCGCAAGCGATGAGGTCAAAGACGCGTTTATGCCGCGCATGCTCACAGGTGAGTTTACTGGCACAATGGCACTGACCGAACCACACGCAGGATCATCGCTATCAGATATTAGAACGACAGCGACTGAGCAAGAAGACGGCTCGTATCGTATTAAAGGTAGCAAAATCTATATCTCAGGCGGCGATCATGAATTGTCTGACAATATCGTGCATTTAGTACTAGCCAAAATCCCGGGCGGACCTGGCGGAGTAAAAGGTATCTCGTTATTTGTGGTGCCTAAGTATCGCTTGTTAGTGGACGGTTCAATCGGCGAGCGCAACGACGTCCATCTAACAGGCCTGCTACATAAGCTTGGCTATCGCGGCACTACATCTACGGCGCTGAGCTTTGGTGATAAAGGTGAATGTTATGGTTACCTAGTCGGCGAGCCGCACTTTGGTCTACGTTATATGTTTAAGATGATGAATGAGGCGCGTATCGGTGTTGGTTTTGGCGCGGCGATGATCGGCTATCGCGGTTATCAGTACTCGCTCGATTACGCCAAAGACCGTACCCAAGGCCGCATTGCTCCTAACAACAAACCTGAACATGATGCCACTGCTATCATCAATCATGGTGATGTTAAGCGTATGCTACTTGCGCAAAAAGCCTATAGTGAAGGCGGTATGGCGCTATGTCTCTATGGCTCAAATTTGATTGATCGCATCAATACTACCGATGATGAAACGCATCAAGCCGAGCTATCAGAATTGCTAGATTTGCTCACGCCAGTGATCAAAGCATGGCCTTCTGAGTATGGACCCAAAGCCAACGACTTGGGTATTCAAGTTTTGGGCGGCGCGGGCTACACCCGTGAATATCATGCTGAGCAGTTTTGGCGTGATAACCGACTCAATCCCATTCATGAAGGCACAAATGGCGTACAAGCCCTTGATTTGTCGTTTCGTAAGTTATGGCAAAACAAGGGACTAGGTATTCAAATCTTGAAACGTGAAATCACGCAAGATTTGCAAAGTATTAGCACCCCTGAGTCTGCAAAACTTGCGGGTAAGCTTGTGCCCTATATGGAGCATTTGCATGAGGTGCTAGTGCATTTAAGCAAAATACTCCCGACCGAAAAAGCCATTACCCTTACTGGCAATGCGCAAGCCTTGATGAATATCTTTGCCTCTATTGTGGTCAGCTGGATTTGGATTCGCCAAGCGAGTAAAGCTGAGCAACTCCTTGCCAAAGAGTCAGAGGCTACTACTCAAGACCAAGACAAACAAAACTTTTATCACGGTAAACTTCAAGCAGCGAAGTACTTTATTGATTGGGAACTACCTACGATTCAGCGCGATATCGACTTATTAAATAGCGACAATGCGGTATGTACAGACATGCAAGCGGAGTGGTTCTAAATCATCATTTAAAGTGTGATAATTAACCAAAACTTAAAGGACTAAATTATGACTACAAATGGACTGAAATCAAGCAACCTAACTGAGCTACCTGCATCAAACGTCGCAGGTAAACGTATTTTAATTACAGGTGGCGCCTCTGGTATTGGCGCAGCCAGTGCGCTACTACTTGCCAGTCGCGGTGCAAAAGTCGTCATCGGTGATATGAATGAGGCGCTTGGTGCTACTGTCGCTAAGCAAGCACAGGACGCTCATCATAGCATTACCTTTAAACAGGTAGATGTCACTAGCGGCAACGAGGTCAGAGCGCTATTTGCATTTGCTATGCAAGAGCTGGGTGGCCTCGATGTCGTTATCAATAATGCAGGCATCGATCATAAGCCGGCGCCAATGCACGAGCTAAGCGATGATGATTTTGATCGTAATATCGCGGTAAACCTCAAAGGCGTATGGCACTGTATGCGTGCAGCGGTTGGTTGTATGGCGACTAATGGCGGTGGTCACGTGATCAATGTTGCCTCTATTGCAGGTCTGCGCTCAGCACCGCTACTAACCGCTTATAGTGCCGCCAAACATGGCGTTATGGGCCTGACTAAATCGGCCGCTCATGAGTATGCACGAGTTAATATTCGCTTCAATGCGGTGTGTCCCAGCTTTATCGATACGCCAATGGTACAAAACACCATGGCAAAAATGGATGAGCGCGCACAACAAGCGACGATCAAGGCCAGTCCACTTCGCCGTTTAGGTAGAGTCGAGGAAGTCTCTAGTGCGATCGCTTGGCTTGCCAGTGATGAGAGCAGCTTTATGAATGGTCATGCCTTTACTTTAGATGGTGGTATGTTGGCTTAAGGGTGACGCATTTACAAAAATGACCACTTTATTGGTACGATTAATTTATAAAATATACAAGGGAAAATTATGAAAGATTTATTTGATTTAACGGGTAAGATTGCATTAGTCACAGGTGCAAGCCGCGGTATTGGCGAGTCTATTGCACGTCTGCTGGCATCACGCGGCGCGCATGTGATTGTCTCTAGTCGCAAAATCGATGCGTGCCAAGCGGTCGCTGATAGCATTGTAGAGAACGGTGATAAGGCTAGTGCGTTTGCGTGTCATGTCGGTGAGATGGATCAAATCGAGACTATCTTTGCACATATCAAAGATGAGTTTGGACGCATTGATATTTTAGTCAACAACGCGGCGGCCAACCCTTACTATGGTCACATTTTAAATACGGATTTAGCCGCGTTTGAGAAAACCGTTGATGTTAATATTCGTGGTTACTTCTTTATGTCAACCACGGCAGGTCAGATGATGGCCGAGCAAGGCGGCGGGGTCATCTTAAATACCGCGTCGGTCAATGGCATCGTCGCAGGGGACAAGCAAGGTATCTATTCAATTACTAAGGCGGCCGTCATTAGTATGACCAAGTCCTTTGCCAAAGAGTGCGGCCCGCTTAATATTCGTGTTAATGCGTTACTGCCAGGTTTGACCGATACTAAGTTTGCCTCAGCGCTCACGACCAATGACAAAGTATTGAAGATGGCACTACACGCGATTCCATTAGGACGTGTCGCTGATCCCGATGAGATGGCGGGAACTGTGCTGTATTTGGTCTCTGATGCCTCAAGCTACACGACAGGCGCTTGTATTCTCGTTGATGGTGGTATGCTCGCTTGATAATTTATTGCTTTAAAGCTTTAAAGCAATAAATTATAAATAAAAGGAACAGGATTATCCGTATCCTGTTCCTTTTTTAGTGCATCGAATTTAATGTATCGAAAATTGTATCGAGCAAAGGCCACACGTCAGTGACCACTTCTCTTAAAGTTGAATAAGACCCAGCCAAACAAGCCACACTTCACTAGCCTCGACGCCACGTCTGATACTTCTCGACGATGTCCAAAAGTTTTTCAGGGGCGTTATTGCGCTTCCAATTACCAGCGGCGTATTTATTGCCCTCAGCCCATGTCGGGTACATATGTATCGTACCAAGTATTTTGTTCAGTCCAAGATTATGTTTCATCGCTAAGATGAATTCACTCATAAACTCGCCCGCGTTTTCAGCGACGATAGTGACGCCAAGTATTTTGTCTTTACCTTTGGGCGTAATGACCTTTATAAAGCCATAATTAGCACTTTCAGTTACCGCGCGATCCAAATCCTTAAAATCATAATGCGTCACCTCAAAATCTATGCCTTTTTCAAGCGCTTCTTGCTCATTTAATCCCACACGCGCCACTTCTGGGTCAACAAAGGTTGTCCAAGGAATAACGCGATAATCAACTTTGAATTTTTTGAGATGACCAAATAGACCATTCACCGCTGCATACCATGCCTGATGCGAGGCCACATGAGTGAATTGATAGGGACCAACCACATCACCTGCAGCGTAGATATTGGGATATAGGGTCTCCAAATATTCATCAGTATCTATCGTACGGTCAGTCGCAATTCCCAAGGCTTCTAGGCCATAGCCTTTAAGACGAGCACTACGACCCACCGCACAGATCAATTGATCATATTCAAAAGCGATCTCTTTTGAGTTACCCATAGCTTGAGCGATAATAAACTTCTTATCACCGCGCCGCTCACAGCGGATAGCTTGATGTGAGGTCAAGACGTTGACCCCGCTTTGGGTGAGTACTTGCTCGGCAAGCTCTGATACCTCAACATCTTCTTTTTTGATCAAGCGCGCGCTACGCTCAATCTGAGTTACGTCAGAACTTAGGCGGGCAAAGGCTTGTGCGAGCTCCGAGCCGATAGGACCGCCGCCGAGTACCACAAGCTTCTTTGGCGCTTCATCGAGCTGAGTAAAGGTCTCCCACATCGTATCACTAGTCACGTAGCCTGTCTCCTCTAGCCCCGGCAAGTCTGGAATGAAGGGGCGCGCGCCAGTAGCAATGACGATTGAGCGCGCGGTTAGCCGCTGTATGCCGCCTTCGTTGAGGGCGATCTCTACCGTCCACGGATCGACAAAAGTAGCATAACCTTTTAGCACCTCAACGCCAAGCTCGGTATAGCGCTCCACACTGTCATTGGGCGCGATATCAGCGATTACCTTATTGATGCGAGTCATAATGTTTTTAAAGTCAAATTGTGGCTCAGTATTATCAAGACCGTAGCGCTCGCCATGGCGCATCTGCTGCGCGACTTTGGCACTTTTGATGAGCGCTTTGCTCGGCACGCAACCATAATTTAGACAGTCGCCGCCCATCTCACCCGCTTCAATCAAAGTAACCTTTGCTCTTACTGTAGCCGCGATGTAGCTCGTTACTAAGCCGCCAGCCCCTGCGCCGATTACTATCATATTGCGATCGAATTTTTTGGGTTTGGTATAGTTTTTATAGACGCGACGTTTTGTGATTAGGTTGATAATCGATTTGGCAATTAACGGAAACAGGCCCAGTAGCACAAAGGATAAAATCAAATTAAAGGAGAGTATGCCAGATAAACTCTCAATTTGTGCCAACTGCGTTCCTGCATTGACGTAGACAAAAGTGCCTGCAAGCATACCGAGCTGACTGACCCAATAAAACGTCCACGTCTTGATTGCCGTGAGACCCATCAATAGATTAATAATAAAAAAGGGAAATATCGGTACTAAACGCAGTGTAAATAGATAGAATGCGCCTTCTTTTTTGACGCCATTATCAATCGACTCTAAGCGATCAGGGAAGCGCTGTTTGATAGTGTCACGCAGTAGGTAGCGCGAGACCAAAAACGCAAAGGTTGCACCAATACTTGAGGCAAACGAGGCGATCAAGACGCCTTGTACTAGCCCAAAGAGCGCACCTGCTGCTAAAGTCATAATAGCTGCGCCCGGCAAGGAGAGTGCCGTTACGAGTACATATAGTAAGAAAAATCCACCGATAATCAATAGCGGCGACTGCGCCTTGTATTCATCAAACTGATCCATCGAGCCTTTTAGACCTTCAAGGGTCAATAAGTCATTAAGACCAAAATAAAAAAAGCCAATAACCAGAATCACTACAACGAAGATAAGTGCTATTTTTTTTATCATGAATGATCCAGTTAAAGGCAAGAGTAGAGGTTGTCAGCACCGTTGTGCTTGATGAGATGATCATTAAAGTAGTTTTACGTTGAACGATTACTCAAATAAAATGAAAACAAGGTAATTAAAAGCATGGGCAATAGCATTGTAGTTGTTATTGAGTGTTTGTTCAAATTTATCTCAAAGGGCATTTATTTATCGCTATTGTTGGCTAGGCCTCACTAAACCATCACTCTTATAAGAATAAATAAGGTAGCATATACACATAAAAATATGAGCTTTATTCATATCGTTATTTACTATCATTTAAATATCACAAAGAAGGGTTATAAGCATGATTAATACTAAAATTTATAAAGCCATATATTCTTTAGCAGAAGACTTGTTAGAGGCGGATCGTATCGGTGATCAGCCGCAGTTTGACAAGCTATACGATACGCTTAAAGCTCTCTGTGCCGATAACGAAGCTACGCCAAAAGATCATCCTGAGCAGTGGGAGACCTTGGCCGACTTTACCGCAGATTTAGACGAAGCGCTGGTGATTTATGACAAGGCCTTGGTCAAAGCGACAGCGATAAACTCAAAAGATCATCTATCCTCCATCGCTTACTCTATGGCAGTATTGCAGATCGAAAAAGAGGACAAGGATGCGGCAATACAGAGTCTACAAAACGCCAAAATCACCGCGAACAAAATAGAAGATAAAGAGTTCAAGGTGGAGATTGATGAGTTACTTGCCTCTTTGTTAGCAGAATAGGAACAAATACTTTGCGTAAATACAAAGTACCACGATATGTTTTATCAACGCTTGTGTCTTTGAATGAACCTAAATCGGCTACACTGATACCAATACGCTTGTGTTTTGATACAAAATTGTTCAAGATATTGTATTAACGACTTTGTTTTAGATATCCCTCCTATGATTGAGGGCTACTTTTGATATGGACATTATTAGGATAATAGTATGAGTTCAAACAACCACGAAGACCGCGTACAACACGAAGGCTTACGCGACAAAATTATGTCAGCTGAGCAAGCTGCCTCATTTGTACAGAACGGTATGACGCTTGGTGTCGCAGGATTTACGGGTGCAGGCTATCCTAAGTTTGTACCGACGGCTATCGCTAACCGCGCCAAAGAGGCGCATGCTAAGGGTGAAGAGTTTGGTATTGGTATGCTAACCGGGGCATCTACCGCTCACGACTGTGATGGTGTGTTGGCAGAGGCCAACTGTATCAACTTTCGCGCGCCGTTCCAGTCTGATCCTGCGCTGCGCAACAATATCAATGCAGGCAAGACCCATTATGTCGATATGCACTTATCGCATTTTGAGCAGCAAGTGCGTTTTGGCTTTTATGGCGACATGGATATTGCACTGATTGAAGCTGCGGCGATCACCCCAGAAGGTAAAATCATTCCTTCAATGGGTATTGGTACCAACAATCAATGGCTTAAAACCGCCAAAAAAGTCATCATCGAAGTCAACGTGCGCCAAAGCATGAAATTAGAGGGGATGCATGACATTCCTGATGATCTAGGCGCGCCGCCGCATCGTCAGCCTATTCCTATCGTCGATCCAGCCAACCGTATCGGTACGCCGTATTTAGAATGTGACCTTGATAAGATCATTGGTATTGTTATGACCGATGCGCCTGATCGTAATAGCAAATTTGCTGATCCCGATGAGAACTCCAAAACCATCGCTTCACAAATCATCGAATTTTTGGATCATGAAGTCAAGCAAGGTCGCCTGCCAAAGAATCTATTGCCTTTACAGTCTGGTGTTGGCAACGTCGCCAATGCGGTGTTGATGGGTTTGCAAGACAGTCCTTTTGATAATCTAATGGGCTATACAGAAGTACTGCAAGATGGCATGCTCGATTTGGTGTTGAGTGGCAAGATGGCATCAGCGTCTGCTACCGCATTATCATTTAGCCCGGATGCGCTGCAGCGCTTTAACGATAATATTGATTTTCTACGTAATAAGCTTATCCTGCGTCCGCAAGAGTTCACTAATAATCCTGAGGTTATCCGTCGTTTGGGCATCATTGCGATGAATGCGATGATCGAAGCAGATATCTATGGCAACGTCAACTCAACCCATATTATGGGTACCAAGATGATGAATGGTATCGGCGGTTCAGGAGACTTTACTCGTAACTCGCATTTTTCATTCTTTGTGAGTCCATCGACTGCGAAAGGTGGCGCGATCTCAGCTATCGTGCCTATGGTATCGCATCATGACCATACAGAGCATGACGTCATGTTCCTAGTGACAGAACAAGGGTTTGCCGATCTACGCGGTAAGTCGCCGCGTCAACGCGCTCAGCTAATTATCGATAACTGCGCGCATCCAGACTATCGCCCAATGCTCCAAGATTACTACGATCGCGCTCAACAGTCAGGACCGCTACATACGCCGCATCTGTTAACAGAATCTTTGTCATGGCATCAGCGTTTTGTTGAGACCGGTGATATGCGTATTAAGTAAGCTTTTGGCTCATAATGACACTATTAATAAAAGCCCCTTGTCTTAATGATAAGGGGCTTTTATTGATTCAACGCTGCTTAAACTAAGCGCTTTCATCAAACTCAGCGAGCATCTCATCGACGCGCTTGTCTTTTTGTCGCCATATTTGTTCAACCCAAGTGAACATTTGCGCTTTGACGCGCTCGTCATTCTCATAACCGCCACTTTGGATATCAGCGATTATATTAGCAGGAACATCAAGGTAGCGGACATCTACGCTTAGGCGTTTAATATTGCCCTGCCATAAGTCACCATAGTTTGGAATACCATCAGGATAGACGATGGTCATATCCAAGATACCGTCGATCTCATCACCCAAGGCATTGATAGCCAATGCCAAGCCGCCCGCACGAGGTTTAAGCAAATGGGTATAAGGCGAGTGCTGCTGGTCACGCTTGGCAGGGGTGAAGCGCGTGCCTTCTAGATAGTTAAGTAGGGTGAAGGGCTTGTCTTTGAGTAGCGCGCAGGCGCGTTTCGCCTCAATGATGTCTTTGCCTTGTAGTGCTGGGTTCTTGGCAATCGCTTTTTTGGAGTGGCGGCGCATCATCGGAAAGTCCAAGAAATAAAAGGTCTGACCGACGATAGGCAGGTATATCAGCTCAAATTTGGTAAAAAACCGTGTCAAAGGTAGATGATCTTGACTAATGTATTGCACGATACTGGTGTCAACCCACGACTGATGGTTGCTGACGAGCAAGTACTTGCCGCTAGTATTGGCATCATCAGGTAGACGAATACGCCAGTCTTTTTTGGGTAATACCGTATCGATCACCGCATTATTACTTCTGATCCAGTGGTTGGCGATTTTGATCACTGCCTTATCTGCGACATCCGCGCCCGTGATGATTTTGGTCGCACCCATAAGCCAGACAGGGATACTACCTGCGAAACTATTACCCAAAATAACGCCCGTTGCGGTCGCTAGTGATACTGCTTTGCCAATCCTAGGCGCACGGTCATGCATTTTTTGAAATAATGAGGCCAAGCGCATGTCAAATCCTTCTCTAATGTATGTCTTGTTCGCTTTTGTAATGACATAATTTTAGCAGAAATTTATCCTAAGGTATGACAACTGGCGTGACTGGTGATAACACAAGATATTAAGCGTGAGCAGTAGGTTGTGTTCGTTGAATACAATGAATAGATAAGTCGAGTAGCGATATGAGTTGAATGTATTCTGTAAATCAAGCAAACACAAAAAAGCACCTCTCAAGGTGCTTTTTGCATCGTATCATCATAATATTGTTAATGGCTGTACAAGCAGTGACTACCAATTGGCAACTACTGACTACAACTAGTTGTTATAGTTAATTCTAATTTGCTCTTCAAAGAACGCAGACGCCATACCATTGATTTGGTTGCAATAGACCTCATCTACTGTAGGATCGACGTTTTCCTTATCTTGAATGCCAGCTTGGGCATAAAGGGCATCATAAATGTTACCGTTGTATCGTACTACAGCTTGAATATCACCGTCATCTTCAGTATATCTTGCCGCTGACAATTCGTTGTTCATCAACCATACGCCATATAGATAAACACAAAATAATTAAAAGAGTACTATGATTTTTATCAGTAATACCATTAGCCTAAGCGATAGTGACATACAAATCAGTGCCATTCGCGCGCAAGGAGCAGGTGGGCAGAACGTCAATAAAGTTTCCTCCGCCATTCATTTGCGCTTCGATATAAATGCATCAAGTCTGAGTGACGCACAAAAGCAGCGATTACTCTCTAGCAAAGACAGTCGCATAACCAAAGACGGAATATTCGTCTTAAAGGCTCAACAATTTCGTACCCAAGAGCGCAATAAAATTGATGCCTTTGAGCGTCTAAAAGCCTTTATCTTACAAGCGACCCAAGTCGCCAAAGTGCGCAGACCCACCAGACCTAGTAGAAATGCTAAGCGCAAACGTGTCGACCAAAAGACCCAGCGTGGCAAAACAAAAGCATTGCGCGGCAAGGTTGATTATTAAACGAGTTTCTCTTAAATTAAATTTGGACACTATTCTATGTTAATTAACGCAGATTTTTCGTGTCGTGCTGAGCTACCCGCTGAAGAGCACCAATGGGTCAAGTCTCCACAGGGCGGCGTTGAGCGCGTGATGCTCGATCGCGTAGGCGCGGAAAAGGCGCGGGCGACCAGTTTTGTGTGTTATGCCCCAAACTCGCACTTTCCGCATCATCAGCATCCGGGCGGCGAGGAAATTTTAGTACTATCAGGTACGTTTTCTGCTGACGATACGCACTATCCTGCAGGCTGGTATCTGCGCAATCCGCCTGAGTCATCTCACACGCCCTTCAGTGATGAGGGAGCCGTTATCTTTGTAAAATTGCGCCAGATGTCATCATCTGAAGATCGTCATGTCGCGATTGATACGTACGATAGCGCTAATTGGCAACGAGTAGTTGATCGCGACGTATGTCCTTTATACTCAAGTGAGAGCTCTATCAACAACAGCGAGCAGGTGAGTCTGCAGCGCTTGCAAGTAGATGAGGTATTGTTTACCGATGATCTACTTGCGCAAACGCTTATAGGTGGCGCAGAGCTGTTAGTAGTTAAAGGCTCGCTTATAGAAGGGGATCAAACGTATCTGAAAGATAGCTGGATACGTATGCCTGTAGGTACGCTGACCACAATAAAAGCAGGCGCGACAGGTGCGACCATTTATATTAAGACAGGACATCTTGCCCAGATCATTGGTGCGGATGTTGAAGGGTTAGAAGTTCGATGAGCTAATATATATTGTCCGTTATTTGAGATGTTAAACGTTTTTAAAATACTATAAGAAATATAAATATGAAAAACACGTCTGTAGCTATCATCGGTGGTGGTTTAAGTGGTCTGTACGCCGCTTATCTACTAGAAAAGCAAGGCTTGGATTATATCTTGATAGAAGCACGCCCTACTTTAGGGGGTCGTATTTTGAACAACATGCTTTTAAAGGGCACTAACCTTGAGCAGATGCCTGTGCAACAGCTCGATGCTGATACTGTATCAAACATAGATAGTTTTGACTTAGGACCGTCTTAGTTTTGGCCGGACTATCAGCCGCAGCTGAGTGCTCTAGTCGATGACTTACAGCTCAAGACTTTTGCACAGTTTGAAGAGGGTGATATGTTGGTCGAGCGTTCTCATCATGAGCCTGCTGTTCGCACGCTAGGGTTCAAAAGCTCGCCGCCATCTATGCGTATTGTAGGTGGTATGACAGCATTAATTGACGCTTTATATAGCCGTCTTGATGCTAAAAGGGTAGTCACAAACCAAAGCGTAAAGAGCGTGTCTTACGCGGATAGTTCTGTAGAGATAATAAGCGAGGACGCGTCTGGGCAAGTAACGATATGGCATACAAAGCAGGTGTTACTGGCATTGCCGCCTCGTCTAGTAGAGGCCAGCATTACATTTGAACCCAATCTCCCAACTGATTTGAGTGAAGAATGGCGCAATACGGTAACTTGGATGGCACCTCATGCAAAATACTTTGCGGTTTACGATAGCCCTTTTTGGCGCGGGCAAGGTCTCTCAGGTGCAGCCCGTAGCTCGCAAGGTCCGATGGTTGAGATTCATGATGCGTCTATCACAGCTGGTAGTGGCGCATTATTTGGCTTTATAGGGGTACCTGCCTCTGTCCGTCAAAGTGTCTCGACAGAGGTGTTAAAAGATCATTGCCGCGCGCAACTGGTGCGCTTATTTGGTGAGCAAGCCGCTGCGCCAAAATGTGAGTACCTCAAGGACTGGTCACAGGATTTATTTACGGCGACCATAGCTGATGTTAGTAGTAATGGTCAGCATGCGTTAGCGCCTAGATCTAAATCAGCATCTGGCGTATGGAGTGGTTGTCTGACAGGTATAGGTAGCGAGTGGTCACCGCAGTTCTCAGGATATTTAGCAGGTGCTATAGAAGCGGCAACCCTTGGTGTACAAAGCCTGCCTAAGTAAGTGTCGTTTCGATATTATAGTGCTGAGCCCAAGTAGATATCAAAGTAGACTATATATCCAAAAGTCATCAAATAAGGGATAATAGCGGTCATAACATTTGCATCGTTAATACAATCTAAACATACCGCCATCTAAACGTAGATTACAAATACTCAAAACTCTATTTTTAAATAACAAGGTCGACTTAAATGTCCAATAGTAATCCTTACAACTTTACGCCGCTCAAACCTACTGGTAGAAATGAGACAGACAACGTCAACACTTACTCGCCTGAGGACATGATAACCATCTACGAGCAGCAGTTTCTTACCCAAGTGCCTGAAGATAAGCTGACCGAATTTTTGCCTACGCTAAAACGTTTTTATGATATCGACGATAATACTTTAGATATCAGTGCGGTTATTTTTGACGCTATAGCGGATGCGACTATCATCTATAATCACAAAGTAAAAGTAGGCGAGTATCAGATCGTAGGAGACTTAGTCAAAGAAAACATTCAAAACAACGAGAATGATGAAGGCAATGAAAATAATGAAAGTACTGATGACCAAGCCTATACGATAGACTGTGTGCGCATGTTTTTTATCAATGATGTTAAGCTGGCTTATCACTTTAACTTATTTGTGCAAGGCGATGGTTATTCCACATTGACCAAAAAAGACACGGTACTTGAAAAAATATATTGGCTAATCAACGCAGGATTTGAAGAGCATTTACTAGGCGACCCTAATGAGTTGACGAGTTTAGAGTCTATCAACGAGGAGCTTGACCGCTTAGATATTAGACAGATGGATCTGGCCACTATCCACCAATTGGTGAATTACATCGACGATCATATGATTGATGACGATATGATTGACGCGCTAAATACTGTAATAGATGCTGCCGATTAGATTTAGCATTTGTAGCGTGACTCTATATGCCCCAGACAGATATTATTACCCTATTATCCGCGTCGCCCCCTTGCACAATGTGTGATAACTCAAATAGAAGCACTCAAGCTACGCGGACAAGATATCATCAAATAAATACGTAATGTATATAATCTACGCAGACTAAGTGTTCTAACTCAATAAAAGCCTTGCTACAACAGTAAGGTTTTTTTGACTTAATATACTGATTTCATCACGAGACCTATTATGACTGCTTCATTGCCACTCTTGTACTCCTTTCGTCGTTGTCCCTATGCTATGCGGGCTAGACTTGGTATTTTATTCTCTGGGCAAAAAGTCACGCTGCGAGAAATCGTACTAAAGAATAAACCAGCGCAGATGCTAGCGATTAGTCCTAAGGGTACAGTGCCTGTCTTGCAACTAATCGATGGTAGGGTGATTGAGGAGAGTACAGAGATCATGGAGTGGGCACTTGCGCAAAATGATCCGCAAGGCTTACTTGATACCAAGGTTTTGCCTCAGGCTAGTGCGCTAATCGATCAAAACGATAACGAGTTTAAGCACTGGCTCGATCACTATAAATATGCAGATCGTTATCTTGAGATGACCCAGATAGAATATCGACAACGTGGCGAAGTGTTTTTACAGGTTTTAGAGGAGCTACTCACGCAGAACCTCTATTTACTAGCAGATAAAGTAACGCTTGCTGACATCGCTATCATGCCTTTTGTGCGTCAGTTCGCTCATGTCGATCGTACTGTTTTTTATGACCTGCCTTATCCTAATCTACAGCGCTGGCTGGATTGCTGGCTGGCACACCCTTTATTTTTGCAAGTGATGACCAAGTATCAGCCGTGGCAAGAAGGGGATGAGGTGGTGGTTTTTTCTGTTTAACGCTAGAATTACTATATAAGAACACTCTAACCTAACTCTTGCTATAATGCCCAACGCTTTAAAATAAAGACTATAAATTATGGAACCAAATCACAATATTGTAGAACAAAGACCCGTGTTTATGCCTAAAGTCAACAGTGACAATCTGGTAAAAACAGACATGGTCAGGTTTGAGCGCCATGTCGGGTTTGCTAGTCGTCAAAAGAAAAAATCTATTAATGATTTGCACCAAGTTATCCGCAAAAAGTATGGCTTTAGCAACGTCTTAGAGATGTCTAGTAAATCGGGTAATAAGCTCAGTTTTTTGCTTAGTCCTCTTAGCTTACAGCTTACTGATGAGGATAGCGACGGCCATTACAGTGTCGAGAATATCTTTCAGGCGAGTAAGGTTTTTGAGCGCGGTGGCCCATATACCGACCTGCTAACTGCTGCGCCAAGACAAGCCAAAAAGGACGAGCGCTTACATAACTCAGGTCAGCTCGTGGGTTACAATGATTTTGGTATGGAATGGGGTATAGAGCCACTAACCGTATTTTACGATTGGTTATACATCAATGCGCTAAAACAAAACACGCAGCTTCATGAACAAGTAATGCAATATCAAGCCTTTACTGATATTGAGTTTAATCCCAAAAAGTCTATTCATAGTGCCGTTTATTCGCTAGCGATGTTTGTGGCGCTCAATAAGCGAGAGTTACTCGATAAAGTTGAAGACCCAGGCACGTTTTATGACTTGCATACTGAGTTTAAGGTCAGTAATACCGAGCAGTTTTTGGAGACAGGTTGGTTTTGACAATCAATCACTCTGATTGCCTCTGTAGGGTATAGCTCATCTCTTTTAAAATGAGTGCAAATTTTCTATACCATAGTTTTCTACACCATAAAAGCTGCCTCGCTGTTGATAATTCATTCAATTTAGGCTTTTTAACCAAACTTTTTTTAATTAGGTAAAACGGTGCTTTATGTTTAACGCTACCACGACTCGTCTAAATAAATACATCAGCGAAAGCGGAATCTGCTCTAGGCGAGATGCTGACCGCTTTGTTGAACAAGGTAATGTGTACGTCAATGGCAAGCGTGCTCAAGTAGGCGCGCAAGTGAGCGCGGGAGATGCGGTAAAAGTAAACGGGCAGCTTATCGAGCCGCGAGAAGTCGATGATTTTGTTTTTATTGCCTTAAACAAGCCTGTGGGTATCGTGAGCACGACAGAAAGCTCTGAGAAGAACAACATCGTTGATTTTGTAAGGCATAGTTTACGTATTTTCCCCATTGGCCGTTTGGATAAAGATTCCCAAGGGTTAATCTTTTTGACCAACAATGGCGATTTGGTAAATAAGGTGTTGCGTGCGGGCAACAATCATGAAAAGGAGTATTTAGTCACGGTCAATAAACCGATAACGGATAGCTTCATTGAGGGTTTGGCAGGCGGTGTGCCTATGCTTGGCAAGATGACGAAAAAATGTCCTGTCACTAAGGTGGCGCCTACCGTGTTTAGTATTACACTAGTACAAGGATTAAACCGTCAAATTCGTCGTATGTGTGAGCATTTTGGCTACGAAGCTATCAAGCTTGAGCGTACACGGATTATGAACGTCAGCCTTAAAGGTATTGCCGTTGGCGACTGGCGCGATCTAACCGAAAAAGAGTTGTCTGTCTTACTAAAATCTATAGAGGACTCTTCTTCAGAGGACCGCCATTCGAACAAGAAATCTCGCAACGCGCCACGAAAAAAACCTCGTACTAACCCGTCGTCCAAGTCAAAATCAACAGGCGCGACTAAGGAAAATGATAGGCACTCTAAAGATGGTGCTAGAAAACCCAAGGGATCTAAAGGTAGGGATGGGCGTCCTACTGGTCGTGGCAAGAAGTCTGGGGGCAATGGTAAACCTGCTACAAATGGCAGGCGTCCTGCAAAGGGTCGAAGCTCTTCACGGTAATAAGTTTTTAAAGTATGACTGCTTTATTTATTGCTAAAATGGCAGTAAGCTAAATAACTTTAATCTTAACGGGACAATATTATGTTTAAAATAAAAGTAGAGCGCATTGTCAAAAGACCGATTGACGAAGTGTTTGAGGCACTAAGCGATCATGCCAGTTATGGGTCATTTAAAGCGGTTGGGGCTGCTAAGCTAGTGACGGAAGGTGACGAGGAGCGCAATGGCGTGGGGGCTTTACGTAGTATTCAAACGGGACCTGTTAAGTTCTGGGAGCGCATTACAGCGTTTGAGCGTCCTACTCATATGCAATACCGAATCGAAAAAACTAAACCTATAAAAATGCAACATGATAAAGGCTTCATTGATTTAAAAGACTTGGGCGATGGCACTACACACGTAACTTGGGTATCTGAGGGTCGATTGACTGTACCATTGCCATTACTCGGTCGCCTATTTGACCGTCAAATGCAGAAACAAGGAACCATAGGGTTTAGTAGCATACTCAAATCTATAGAAAGCCGCTAATCTAGCGGCAATATTGGCCTTTTTGATGTGACTGTTTAGTAGTGGCTTATTTTATTAGAGCCACTACCAGTTAGTTTTAATCCGTTTTGTTTTTGACCGCCTCAATCTCGTTAAAACGCGCTAATTGCTCTGGTGTGGCTGGTTGCTGATACTTCTCTTTCCACTCAGAGTAGGGCATACCATAGACAAGCTCACGCGCATCCTCGTATTCAATTTCAATACCACGCTCTTCACCAGCAGCTTTATACCATTTGGATAAACAGTTACGACAAAAGTCGGCAAGGTTCATTAGATCAATATTCTGTACGTCTTTACGCTCGTCTAAATGGGCTAATAAATGCCGAAATGCCGCTGCTTCTAATTCAATGTTGGATTCTAGTTTTGCCATAATATTTTCCTAATCGTCAATGCGTATTTGTTCGTTATTATACATGACACATTAAAAGTGTTGATGATCTATTGTTTTTTATTTAATAGATATCTGTCTGCCCGTTATCTATCTACCAAAGCTCCTTACCTTTTAATAATAATATTAAACCATTTCTCACTTCTATTGGGTCTTTGATCACTAGTATAGGGTCTGTTGAACCTTGGGAGTAAATTGATAGCAAAGAAATAGCAAAGCAGTAATTTTTGAGTTCTCATACAAAAAATATACCGTTCGCTATGCCTCGCAAAATGCTCACGAATGAGAACTGGGCAAGACTAAGATTTGTATTGCTAGAACTCAACACCTAGGACAAAAGAAATCTTAGACTAATGGTCGAAGATCTACTTTGTCGTATGCGTGTTGGTTGTCCTTGGCGCAAGCTATCAGCAAAAGTGTGGCAGGTCGTGCGACCAATATTCACTTAGCAGTTGATGCTCACGGTAACCCAATCAGCTTTATCGTATCAGATGATACGACTCACGATGTTAAGGTAGCACCAGATTTAGTTAATAAGATCAATTTAGGGGGTACAGATATTCTATATGCTGATAAATGTGATGACTCTGATGCGCTGTGAGAACATATTAAACAAGCAGGAAGCTTCGATTGTATTCCAAAAAAGCAGAATGCAAAATCAGATAATGACCATATAGATTGGGACTTGTACAAAGTCCGCCACTTGGTTGAAAATGCATTCGCTCACCTAAAACGATTCTGAGCAATAGCCACTAGATATGACAAGCTTAAACAAAGCTATGACAAGCTTAAACAAAGCTATGAGAATACAATAGCGCTAGCTTGTGCCTTTAACTAGCTTAAATTATGAACGTTAAACAGACCCTAATAATTAATAAGTTAAGAACCCTATTTTGATTGTCTAAGATTGACTAACAGCTCAAAGTAGGCGTTGGATGAGCTATACATATCAGAGTTCTAATTAGTTCTCCGATTTTTAAGATGGTAGCTGACTCAAACATTTACTTTGGTTGAATTTTTATGTGAATCAAATAGCTTTTAGTCCTAGCAACATATCTTTGATCATACTGTCTAAATCTTTCATGGTTTGCTTAACGTTTGGTTGCGTGCTCAGTGTCATAACCGCTCCTACTAGTAATCCATAAATTAAACTAACTGCAACGTTAGGAGCATAAGGCTTCATCTGACCACTGTTTTGTAGTTGTGAGACGATACCTTCAATGTGTCTAATGGTATGGCTACTATCGATTTTTTGCCATTGCTCCCATCCTAATACTGTAATAACCTCTTGTAGAGGAATCGTATTTGATCCGTGAGTAAGGATGAAATTTAAAAAAGCATGACACTGATTGAACGCAGTCTGCCAGTCATTATCACCATCAGGAGCTGCTGCTATCGCCTCAGAAACCTGACGCGCCTGTTGCTCGAAGCAAGCCTCAAACACTGCCTGCTTATCTTTAAAATGATGATAAATCGCTCCTTTTGTCACCTGTGCTTGTGCCGCTATAGTATCGATTGATGTTCCAGCAAAGCTATCACGGCAAAATAACGCTTGTGCTGAATTAAGAATAGCTTCGCGAGTTTCCTCTGCATAAAGCTGTCGTCGAGAAATACCTTTCATAGCGCATCCAATTGGTTAATAAATTTGCTATTATACTAACATACTAATAGTATGTTAAATACCATAGGTATCTATTAGAAAATATAAGGCAAAGGGTTAGAATTTGAATAACTAAGGATGATCGTAATGAATACTTTTACAGATATACAAGCAAAAACTCAGCATCTTGAGACTCAAGACGGTTATCCACTTTTGGCAACCTTATACCAATCATCTACTCCCAGTAGCGTGATTATCATTGCGCCTGCTGTCGCTGTGCCACAAGCATATTATCAATCTTTCGCAGAATACTTTGCAGGTCGCGGAATCGACTGTATTACCTTCGACTATCGGGGTACTGGACAGTCTTTAGCTAAGGATTCACCTTATCAGATTCGCTTGGAGAATTGGGGCACACAAGATATTGAAGCGGTTATTCAATTTACTCAGAACAATTATAGCGATAACTTTCCCATTCAATTTTTAGGACATAGCATAGGTGGACAACTCATGGGGTTAGCGCCATCATCGAAAGTTCTCAATCGTATTGTTCATATTGCTGTATCCGCACCTTATTGGCGACGCTGGCCGCTGAAAACAGGACTAAATATACATGCTTTTACTAAGCTAGTGATTCCCCTATTTTCAGCGAGGCGAGAGCAATTTTCTTCGAAAAAAGTAGGACTTGGCAAAATGAGTGTGCCCTCAAGTGCTATTAGACAGTGGGGCGCTTGGATGAGTAAAAAGAAATATTTATTTGACCCAGTTTTCGAGCTTGAACTTAGCGGTTATAAAAATCTTAGTCAGCCATTATTGGCACTTGGGTTTAGCGATGACGAGCTAGCGCCAGAGGTGAATATCAATGTATTACTAGGCTATTTTTGCAATGCTTACATTACTTACGAATTTATCAATGTTTCTGAGCTTGGACTTGGAACAGTAGGTCATGCTGGCTTCTTCAAACCTCGATTTTAAGATACGCTGTGGTCTAAGGTAGCTGATTGGCTGAATAAATAAATAGTGTCCAATCAGAGCTTGTAAGAACAAGCATGATATACAAATAACTGATAGGGGAAGTAAATGTTAAAAATGAAATCGAACTGCGAGAAATGCAATTTAGATACAGGGCTTACTGCTGTAGCGTATATATGTTCATATGAGTGTACCTTCTGCGAAGCATGCAGCAAAAATATGGACTGCATCTGTCCAAACTGTCAAGGTAATTTAGTTCTTAGACCTATTAGAACCAAGAGTCCTAGGCAAGCTCTTGTGTCTAGGGTTAAGAAAAAAGTATTTGGTTTATAAGTTCTTCCAAATTCAGAGAGTGTTTTTGGGAGTAGAACGTTTTACTAAAACAAGTCCGACTTTCTTTTTTTAAAAACCTTATCACTATGAACACCAGATTCAATAGCCACATTCACAAGTACCCTCAGCACAGTTTAAGTACCACATGAGCACCGCACCGAAAATGGGGTTTTTGTTTGAGTAGCTAAACTCAACTATATTCAAAAATATATTTCGAGAATTCCTCTGTAACCCCTGAAAAATAGACAAAAAAAAGCCTCACCGCTCGTGTATGAGTCGTGAGGCTTTTGCGCTTTTTCAAGCCATATTTGGAGCGGGAAAAGAGATTCGAACTCTCGACCCCAACCTTGGCAAGGTTATGCTCTACCACTGAGCTATTCCCGCTGAATCATCGTATCAGCCATACCTAAGCATCGCTAGATGATGACAGCATATTATACGTATATTTCTAAGCCTGTCAATAATTTTCCTATAAATTGTCATTATGGATAAACAGCGGTATGACATTGTCATAATCTTGTGGTATAACATATTTTTATAACTAGTATTCCAAAATATTTTCTAAATACTAATACGTCGAATTACCATAGTCTTGAGACTATAAGATACAAGGATGATTAATATGAATCAAGCTTACACCATCGCAGATTATTTATTTGACCGAGTAGCAGAAGCAGGTGCCACAGAAGTATTCGGCGTGCCGGGCGATTATAATTTATCGTTTTTGGATAATATTATAGATTCAGATAAGCTGCGCTGGGTGGGCAACACCAACGAGTTCAACGCAGGATACGCCGCTGACGGCTATGCGCGCGAGCGTGGGTTTGCGGCGATGGTGACTACTTTTGGTGTTGGCGAGCTGTCTGCGATTAACGCAACGGCTGGCTCCTTTGCAGAGTATGCACCTGTATTACATATCGTTGGTGCGCCTGCAACGAAATTACAAAATGAAAAAAGCCGTATTCATCACTCTTTGGGTGATGGCGTATTCAATCACTTCATAAAAATGGTCGAGCCTGTGACAGTCGCGCGGGCTCAGATCACATCAGAAAACGCCGCATCAGAGATTGATCGAGTGATACGAATGACTCTCAAAAAGCATCGCCCAGGATACCTAATGTTATCACCCGATGTCGCAAAGTTACCGATTTATCCGCCAACGACTAAGCTAGATGATAGCCAAGAGGATATTACTAGCGCTGCTGCATTGAGCGCTTTTAAGCAAGCACTGACTGAGTTTTTGCCCAACAAGACGACCACACTAATGGCAGATCTCATGGTGCATCGTATGGGACTACAAGATGAGCTCAGAGCATTAATTGCTGATACCGAGGTGCCTTATACCACGTTATCTTGGGGCAAAAGTTTACTCGATGAGCAAGGCGCGCGCTGGGTGGGCACTTATTCAGGTGTGGCCTCAAGACCTGTAGCCAAAGATGCGGTTGAAAACTGCCAATGTTTGATTAAGATTGGAGTCAGTTATACAGATACGACGACCGCAGGATTTAGCCAAAATATCGATGAGAGAGCAGTCGTCGATGTCCACTATGAGCGTGCCAGCATCGGCGGACAGAATTTCGCTCCTATAGCGCTAAAAGACAGCTTGCAAGCCTTGCACGAAGTGATGACCTCAGGTATCGATATTATACCTATGCCTCTATGTGAAGCTATGATTCCTCACGAGCAGATTGGCGCAGATAATGAGGCGATACGTCAAGATGACTTATGGCATATCATCGCAAAGAGTCTCACTCATAACAATCTAGTGTTCGCTGATCAAGGAACAGCGTATTTTGGTATCAGTGATACGCGCCTACCAGCTGGAGTGACTTGCTATGGACAGCCGATGTGGGGCTCGATTGGGTATACTTTGCCCGCTAGCCTTGGCGCAGGAATTGCCTCCACGCACAAGCGTAGCGTACTACTGATAGGAGATGGCTCAGCGCTGCTCACGATCCAAGATATTGCGGTCATGCTCAAAGAAGGCATCAACCCCTTTATCGTACTGGTCAATAATGATGGTTATACGGTTGAGCGGGCGATACACGGCGAGAATCAACTTTACAATGATATCCCGCATTGCGACTGGCAAACTATGGTAAAAGCGTTTGGCGGTAATGATACCAACAGTTTAACGCTTAGAGCTAAAACAGCAGGCGAGCTAAAAGCTGCGCTCAAGACTGCGGCAGCAACGACGGACAAACTAGTGATGCTTGAGGTGATAGCGGATAAGCACGATATCCCGCCGCTGCTTGCTGATATTACTAAGGCGCTGCAATAGTTATTTGCTGTTAAACGCGTTGTATAACTGGTTTTTTTAAAGACCCCATTTAGTTTTGAGCTAAATGGGGTTTATTGCGGATAAGGTGAATTAAACTAGGACTAATTCAATAAGGACTATAAAGGTTATACTCCCTTTTATCTGCCAAATTTTGCTTAGGAACTATCGTATAGTCAAAAACTGAGCTATGCTTTTACAATTGACATATCAGATGATAATAGGAGACGCCATAACATGATTTGGGCAAAGATGCTTATCGGTGCGCTCATGGTGTTATTAATACAACTTCTCGCACAAACTCGCTTTTTTTATTTAGCTGCTTTTGCTCATCTTTTTCCAACCTTTACGCTCATTAGTCACTTTATTGTTAGCACTGAGCGTAGCGGTGCAGATCTAAAAGTCGCTTTGATATTTAGTATGCTGGGCGTCATACCGCACTTGATCTATACGCTCGTAGTCTTCTTCGGTATTAATTATATGAGCTTATACAAGGCGTTGCTATTAGGCGTGGTGGCATGGTCTATCGCCGCCGCTATATTAGTCCTCGCATGGTAGTATATACAATCTTGAGTTTGTACCAAAGGATACCGTTTCAAATCATCTTTAAATATAAAATCACTAAATAACAAAGCCAGCATCCTATATATCTAGAATGCTGGCTTTATCACTAAATAATCGATTGCTGCCTTCACACTTGTTTTTGTTTAGGTCTAATCACACTGGCAGCAGTTACTACAGCAGTTACAGTTTTTGCAAGTAGCCTTACTACTACAATTACACTTGGTACAGTGACAAGTGTCGTCATCCATTGTCACGATGCTAGGTTTGGTCTTCGATAGAAAAGTCATAATCACACCTTTTTTAATGAAAGTCTCATTACTTCAGCAATAATGGCTTTTATATTGTGCTGTAGTGTTGTTAATTTAGTTTAAGAATACGATGTTTTAGAGAAGTTAAAACAAAATATTAATATTTGAAACAATCATGACTATTCCACTCACAACCATCAGCGCTATGAGCATGATTCTAAACTGACGAACACTCATGCCTGCTAAGAAGTGCTTGCCTATGACATTGCCAAGTGCAGCGCCAAGTCCAAGCGCTAGACCATAGATCCAAAGTTGCGCAGTTAGTACGCCAAAAAAGGTATAACTGCCAATCTGTGCCAGCCCGACAAAGAATGAGTTGGCCGTTTTGGTAGCGATTAAGCGCTCTTTTTGTAAGCCTGTATTCATATAAAAAGGGTTGAGAATAGGGCCAAGACCACCCACTAGCGTACTGATAAAAGCGGTGACAAATCCTAATGGAACAAAGCCTGACTTTGGCATATCAAAGCTTTTATCAATCTTGCCAAAGCGATATTGAAACACGGTAGAGACCAAAAACACACCGATCAAGAGCTGAATCCAGCTTCCCTCAAGTTGACTAAATAACAATGCAGCTAGCCACGCACCAACGATCGCACTGGGCACATAGTATTTGATGAGTGACCAGTCAATATCATGCCAAAATAGATACAAGCGCACAGGACGACTGATAAAAGTACCTAAGTTGATAATGGGCGGTGCGGCTGATGCTCCTACCATCCAAGAGGTAATAGGTATCAGCAGCAGAGCGCCGCCACCACCCGATAGTGTCGAGAGAATAAAAGCAAACATACCCATGACAAAGAGACCTGCTAGATGCCAAGCAGGTATGGTCTGCACAATATCAAAAACCGTATCTAAAATCATAGTTGTCTACTCGAAGACTCAAACCGTCTCACTACAGCAAGTAATGGTCCTGAATATGCTGAATGCATAGCTCATAAAAGGCAGCGGCGGCAGGAGAGATACTTTTGTCTCTTAACCTAAAGATACCAATTTGTCGCGTCAAGGTAGGCGCGAGCAAAGGTATCCATACCAGCTCTGGCTCATTGGCGGGAAAGGCGAGTTTAGGTAATGTTGTAATGCCTAGGTCGTGACGAAGCAAGGAGAATAGAGAGGTAATATTTTCAACGGTATAGCGAGCTTGTCTATTGAGCGTTTCAGCAGGAGTGTTCTCAAGCAGGCGGCAAGTACCATTATAAATGAATGGCTGTCCGACCAATTGCTGCCATTTAAGACCATGCCGTAGTGACTTTGAGGATGCTTGTTTAGGCGTTATTAATTGCTGATACAAGGCATTACTCTTCAAACACACTACGCCGATAGGGTCTGATATGAGCGCGGTAAAGTCAATATCCGCCTGATCCATTCGAGCATCATTGCCCAATGCCAAGTCCACTTCGCCTGCCAATAACCGATTTGCGACGCCGATGGAATTATCATCGATAAGAACAATTTCAATATCAGGATATTTTTGTGAGTAGGCGGCCAGTACGCTTGGTAGCAGCTTTGTGACTAATGATGGCACACTTGCAATCCTAATCTTACCTTTGTTACCAGCCGCGAGTGATTTTAGATCTTCCTCTAACGTTTGAGCAGTATCTATAAATTGCCCAATCTTTGGTAGGCAAGATTCACCAAAAGCGCTAAGAATTGCGGTATTACCACTCTCAAACAGTCTTTGACCGAGTGATTTTTCTAACTCTTTAATAGAAGCGGATAACGCAGCCTGCGTACGATTGGCGCGATCTGCTGCTGCGCGAAAGCCGCCTGCCTCTACCACCAATAAAAAGTGCCTTAACTGCTGTAACTTCATATCTTATTTTCCGATAAATTCATATGTATTGAAGCAAATTCAAGCCGAGCTAATCATGCATAAGAACTATAACACGTGATAGATTAAATTTATCATTATTAATATTTAATGAGTTAGATTTGTTAAGGTCAAAAGAGTAGCATAGATGCTAACCCAAGGAACGTCTAAGTATCCGCTGTGGCAAAGATACTCATCACTCAAAGGACTATTGTTATATGACCACTCACTCACCTAAGCAAGCTGTCAAAACCTCATTATACGCCTCAAAAGCACCCCTTGAGTGGGCCGTCACTAGCAACGGCACGTTGTACACCGCACAGATTCCTATCGATAATAAAGGTGAAGTCGTTAGCGGCGGTATCGAGGCGCAAACGCGTCAGACATTGGACAACCTAAAGCATACGCTAGAGAGCGCAGGCGTTGGTATGGATGCGGTACTCCAAGTGCTCATCTATGTGACTGACCGCGAGTATCTAAAGACGGTCAATCAAGTCTATGCTGAATACTTTGAAGCGCCTTATCCAAACCGCGCCGCCCTAGTGATAGCAGGACTGGCAAGAGAAGAGATGCTTGTTGAGCTAGTCGTTTATGCTAGCGTCCCTTAAATTTATAATTATAAAAATGTAATTTCATTACTCATTAGTTTCTCATCGTTTATTAAGGATTTTTATGTCAACTCAAACTGCCAAACCAGTATTACAACAAGACCCAAGCCAATCGATCTATATCAATGGTGAATGGCAAGCGGGCACCGATACTATCAATAACATCAACCCCTCAGACATCAGCGAAAGCTTAGGTGCGTTTGCACAGGCAAGTACGGATCAAGTCAAAGATGCTATTGCTGCCGCCCGTCATGCTCAGCCAAAGTGGGAGGCGACGCCACTTGAGAAAAAACAATCTATCTTACAAGCGATTGGCGATGAGATGATCGCTCGCTGTGATGAGCTGAGCACATTATTGTCTCTTGAGGAAGGCAAACCCTTTGCCGAGGGTCGCGGTGAGATTTATCGCGCAGGACAGTTCTTTCATTACTACGCGGCTGAAGTACTGCGTCAAATCGGTGATACCGCAGATTCAGTCCGTCCTGGGGTCAAAGTTGAAGTGACTCGTGAGGCCGTCGGTGTAGTCGCAATTATCTCGCCTTGGAACTTTCCAACGGCAACAGCGGTTTGGAAGATTGCGCCTGCCTTAGCCTTTGGTAATAGTGTCATCTGGAAGCCAGCCAATCTGACGCCAGCGAGCGCGGTCGCTATGGCTGAGATTATTCATCGTCAAGGTCTGCCAGAGGGCACGTTTAACTTGCTATTAGGTGGCGGCTCATCGGTAGGTGACGCGCTTATTCATTCAAAAGACATCGACGCGGTGAGCTTCACAGGATCAGTATCGACAGGTCGCAAAGTCGCTGCCGCCACCGCGCCAAACTTTGTGCGTTGTCAGCTAGAGATGGGCAGCAAAAACGCCTTGGTTATCGCTGATGATGCTGATATGCAAGTCGCTGTAGACGCCGCAATCGCAGGCGCTTTTGGTGGTTCTGGACAAAAATGTACCGCCTCTTCACGCTTGATCGTCATGGACGGCGTACACGACGCTTTTGTTGATGCCATGATCGCGCGTATGAAAACGCTAAAAGTCGGTCATGCATTAGATGATGGTATCTTTATGGGACCTGTCGTGGATGACAAGCAGCTCGCCTCAAATATGGACTGGGTCGAAAAGGGCAAGCAGGAAGGCGGTAATTTAGCCTTTGGCGGTGAGCGCCTAGAGATGGCCAATGATGGCTATTATATGTCGCCAACTTTGTTCACAGAAACTGATAACAGCTGGGATATTAACCAAGAAGAAGTGTTTGCGCCGCTGGCTTGCGTTATGCGCGCCAAAGATTTGGAAGAAGCAATTGCCATGACTAACGATACGCGCTTTGGTTTGACAGGTAGCATCATTACCCAGAGTCTGCGTAATAGCGCGATGTTTAAAGAGCAAGTGCAAGCGGGCTGCGTCATGGTTAATCTGGCGACGGCGGGTACGGATTATCATGTGCCTTTTGGTGGCCGTAAAGAGTCAAGCTTTGGTCCGCGTGAGCAAGGTCAGTATGCCAAAGAGTTTTATACCATCGTCAAGACCGCTTATCAAAAAGCGTATTAATAAGATAAGGCGTAGATGTAGGGTGGGTTAGTTTTTCAAGCTCTTGTAAAGAGTGCTGACAAAACGTAACCCGCCACTTTAAATGTAAATTGCTAAATGTCGGCGGGTTACGCTGTCGCTAACCCACCCTACGTCAGAATTAAGTTTAAGAATGAGTCATAAGAGGGATATCAATATGTACCAAGATCATATCGTCATCGACGGTTTGCAGTATAGCCACTGGGATCGCGACTACTTCAAGATGCTAAAAAATAGCGGTATCAATGCGATGCACGCCACCTTGGTCTATCACGAAGATGCGCGTCAGACCATAACCCGTTTCGCTGAGTGGCACACTCGCTTTGAGCAAAATTCTGATTTGATTATGCCTGTATATTCGGTCAACGATATCCAAACGGCAAAAGAGCAGGGCAGGGTCGGTATCTTCTTTGGCGCGCAAAATTGCTCGTCTATCGATGATGAGATTGGTCTGATTAGCGTTATGCGCCGTTTAGGTTTACTCATCATGCAGCTGACGTATAACAATCAAAGCCTGCTAGCGACAGGTTGTTATGAGTCAAAGGATAGTGGGGTCACGCGTTTTGGTGAACAAGCGATAGCGGAGATGAATCGCGTCGGTATGATTGTCGATATGTCACACAGCGCTGAGCAGTCCACGCTTGAGGCGATAGAAGTATCGTCGCGTCCGATTTGTATCAGCCATGCCAATCCAACTACCGCTCACGATGCGCTGCGTAATAAATCAGATACCGTTATTAGTGCTTTAACCAAAGCGGGCGGATTGCTTGGTTTTAGCTTATATCCCTTTCATTTGCCAAACGGTAGCGATTGTACGCTTGATGATTTTTGTACCATGATTGCCAACTGTGCGGATAAATACGGCGTAGAGCATTTAGCGATTGGTAGTGATCTATGCCTAAATCAGCCCAAATCTGTACTTGAATGGATGCGTAACGGGCGCTGGTCCAAAGCGATGGATTATGGTGAAGGTAGTTCAAATAATTCAGGATGGCCGGATAATCTGCCTTGGTTTGCAGGTAAAAAAGGCATGGAAAATATCTATAACGGTCTGCTCAAGCATGGTTTTAACGAGTCTGACGCGGGCAAGATCATCGGTCAAAACTGGTTTGACTTTTTGGAGCAAGGGCTTAAGCCTGCGCCTTAGCATTAAGAACCTTGCAAGCATAGCTATTTACTACCGTTAAAAGTCACTTCGCTATAAAGCACCTGCTGCTTCATAGCGCTCATTGTCATTTAGAGATACAGATTTTAGAGGATAATTATCCTATTTAGACTCTCATTTGATTTGTACCTTAGTTAATTTTGATGCAACAGGACTGGAGCCATACCATGGCCGATTTAAAAGGATTTAACGATAAAGAGCAGGGACGCTCACACAATCCAAGCTCAACTTCGGGCAACTTAACTCGCACGGAAGTCTCAACAGATACTTTAGGTCTCAAAAACCCAGCCTTTTGGTACAGCGGCGGTTTTATTACCCTCTTTGTATTGATGGCAATATTTGCAGAAGAGCAACTAGCCGTCGTCGTAAATACCGCTTTTGCTTGGTCAGCCAATATCTTTGGCCCCTTTTGGCAGATATTACTATTAGCGACTTTTGTGATTGCACTCGCCGTTGGTGCTGGTCGTACGGGACGAGTTATTTTGGGCAACCTGCCTAAGCCTGAGATGGATAATTTTAAGTGGATGGCTATTTTGTTTTGTACGCTGCTTGCAGGTGGCGGAGTGTTTTGGGCAGCGGCTGAACCTATCGCGCATTTTGTCTCAGCGCCACCTTTATATGGTGAGTCGCCAGATTTGCAACAACGTGCTTTTAATGCTTTATCCCAGTCCTTTATGCATTGGGGCTTTTTGGCGTGGTCGATTGTCGATAGTTTAACGGCGATCGTCGTGATGCATTTGCATTATGACAAGGGTCTACCGCTCAAACCGCGTACGCTCTTGTATCCTGTGTTCGGCGAGCGCGTGCTCACCGGTCAGACCGGCGCTATTATCGATGCTTGTTGTATTATCGCAGTAGCGGCAGGCACGATTGGACCTATTGGATTTTTGGGATTGCAGACGAGCTATGCATTAAATGAGCTGTTTGGCATTCCTGATACTTTTATCACTCAGCTCCTCATTATTGTCTTCGCTATTATTCTCTATACGATTTCTGCGATCAGTGGTCTGGCTCGGGGTATGCAGCTGCTCAGTCGATTTAACGTCATATTAGCCGTTGTACTTATGGTCTTTATCTTAGCGTTTGGACCGACCAACTTTATTGTCAACGGCTATATCCAAGGCGTGGGTACTATGGTTGACAACTTCATTCCAATGGCGACTTTTCGCGGTGATGAGGATTGGCTTGGCTGGTGGACGGTATTCTTTTGGGGTTGGTTCTTAGGGTATGGTCCTATGATGGCAATCTTTATCGCGCGCATCTCGCGTGGTCGTACCATTCGCCAGCTGATAACGACCGTTTGTATTATCGCGCCACTCGTGACTTGTTTTTGGTTCACCGTCGTTGGCGGTTCAGGTCTAGCTTTTGAGATTGCCAATCCGGGTAGCGTGAGCGCCGCTTTTGAAGGCTTTAACTTGCCAGGCGCGCTCCTTGCGGTCACCCAGCAATTACCGTTCCCTCTAATTACCTCGATATTGTTCTTGATTTTGACCACCGTCTTTATCGTGACCACAGGCGATTCGATGACTTATACCATCAGTGTCGTTATTAGCGGCGAGCATGAGCCAAACGCTATGATACGTACCTTTTGGGGCGTAATGATGGGGATTACCGCTATTGTTTTGATCTCCTTGGGTGCAGGCGGCGTCAGCGCATTACAATCCTTTATCGTGATTACCGCAGTGCCCGTGTCCTTTATTTTACTACCGTCACTCTGGAATGGACCACAAATCGCTCAGCAAATGGCGCGAGATCAAGATCTGTACCGACCTAACCGTGTAGAAACCAATCATAAAATCGCTGAGGAGCAGCTTGCTAAAGAAAGACAAGCTAAGAATATTAAGTAACAGACGCTAAGTTATAGACAATAGGTCACTGGTAAATTATTAATAAAACCAGTAGTTTATAAGGGTATATTTTCATTTTAAATGAGGATATACCCCAAGTGCATGAAACAGGTAAAAGAGGTTGTTTGTCGCAACGGTTGACTGTTTTTAGGGTCAACCCTTTATATAAGGTAGTGTCATTATGAATGTGATTCAGGCAAGTAATAATAGTCTTGACGTAGTGGCACAGCCTTTACGCAGCCCTGATACAGTGATGAGTGCTCAAAGGCTAGGTGCTATGCATCAAACGCGCATCAGCTTTGTGCGCACACTACTGCGTAAAATTGATAAGGAGCAATGGACGCTGACAACTCATCTTTGGGATTTGGACGAGGGCGGCTATGGGCAAGTGATTTATCGCTTGCAAACGCCTGAGCACACTTACCATCTCGTCGTGTTTTGCCAAGCGCTTGCCGATGATGAGCGTAACGATCGCGTCATAGCGCAAAAGTGGGATGTTACCTTCGGTCTGGTATTTGGCGAGATCAGCCAAGAGCTGCTCGACAATCTAAAGGCTAACGTGCCGCTACAAGAAGCGGGACGCAACTCCAACATGGTTATGGTATTGGCGCGCGCCAACAAAAGCGTGCGCGTCTTTGATCATATTGTCTCATCATTAGCCGAGGGTCAGCAGCCTGATCTCGATATACTCGCGCAAGTCGGTTATATCCTGCGTACCACGGCGGTCTATGGCAATGGTAAGTTTGGCATTTACGACTTTAAGCCACTGGATCACAGCGAGGATTTTAATCAGTCGTTTCGCGCGCAGATGTGCGCCGTTTATTTGTTACGTGAATTTAGCCTAGATTGGGTAGATTTTTTGGCGAAGAAAAAAGGCGGCAGCAAAGCGGTCACCTTGCATCCAGAGATCAAGCGGTATCTAGGTATTGGTAATGCGACGGGATTAGGTATGGCGCCTTATCTGATTAATCATCCTTGTATCGTTGATCAATGGCTGACCACGCGTGAAGAGGCGCTACAATCTGTTCTAGTCTGTACGATTGAGCCTGAAAGGCTTGCTTATTTTTCAAGTTTATTGAGCCGCGCCATTCAGCATTTCACTGAAATTATCACTATTAATGAGCAGCAAGTGACGTTGAATGAAACTGTCGTCGCAGAGCTTACGCTATTACAAAATAACATGCTCATGACAATGAAGGGCTATAAGCGTTGGGGTGATTTTTTGCAAGATCATGAGCATCTCAATTATGAGAGCCAAGAGGTGATGATCTCTTGCTTAATTGAGCTGTATCCTGAGCGCGTGGATAACTTTCAAGAAAAGGTCAATGCCGATGAGACCCTATCGCTGCCTAAAGGCAAAACCGTTCAAGACTTAATAACAGTGCTTGAGACTCGCTATCAATGGGCCATTACGATAGATTTCAGTGTGCCTGATAACCGCTATTGGTTTTGGTATCGCTCAGTGGACAAAGAGGAGCCACGTATGGGCGTACGCGGACAAGAGCAGGGCGATGATCGAGAGTTATTCTTAGATATTGCCCGCCAAACCAACAAGCTATACTTGACGCTAAAACAGGCTGATTCCGAGCAGCTTATCTCGCAGTTTATCTTAGGTGCGCCCAAGTATCGCGCTATCGCCAGACGCGTCTGGACGATGGGGCATAAGCCTATGGGCGATATCCAAATCAATGTGCTCAAAAAGGACACTTTGCCTATTCATCTACTCCGCTGTAAGCTTTCTATGTTTGGCGCAACCAAATTTGACCCCAGATCCGATCGCTGGGTACGTGTCACTTTGTTCCAAGGCGCGCCTTTATTTTATGAAGTACATAGTGATGAGTGGCTGTTTCCGCTATTGCCTAAGCTTGACGAGTCTGCGGCAGAACCCAAGAATACAGCTGTACTAAAGGTATCGGCGTCAGATCAGGAGGCGGCGCTATGATCGTCTCACGTAACGAGATCGTCTCTATGGTATACAAGGCGTTCTCAGGCTTGCACCGTGAAGTCGGTGAGGCAGATTTAGTCGCTACTATGGTCGCTGAATTGCAAATGGCAGGGCTGGATGGTGTGGGCCAATTTAACAACGCTACGCCTTTTATTCTAAAAGAACAAGACACGCCTATAGAGATTATTCATCAAGATATAGGTGAGGTTAGTCTAAATTTGCATAACAGTAGTCTGGCCTGTCACCTGCCCGCGGTTATGGACTATGCACTTGAGCTGATGGACAATCGCGATCATTTCAAAATGACCTTGCAAAACTGTCATAATCGCTGGCTTGCATATAGCGAGCTTGTGAGTTTGGCGGCAAAAGGCTTAGCTTGCCTTGCAAAATGGGACAACGGTCATGCGCCTAAGCATACGCTATTTACTTTAAATCAAGGTTTTGTCTATCCAGATATCTACTTTTTTGATGAGAGGCAAACGCGTCACGATACCAACGATATGGTCATTGAGCTTGCCACTAGCAATTTTGACATTGAGCAAGAGATTGAACACTTTAGTCATAAGATATCGACCGATGAGCTGTTTGAAACCCATCAGCGCGCATGGAAGCAAGGCATCTACGTTGATGATGAACAGTGGGCGATACTCAAACAGACGGCCGCTGCGATACTGGTCGAGAACAGTGAAGCTTCAAGTAAAGGCGCAGGCGGCGTCTAGTATGGCAAACATCGAAGCAAAAGCATAAATAATCTATAAAACTTATAAAGCATACAGAGCGGTTTGTTATGATAACTAGCCGCTTTTTTGTGATGATCTGATTATGCTAGTCTGATTTTTTACCCAAGATAGTAAACATTGGAAAGTAAGCTGATTAGGGCTATAACTTACGCTTGTTATAATGATCTATTTGGCGCACTATAGAGCCTAACTAGGCGATAAGGCTATGATTTTATTGATAGCTTTGAGTTAGATTTAAGCCCAAGGATAGGGCACCATACCAACGATTTATATTGGCGTTTTTATGACACGCAATTTGTCAGCTCATTCACTCAAAGCATCGATAGTCATACTGGTTTTGGTATTACACGGCGCTACAGTGTGGGCGATGATGTCTATAGAAACGCCTACGCGCGCTGAGATAATACCTGTCACCAAACCGATTCAAATAGAGCTGATCACACTGGAGGCGGCTACGAAAAGTGTAAACACAGACTCAAAACTTGTCACGCCTATACCTGAAAACGTAAAAGTAGCCGAGCCTCAATCAACACCAAAGTCAGTTGCACCAAAACCAGCAGTCTTGCCAGCCAAAGACAAACCTGTGCTAGCAGTCAAAGAGTCTAATAAATCATTACAGATAGCTGATTCCAAGATAGAAGAAACACAAGATAATATATCATCAACGGATACTCCCAATACAGAGTCTAGCCAAGAGCGTACCTCTTCAGCGCTACAAAGTGCGACAATAACAGAGTCCAGAACTTCATCTAGCGATGCCACTCAAACAGAAGACTCCGAATTTGATCTTGCTGCTATGATTAGAGCAATCAACGCGCAGCACAAGCGCGAGCAAGCAGAGCAGCGTCGGTCTTTGGCCAGACAGACCGATAGGAAGCTCAAACAGCAAGAAGAATGGCGATTACAGGCTGAGAATGAAACCATTACTAAGATGCTTGCTTTAGCGGCTGAGCAAGCCGCGCAGCAACAAGAAGATATGGACAAGGTTGATAAGTCAGTGACCAAAAGCGATGAGATAACGCCTTTTATCGCAGATTATGGCAGCTGGCAGGATGAACGCGAACCGATTACTAGCCTGTCTTCAGTTGTCTGGAGAAGTATCGATAGAGATTTGGGGGATGTATTTATCGTATTACTAGAGTTGCATGTCACTAAAGAGGGCGATATCACCGAGGTACAAATACTTGAGACGTCAGGTAGTCCAATCATCGATGCTATATCAACCACGCAAGTCAGAGGCGGGCAACTTAATCCAATACAACAACAAGGTATCAAGGTCGATGCTATTGTGCCGATGTCTTTGATATACGAGCGACCATCCTAACAACAGCTACGCCGCAATTAAGTGGTAAGGCAATGAGCTATGATTAAATAGTCTTTGCACATTGACAAAATAAAAGCCCTGAACTCACAATGAGAACAGGGCTTTTATTTTGAGAGTTTGAAACTTGACTGTTAAATGTCTAACCAAGCGCCCGCTCAAAGAACCACCATAGCGCAACAACTATGCTTATAAGCGATCCCAGATAAAAAATACCCCATTTATAAAACTGCGTATGACGCAGTATCAGGGCTAGCGGGAAAACAACGGCGATAAATACCAGTTGCCCAAGCTCAATTCCGACATTGAAACTAAGAAGCGCTAGTACGCGGGCACTAGTCGCTAATGGCAAATCGACAAGGACATTGGCAAAGCCAAAGCCGTGAATCAGACCAAATACAAAGGCCAAATAGACGGCTCTAACTCTAAGTAACGGTACCAGATTGTTCAGCGCAGCAAAGGCAATAGATAGCGCAATGATAGATTCAATAATTTGCGCAGGTATACTGACAACTTGCAAAGCAGCCAGGCTAAGCGTGATTGAATGCGCCAAGGTGAATGACGTTGCAATCCAAAATACCTCTAATAGTGCTGATTTTGGTTTGCTCACCGCCACCAATTGTTTTTGTTTACGTATATACACCGCTGGTATTAACAATACAAACAAGAATAGCAAATGATCCCAACCAATGAGCAAATGATGTATACCACTTTTTAAAAAGTTAAACGCCATAGCCAGCATGCCTGTATCAGCTTGCGAGCCAAGCGGACTTTGTCCCACTGACAATACCTGCAGTGAAGTATCGTCACTTGCTTCGGTCAACAGCAGACGGTGATTGGCATCAATACCTGCCAGTGTCTGATAGTCAAGATTATCTAAAGTAGAGGCACAGGCCACTTTAAAATCAGTATATAGATAATTGAAGCCGCCGCGAGTATTGATAGCTAAAGGCGCAAATGTGGTGACTTGGCAGGGTTGTCCTACGCTTTGCAAGCTAACTTGCGAGGCAATTAGCGCCTCTATGAGCGGCGCTTGTGCTTTAACCTCCGACCAACTCACTTCACTATCTTGGTTTGGGTCTATATCTATGAGCAGCGCTAAATCTCGTAGAGACAACTCATATTGAGCTGCGTACTGAGACTCAGAATCAATAGCATTTAAGTTCAAATAAGCGGTACTAGACTCATGTGCTTGTACTAGAGTAGCTGTCATTGCAAGCAGCATTGTTAGCAGTGAGAGTATCAAATAGCGATAAGTGCGCCGCCAATGTAGTCCGTTATAAGTGCTCATTAAGACTTATCCTTATTCATCGCTTGCGTCGCAGTACAGTTTAGACACTCCTCAATTTTGCCTAAGATTAAAGCGCGCTCAAGCGTAGGGTACTCAAACTGCGTATCGCTGATAAATTGACGAATAATGTTAATGTCCTTTTTGCTATCCGCTTTTATGGCAGTGGTTGCATATAGCACGATATCAGCGGTTTCGCGCTGCTGCTGCCAGTTGTCCTGCGCTAAGTTGAGCGCGTCATCATTTTGCTTAGCAAGCAGAGCGTACATTGCTTGCTCACGCGTGTGGGCTTTTTCGCCTCGCAATTGCCAAACGTCGATACGCTCTTTCATTAATGCAAGGTTTGCATCCGCTTTAGGGTCGCCCATCTTCATTTGCGCCTCGATAAGGCGCAGCAGCAGCGCGTCTTTATCGGTATGATTTTGTAGCAAATCGATTACTTGCTGGTATTTACCGATACTGAGTAACCAATCCGCGCGCGCCATCAGTGCTGGTACTGTTTGATCATCTATGACCGCAAACACTTGATTAGCAAGGGTGGTATCAGAGCTACGCAGGGCTGCATCTGCTTGAATTAAGTATATCCAAAGCGCGGTTGACGCATCTAAACGCGGCGCTAAGCTAGCAAGCGAATTGAGCGTCTGCTTAGCTTGACTTAGCTTCCCTGTCATGCTTTGAATTTGAGCGATACAGGCCGCCTGATACACCTCTAATGAAGGATCGTTTAGCTGGTCGCAATAATCCATAGCCTCATCGAACTGTCCTTGCACAACCAGCAGCGAGGATAGCGTTAATAAGGCATCTGGGTGCGCGGGGTCTTGATTGAGTATTTGCGCTAGTATCTCTTTTGCCTGAGTAAATCTATGGTCGGATTGGAGTGCTCGCGCTCGTAGCATCAGCGTCTCTATGCTTTGATCTTCGCTTTGATCTAATTGTGCGCGTGCTTGCCCGAGCGCGCGCGGGTCGCCTTCTAAATAAGCGCGTTCTAGTAGCTGCTTGGCATTGTCCGCACTATTAAGAGTAGTAGTGGCGGTTAGATCAGATACGCTGCTATAGCGAGGAGAGGGGGAGTCTGTTGGCAAAGTCTCAAGTATTTGCAAATCATCTGTCGGTATAAAGGGCGCAGCATATAATGGCTGGCTACTAAGTATTGCTAGTAGTAAGCCGATAGAGAGCTTGATCCATAGCATAAAAGTGCTCCTTGCAAAACGTAAAGAAGCACCTGATCAGTAACCCGATTAGGTGCTGGCTGTCTCTTATACTACACTATAAAGAAGCGTTAGCATCTTCAATAGCGATAGGCTCTGCCCGATTGGCTTCAGGCAATACAATACGATCTATGTCTTGCGGTTCGGCAGTGTTGACACCGTTTACATCTGGGCTAGCATCAATTACATCAGAGGTTCTATCTACTGCCAATTGAGCATTGTTTTGATCTCTTATCAGGTCATTATCAACCTGATTTTGAGTATCGAAATTATTATTATCACTGTCGGAGCAACCAATAAGAGCAGCTGATCCGGCGAATACCATTGCTAAAAGTACATGGCGCATTGTCATTCTCCTTGAGTTAGCGTCAGCTTATCGACTATCTGAATCTGAACCTGAGTTTCCACTACCAGCATTAGGGGTAGTTAGATAAGGGAACACTGAGTCAAAGTCATTCGCAGTTTTGAGAGTAGCGCGATCGGTGAGCAATGCTTTACCCGCTTTGGCATCAGCTGGTACACAAGTCACCGCAGCTGGTAGACCGGCGTGACACAGTGCACCCATAGAGACTCGAAGCGCAATATCAGTTACATCATCACCCGGGCGTCGACCATTTGGAAATCCAGCAGTATCTACACCAGTACTAGGTCGTCCATCAGTTTGAACGCTTTGAATAAGACTAAGTAGTCCTAAGTCGTTTTGATTGCCAGCGGCCACAGCAGCAATGTTGGTGTTTAAGCGCAACATGTCGGCTGGAACTTGATTGGCATTAGCAGGTTTGTTAACCGTTGGTACGCCCGTCAAAAACGCAGTCACAAGATCCTGACGTGGAAAGTTGGTCGGCGCAGGTGCTGCAAATAAAGTCTCAATAAGTTTTGGAAGCGTTGGATAAAAGACATAATCTTTAAAGTTTGCCACATCATCTTTTGGCTCTGAAGCATTGAACTTATCTTTGTCTTTTAGACCGATAACCACTTCATTAACTAGCGGCATACCTAGTCGTGAAACTTGCGTCCAAGCGCCGCCTTTTTTGGCAGTAGTACTAATGCCTGAAGCAGGATTGCCATTTACCAAGGTTGCTTGACGCACACTTGCTGTCGTCCAAGCACCGATGACAGGGTCAGAACCAGCAACTAAACAAGCTTTTGGCACTTCCATTGCAATAGAGGTGACGTTCTTATCTGCTAATATATTAGTTCCACCAGTACGCGACAGTGTAGGATCAAGATTAATTAGATCAAATACTTTACCTAGATCAATCGAAAAGCCTTCAGCACGTTGACCGACGAATACTTTACCCTTAGCATTACAGCCTGGAATGGTTAAATCGTTAATAAATCCTCTTGCATAAGTAGGGTAGTCAGCGAAAGATTTGGTACCAATATAATCAAACGGCTTATCAAAATTACCTAATGACGTACGGTTGCCACTACGGCGATCACCCTTGACCATGGTTACTTCATATTTTTCACTAGTTTGTAAATTATTTTTGATCGACGCATCACCAGCATTGGATAAAGGAATAGCGACTTTTGATGGACCGCCTGAATCGATCTCAATGCTATTTAGGTCTTGAGTAAAATCAAACTGAAAGGTGATATCTTCAACAGCATCGCCATCGTTATCGATGTGAATCTCATACAGCGCATCTGGGTCAAGAGCGAAATAATTAGGCCCGCCGTATGCATCCTGTAATGGCAGATAGTTTGCGATAATCGTGACGTAATCACTACGGTTGTTCTCGTAACTATTGAACATATAAAAGTCAGAGGCATCGACTTTTGGAGTTTTGGTAATTGAAGGGGCTTCGCGGTGACTTGAAGCGACTGCACTTGCACTCATGCTTAGAGCTATCGCTGCTATCAGTGCTTTTGTCGTGTGTTTCATACGTATCCTTGTAGAGAAACTAAAATAAGAGTGAAGTAAATTATTGAAACTACAGTGATTTTTATTATCAATAACCATAGTTGTTACAAAGTATACCCTTAAATTTCTGTAGCTGTTTGTCTTTCTATCGGCAATATTGCTACGCTCGTCAGATGTTACAAACATTTACACTTTTGAGATACTTATACTCTGGTAGAAATTAATTAAGTTTTACTCGCGAACGTTGCAATCATAAACATTAACGACCGGTCTCATTCGGAATTAGAGGAGTGAACAAAGTGATTTGCACAATTCCTTCATCATTGGCAATAAACAATATATCTAAAGTCTGTTTTATCAAAGTACATAAAGGTTGCTTTCAATATTATGTTTCATATGCAAGAGCCTTGGGGCGATATCCTCTTCAAGCGTTTTGCGACTCAGCACAAAACTTGGCGCGCCGCAATTAAAAGTGAGTAAGCCCTCAACGGGGTGCATAATAGCCGTAGCAACCGCATTGACATCCTTTTGCCAGTCCCCAAACGAAAAACAATACCCAAAGTCCTCAAAGTCTTTAAAGGCTAGATCTAAGCTACGTTTTATTTTTGACCAGTCTTTATCATGCTTACTCCGAATCGCATTCATAATAAAATCCTGTTCAGGGGTAGGCATGCTCGCTAGGCAGGCGCGTCCCATCGCACTAGAGTGCATAGGTAAATAGGAGCCGACATTACGGCGCATCGTTGTGGTACTAGAGCCTTGTACCACGTGAAGATAGACCATCATTAGCCTGTCACGAGTCGCCATGGCAACCGCACTACCAGCGTAGTTCGCAAGCTCCTCCATATGCGGCGTGACTAGATTGTTGATAGAGATGTTCGCCATCATCGTATAGCCAAAGCCTAATACGCCAACCGCTAGCTGATATTTGCTACTTGTGGTGGATTGTTTTAGGTAGCCCAATTTGACCAAAGTATATGTTAGGCGCGTGATCGTGCCTTTAGGTAGACCCGTTAATTGGCTCAACTCTTGATTGCCGAGTAGTGGCTGCTGCGGAGTAAAACAGCGCAGTAGCTCAAGCCCGCGAGCAAGAGCGGTCACAAACTGCCGATCACTCTGATCTCGCATTTGGGTCATAGGCTCAAGCAGCTCAAAGGATGCACTGCTAGGGGTCGTATCAGATATTGTCATAAAGAATTGTAGTCTTGGTTGAGTTTATTCACTGACTTCTCTGATCATATTACGAGCGATTATGATCTGCTGAATCTGCGTGGTACCTTCATATAGACGATACAGACGCACATCACGATAGAAACGCTCGATACCATAATCTGCAATGTAGCCGGCACCGCCAAGAATCTGTACCGCTCTATCAGCAACGCGTCCACACATTTCAGTGGCGAACATCTTGCAACAAGAGGACTCTGTAGCGACATCTTTGCCCTCATCACGCAGGCGTGATGCATCGAGCACCATAGATTTGGCCGCATAAATCTCCGCTTTTGAGTCCGCAAGCATCGCCTGAATCAGCTGGAAACTAGCAATAGGCTGACCAAACTGTTTACGGTCGACAGCATAACGCAAGGCATCATCGAGCATGCGTGTGGCTGCGCCCGTACTGGCAGCGGCAATATGTAAGCGCCCTTTATCAAGTACTTTCATCGCGGTCTTAAAGCCGACACCTTCAACACCGCCGATAAGTGCATCAGCAGGTACGACGCAATTATCAAAGATAACATCGCAAGTATGCGCACCTTTTTGGCCCATTTTTTTATCCCATTTACCAAGCGTAATACCTGGGGTATCGCTCTCAACGATAAACGCTGAGATACCGCCCGCCCGTTTATTCTCAGGATCGGTACGCGCCATCACGGTAAATATACCTGCTTCAGGCGCGTTAGTGATATAACGCTTGGTGCCATTTAGAACATAAGTATCACCATCTTTGATAGCAGTCGTTCTAAGGGAGGCCGCATCCGAGCCAGACTCAGGTTCAGTCAAACAAAACGAGCCGATAATCTCACCGCTAGCGAGCCTAGGCAGGTACTTTTGTTTTTGTTCTTCAGTGCCGTCGATGACTAACCCTAAAGAGCCGATACCGTTGTTGGTACCGATGAGCGAGCGAAAAGCGGGGGAGGTGCGTCCCATCTCAAAGGCGACGATGACCTCTTCTTCCATAGTCAGACCAAGACCGCCGTATTCTTCTGGAATAGTGAGACCGAATAATCCTAATTCGCGCATTTGACTGATGATGTCTTCTGGTAGACGATCGTTTTCGGCAACCCAATCCTCTTTAGGTATGAGCTGATCATTGACAAATTGGCGAACGGTGTTGAGGATATGGTCGAGGACTTCTTGATCTCTAATCATGTGACTTCCTTGTCTGATGTGACTGAATAATGTAAATAGTTAGGATTGGTCTTAGTACTAGCAATTGATTGCATAACTCATTGTTTTACATAAATGGCTTGTATGAGCTAAATAGCATAATCTATAATAAGGCAGATTACAACAATTTCGGTTTTGAAAACCGCACTGCGGTATTTATTAGTACTATAGATTCGATGAATAACTAACAAGGATATCATTATGGAAGAGTCAATAATCACTTGTGAGACCTTAGATAGCGGCGTGAGCGTAATAACCCTTAATCGTCCGAAAGTTCGCAACGCTTTAAACGCTGAGTTACGCGAGCAAATGGCAGAGATTTTTATTCGATTAAACGATGACCCAAAGACAAAAGCCATTGTACTTACTGGTGGCGATAAAGTGTTTGCCGCTGGTGCGGATATCAATGACTTCTTGACCGCAAAGACAGTCGATGTTTATTTGCGTCATAGCGAGCGCTACTGGGATGCTATCACTCATTGCCGCAAGCCCATCATCGCCGCGGTCAATGGTTACGCACTAGGCGGCGGCTGTGAGCTGGCTATGCACGCCGACATCATCGTCGCGGGCAAGTCAGCCAAGTTTGGACAACCTGAGATTAAAATTGGATTAATGCCAGGAGCAGGCGGTACGCAGCGGCTGTTTCGTGTGCTTGGCAAGCATAAAGCCATGAAGATAATATTAACGGGTGACATGATAACTGCTGAAGCAGCGGATCAAATGGGGCTGGTCTCTGAAGTGGTCGAAGATAAGACGACTATTAAGCGTGCTATTGAAATCGCGGAACAACTAGCAGGATATTCGCCGATTGCCTTGGCCCAAATAAAAGAAGTTGCTAATTTAGGCGTGGATATGCCACTACAAGCGGCGTTGGCTTTAGAGCGTAAAGCCTTTCAGATTTTGTTCGATACCAAAGATCAAAAAGAAGGCGCAAAAGCTTTTTTGGAAAAACGTGATGCGAACTATACAGGTCGGTAAAGTACTGAATACCGCATATAAATTTTGAAGACATAGCTAGGCAATAGGGCTATGCAACACGCGTATATAAAGGATTATTATGACTGTTAAATCATCAGATATTCAATCGTTGGCCATTGTTGGCACGGGCATTATGGGCATGGGGATTGCCCAAATCGCAGCGCAAGCAGGGATTCAAGTAATGTTGTTCGATGCCAAATCAGGTGCTGCTGAGCAAGGACGCCAATCACTTCAAGCTATGCTCGAGAAACTAGCCGCTAAAGGTAAATTTACCGAGGAGCAGCTACAAGCGACTTTGGCTAATCTGATAGTGATTGAAGATATAGCCAAAGTTGCCAAAGTAGATATCGTCATTGAAGCGATTATCGAGAATTTAGAAATAAAAAAACAGCTGTTTAAACAGCTAGAAAGCATTGTTCCTGCCGAAACAATTTTAGCAACCAATACTTCATCGCTCGCGGTAACCTCAATTGCTTCTGATTGCGAGCACCCAGAGCGCGTAGCAGGATTTCACTTCTTTAATCCAGTACCGTTAATGAAAATTGTTGAAGTGATTCCAGGGCTCTCTACTGACCACCGTGTTGTAGAGACGCTTACTGATCTAGCCAAACGCATGGGTCATCTAGGCGTCGTTGCAAAAGATACGCCAGGGTTTATTGTCAATCATGGCGGTAGAGCTTATGGCACAGAAGCCTTAAAAATACTAGGCGAGGGCGTGGCTAGTTTTGAGGACATTGATCGTATTTTGCGTGATGGCGCAGGTTTTCGTATGGGGCCGTTTGAGCTGCTCGATCTCACGGGTATCGATGTTTCACATCCCGTTATGGAATCAATTTATAATCAGTATTACTTTGAGCCGCGCTATCGCCCGCATCCCTTGACCCGTCAAATGCTAGAGGGTAACAAGCTGGGCCGTAAAGTTGGTGAGGGCTTTTATCACTACATCGAAAACAAAAAACAAGACCGTCAAAAAGCGACCACTGATACGGCTAAAACATCATCCTACAAAACAGAAACTAATTTTGCAAACCTATCAGTTTGGATTGGTGCAGATCTAGCGGCGAATAAGCAAGAATTAGTTGATTATTTAGGTGCTAGTAACGTAACTATCGATGATAGTGATAAGCCAAACCCTGATAGTTTGGTGTTACTGGCAATTTATGGCGAGGATACCACCAACGCCGCCATCCGCTATCAGGTTAATCCAAAGCAAGCAGTCGCCATCGATATGCTAACGGACTTATCTCGTCATCGCACCCTTATGCCAAGTATCGTCACAGAGGATAGATTTGTAGCGCAAGCATATGCTCTATTTGGTAACAGCTCTGATGATACTATCGATGCTACGATCATTACTGAAAGCACAGGCTTTGTGGCGCAGCGAGTCGTGGCTATGGTAATTAATTTAGGCTGTGATATTGCTATGCAAGGTATCGCCACACCAAAGGATATCGACAATGCCGTCAAGCTTGGCTTAGGATATCCATATGGGCCTATCTCATGGGGTGACGCGCTTGGAGCCGAGCGTATTTTACTTATCTTAGAGCGTATTTATGGGTTAACCGGTGATCCGCGTTACCGTCCAAGTCCATGGTTGCAACGCCGTGCTAAACTCGGTATCTCCTTATTCACTCAGCAGCGCAATCGTGAACGCTAGATTGCTGATGCTAAGAGATAGACCAATTTAATAAACTTTATATGTTAATGATGCAAATTCTCTAAACACAACAAGGAAACGTGATGTTAAATGCTTATATATATGATGGATTAAGAAGCCCTTTTGGTCGCCATGGTGGCGCGCTTGCAACCGTGCGCCCTGATGACATGATCGCAACCGTGATAAAAGCTTTGGTTGAAAAGCACCAATTGCCCAGCGACATCTTTGATGAAGTACTCATCGGTAATACCAATCAAGCAGGGGAGGACTCACGTAACATTGCTCGCAATGCGGCACTGCTCGCAGGATTAGATGTCACAACGCCCGGTCAAACGGTCAATCGCCTATGTGCGTCAGGGCTATCTACGGTCATCGATGCCGCGCGCAGTATCACTTGTCATGAAGGTGACATATTTTTGGCAGGTGGCGTTGAGTCCATGACCCGCGCGCCGTTTGTATTTGCGAAGACCGAGCAGCCCTTTAGTCGCGACTTTAAAGTATTTGATACCACTATCGGCAGCCGCTTCCCCAATCCTATTTTGATCAAAGAGTTTGGTGGCGATAGCATGCCGCAAACCGGTGATAATGTCGCTCGCAAATATGGAATTACTCGCGAGCAAGCTGACAAATTTGCCGCCGCTTCGCAAGCGAAATACCAAGCCGCCAAACAATCAGGTTTCTTTGACGATGAAATAACACCAATTATGGTGTCGCAAGGTAAAAAGTTACCCAACAAAGCGATAGTGGAGGATGAGCATCCTCGCGCCAGCTCTACTGTGGAAGCACTGCAAAAGCTCAGACCATTAAATGAAAATGGCATAGTCACGGCAGGTAACGCATCAGGTATCAATGATGGCGCAGCGGCGCTTATTATTGGCTCAAAGCAAGCAGAAGAGCAGCTAGGCTTTAAGCCTATTGCCAAAATTCTATCCTCTGGCGCTATGGGGGTTGAGCCAAATATAATGGGCGTAGGCCCTGTTGAGGCGATTAAACTGGCATTGAAACGTGCTGATTTGACCCTTGATGATATGTCCATCATTGAGATTAATGAAGCATTTGCATCCCAAGTACTAGGCTGCCTAAAAGGGTTGGATATTGATTTTGATGATAAGCGTGTTAATCCGAACGGCGGGGCGATTGCCGTTGGACATCCGCTTGGCGCATCAGGCGCTCGCATAGCGTTAAGTACCGCGCGCGAGCTACAGCGTACCGGCGAAAGATACGCGGTAGTCAGTTTATGTATTGGTATAGGTCAAGGGCTTGCTATGGTCATAGAGCGAGTATGAGCTATTGAGGTAACTAGTCTAGACTGCTAAAAAGTGTCCATGATAAAAGGCTTGACGCATCTGCGAACAGGCCTTTTTTTATGATATCCATAGGATGGACCTATATTGGGTATAGATAGTTTGAACACTTTTTATAAGGCACGCTCTAAACAGGCTGCTTGATTAAAACACTAGATCAGAAAGATGTGCTGATGCTATGCATAATGCTGATGTTATGTATAATATGGTGATAGCAAGCTTTTCACTCATATACTTTGATAAGAATATTATATTATGCTAAATCAACGTCCATTATATATCCCCTTTGCAGGGCCCATACTATTAGAAACTCCATTACTAAATAAGGGTAGCGCTTTTTCCTTGGAGGAGCGTGATAGCTTTAACTTAACCGGATTACTACCTCATAATATCGAGACGATTGAAGAGCAATCTCTGCGCGCTTATCATCAAATGAGCTCCTTTACTAGTGATATGGATAAGCATATCTACCTGCGTAATATACAAGACACCAATGAAACCTTGTTCCACCATTTGGTTGAGCAGCATATTGAAGAAGTCATGCCGCTCATATATACCCCAACGGTCGGTCAAGCTTGCGAAAAATTCTCACAAATTTATCGCCGCAAACGCGGTATATTTATCTCTTATCCTGAGCGCCACAAAATCGATGATATGCTGCAAAATGCCACTAAACACAAAGTAAAAGTTATCGTGGTCACTGATGGTGAACGTATCTTGGGTCTGGGTGATCAAGGTATCGGTGGCATGGGTATTCCTATTGGTAAATTGTCCTTATATACCGCTTGTGGCGGTATTAGCCCGGCGTATTGTCTACCGATCTTGTTAGATGTCGGTACCAATAATCAACAACTGCTCGACGATCCTATGTACATGGGCTGGAGGAATCCACGCATCTCTGGCGATGATTATAACGAATTTGTAGATCTATTTATTCAGGCTGTTAAGAGACGCTGGCCTGAAGCGCTAGTACAGTTTGAAGATTTTGCTCAAGAAAATGCGACGCCACTATTAAATAGATATCGCGATCAAATCTGCTGCTTTAATGATGATATTCAAGGAACTGCTGCGGTGTCGGTCGGTGCATTGATTGCAGCATGTTTGAATAAAGGTGAAAAACTTAGTGAGCAAAAAATAGCATTTCTAGGTGCAGGATCAGCGGGCTGCGGCATCGCCGAGCACATTATTCGCCAAATGCAGCGTGAAGGGTTGTCTGAGGCGCAGGCGCGCAGTCAGGTATTTATGGTTGACCGTTATGGCCTGCTCACGGATGACATGACAGAATTGCAGGCATTCCAAACACCGTTGGTGCAAAAAGAGGTCAACATTGGACATTGGGATAAGAGTCAGAAACTTGGGCTTGCGCAAGTGGTTAGACAGGCGAAGATTACCGTATTATTCGGCGTTAGCGGACAAAAAGGTCTGTTTACCCAAGAAGTGATCGAAACGCTATGCGCCAATACTAATAAACCTATTGTACTACCGCTGTCAAACCCAACATCTCGCGTTGAGGCCACACCGCAAGAGATTACCAATTGGAGTCGTGGTCGCGCTATTATTGCAACGGGTAGTCCTTTTCCTCATACCACCTTTGACGGTCGGACCTTTGAGGTGTCTCAGTGTAATAACAGCTATATATTTCCAGGTATTGGCTTAGGGGTGCTCATATCGCGGGCAACCGGAATCAGCGATAATATGCTCATGGCGGCAAGTCAAGCGCTTGCAGACATCTCGGTAGAGTATGAAAAAGCACCTGGTGCCATATTGCCACCTATCAGAGTCATTAAAGAGATCAGTGAAAAAATAGCTTACGCAGTAGCATTACAAGCGGTTCAAGACAAACTTTCTCTACCCATAACGATAGAGAATTTAGAACGTCGATTAAAATCTAATTTTTGGCTGCCCCAATACCGTAACTACCGTCGTACTTCTTTTTAGGTTTATAGCCTATAGTATGTATTTGATCTGAATCAATAACCATTAGTAGGCTAAAAGGGCTATATTTTCGTCATCCTTTGCAGATCTCTAGACAGTACATCTATATTTTCTGCTGAGTTTGTTTTGACTGATAAAAACTTATCTCTGTGTTCAAAATGAGAACTTGCCCTAGTGAAAAAGTCGAATATTACTAGAAGTAGTATCTGACTTTTTTATTACATTAACTTTAATAATCCTAAATTCCATACAATAAAAAACCTTTACGAGAAGCGATGACTAGGGTCGATAATCAACTGCTGACCCTGCACCATATTCGTATCTATCTGATCTAACAATTTGATTATTAATAAGATTTAAGTGTCTGTGTTAGACGTCGAAAAATAACGCTCGATATCCGCACGGGTTAACGCTTCAAGTTTATCGGGATGCCACTTCGGTGAGCCATCTTTATCAACCAATACCGCACGTACTCCTTCATAGAAGTCAGGGGTATCCATAAAATGAATAGCCATGTTCTTTTCCATCTCAAGGCATTCCTCAAGCGATTTATCTTTACCATTGATGAGCTGCTGCAAAGTTACCTTTAACGAAGTTGGTGATTTCAAAAGAATGGATTCTAATGCTAGTACTGCCCATTCATTGCCATTAGCAGCTCCATCCTCTAGCGATGTCACTATCTCCTCAATCGTGTCATATTGAAAATGATGACTTATGTCATCTTGGTTGGCTTTCAGCTCTGCAATATTTGCTGATTTAGTAGTATTTGAAGCAAAGAAGGCATTGAGATCTTGATCAATTGAGGCCTGTGACCACGTCTGAGTGAGTTATTTTATTTAAGCTATACAGAATTAAATTTGTTATAAAAAAATAAAGCATGATGACCGCTACATATCAAAATAAGTATAACGATAACCATGCTTTGGGTTAAGATTACTGACAATTCTAAAAATTTACCCTTTGAAATCAGGCTTACGCTTTTCCATAAAGGCATTCACGCCTTCGACCATATTTTCTGTCTCAAATAGCTGCACCCATTGCTCAGCTTCAATCTCTAAGCCTTTATCCAAAGTGGTTGCCATCCCTTCGTTGACAGCTATAATCGTTGCTTTGACAGATTCGGCGCTTTTGTTAAGAGCAATAGACTCAGCGAGTTTTTTGGTCTCATCCATCAATTCAGCGAGGGGCACTGATTTATTCACTAGGCCGATTTTTTCAGCCTCTTGACCACCGATAAATCGACCCGTCAGGATTAGCTCCAAGGCTTTAGCTTTATTAATAATGCGGGCTAACCTTTGAGTGCCACCGAATCCAGGTATCAGACCTAGATTTAGCTCTGGCTGACCTAGCTTGGCTTCATCAGCGGCAAGACGCAAATGACAACTCATAGCAAGCTCTAATCCGCCACCCAAACAAGCGCCATTAATAGTGGCGATAACAGGCTTAGTGGATGCCTCAATAGTATTCATAACGGCTTGAGCATCTTGTGATAGTTTTTTGCCTTTTTGAGCATCATTAAACGCTTTGGTGAACTCTTTGATGTCTGCACCAGCGACGAACATTTTACCTGTACCTGTTATGACGATTACCTTGACACTTTGATCAGCTTGCGCAGATTTAAAACATTCAGATAGTCCGTTAAGTGTAGTTGTACTTAATGTATTAGCAGGTGGACTATTAATAGATATATAACCTACCTGATTTTCTACACTGAAATCGATATTTTCGAAAGTTTGATTTTGCATGGTGTTTTACCTTATTAAAGTTATGTTCAAAAAATTTTACTTATAAAAGACGACTGTTAAGTCGGCATAGAGAATTGCTTCTCTTCTCGCAATGCCGCACTAGGCCAGCGCTGCGTCACTGTTTTACGTCGAGTAAAGAATCTTACGCCATCTGGACCGTACATAGCCAAATCACCAAATAGTGAACGCTTCCAGCCGCCAAAGCTTTGCGATGCTACAGGTACGGGTAGTGGAATGTTGACGCCAACCATACCGACTTGAATAGTATCGATAAAATGACGCGCAGCTTCTCCGTCGCGAGTATAAATACACGTGCCATTTCCATATTCATGGTCATTTATAAGCTGTACTGCCTCATCCATGGTCTGTACACGCATAACCTGTAAGACAGGACCAAAAATTTCGGCCTCGTAGCTGTGCATCTCTTTGGTGACATGGTCAATAAGAGTTGGACCCACAAAGAATCCTTGCTCGTAGCCTTCTGACGCGGCTTCAGAGCCGTCGATAACGAGCTTGGCACCTTGATCGGTAGCACTTTTGATATGCTCTAGGATCTTCGATTTGTGTGCCTCTGTGATGACAGGGCCAAAGTCGTTGTGTTTATCTGAATGCACACCAAATTTGAGCGCTTCAATAGCAGGTTGCAATGCCGCAATCATTTTGTCAGCAGTCTCATCACCGACTGCAACGGCTACAGACAGCGCCATACAACGCTCACCTGATGAGCCAAAAGCGGCGCCTAAAAGTGATGTCACTACATTATCCAAGTCGGCATCCGGCATGACAATCGCATGGTTCTTTGCACCGCCAAGTGCTTGGCAGCGTTTGCCTTGTGCAGCGGCTGTCGTATAGATGTATTCAGCGATAGGGGTTGAGCCCACGAAGCTAACGGCTTTGACATCGGGATGATGTAAAATAGCATCGACGGCTTCTTTACCACCATTGACGACATTGATGACGCCATCTGGCAAGCCCGCTTCTTGTAGCAGCTGCGCGATAAACAATGTGGCACTGGGATCACGCTCAGAGGGTTTTAGTACAAAGGTATTACCGCACACAATAGCCATAGGGAACATCCACAGTGGTACCATCACAGGGAAGTTAAAGGGCGTGATGCCAGCGACGACGCCTAGCGGATGAAACTCACTCCAAGAGTCGATATCAGTACTCACATTGCGACTGTGCTCGCCTTTGAGTAATTCAGGTGCGCCGCACGCATATTCAACATTCTCAATGCCGCGTTGTAGCTCACCTGCCGCATCATGAACGATCTTTCCATGTTCTTCGCCGACTAGTCTGCATATTTCAACAGCATTTTGCTCTAACAGTTCTTTGAATTTGAACATGACACGAGCGCGTTTTACTGGTGGTGTTTTGCTCCATGCTGGAAAAGCTGCTTTAGCCGCAGCAACCGCTTCGCCGATTGTTTTTTCACCGCCTAGTGCCACTTGTTTGCTGATGTCACCTGTGGATGGGTTGTAAACCTCTTGAGCTTGGCTGTCATTATTGACTAGGCTGCCGTTAATAAAATGTCCGATCGTTTGCATAATGTGTTCCTTTAAACGTTTTGGTGATAGGGGGATTAAAAATTAATAAGGACTACCTAAGTTCGGTGTATCAGCTCTGTGTATCAGCTCGGTGCATTTTCAACCGAGTTGGTGTCATCCCATAGCAAGGTATAAAGCTGAATCATCTCTTCTAAACTAGGTATGCGAGGGTTATTATTAGGTGACCCTGAGGCGAATGCTTGTTCACACATTGTATCGATGAGCTCATCAAAATCTGCTCTTTGTACGCCAAATTCAGCGAGTGTCGGCACCTGCAATTCTTTATTTAAGTCTTTCAGATAAGTAACCAAGCTCACGTTTGCCTGATCATCAGTTTCACTAGAATCGGATACGCCCAATGCACGTGCACAGTCCGCATAGCGAGCAGGCGCACTAGAGATACCGAACTCCGTGATAGTTGGTAGCAACATCGCATTCGACAATCCGTGCGGCACATGGAAAAAGGCTCCAATTGGACGACTCATACCGTGTACCAGTGCGACTGAAGAATTACAGAATGCAATACCGGCTAAAGTTGAGCCTAGCATCATTGCCTCACGCGCCGTCTCGTCTTTGCCATCGTGATAAGCGGTTTGGATATTGGGTCCGATAAGGCGTAAGGCGGCGAGCGCCTGTTGGTCGCTGTAAGCATTACGTTTGGGGCTGATATACGCCTCAATAGCATGAGTCATCGCATCAATGCCCGTATCTGCCGTCGTGCGCGGTGGTACGCTCATCGTTAGACTGTAATCGATAATAGCTGCTACTGGCATAAATCCCATACCCACACACAACAGCTTCTCGTTATTAGCGTCATCGGTAATGATGGTAAAGCGGGTTACTTCTGAGCCTGTGCCTGCGGTCGTGGGTATCGCGACAATAGGTAAGCCTGCCTCGTTCACTTGACGAGGAAATTTATAATCACGCATGACACCGCCGAACTTTCCTAGGATAGAGATGGCTTTGGCGCTGTCGATAGGACTGCCGCCGCCCAAGGCAATGAGTCCGTCGTAGTCTTGAGCTTTTACTAGCGACACACCTGCCGCGATAGAGCTTTCGGTAGGCTCTGGCACAGTATCTGAGAAGACATCGGCCACGATATTCATCGCTTTGAGGATAGCTTGTACATTATCAACGTAACCCAGTTTAACCATCATCTCATCAGTGACGATAAGAGGTCTTTTTATACCTAAGCTGTCCAATATTGCTGGTAGATTCTGACAAGCATCGCGTCCGATTTCCATGGTTCTTGGTAGCAAGATACTGTGTGACATAATTACTCATCCTTGTATTAACAGCTATTAATAAGAGTTTAGGTAAGTCGGTTATTCATCGTACAAACCGCATATTTAAATGGCTGCTTAAGTGACTGATATCAACTTAATAAATTCGTATAACGATAAAAATATTATCGATATGTAAAATTTAACAGATTATATTTATAATAGCAAGACGCAAAAGAATTAGTTTTATCGTTATAATGAACACATTTATTCGCTAAGAATCAGTTAGAGATTTAGGGTAAGTCATGAGCAATACTAAAAAGAAGGGTTCAAGCGTTGAGCGAGTACTACAAATAGTAGAGGTGCTTGCTGCCTCACAACGGCCATTAAGTGTCAGCGATTTAGCAGAAACGTTAGAAGTGCCTGTGCCTAGCATGTATCGGCTATTGGACCAGTTGCAAAGTCTAGATTTCGTTCAATTGGATCTGCCAGGAAAAGTCACTTGCGGAAAACGCACGTACAAGCTTGCCATGAACTTATTGCAAAACAATGGTTTCAAAAATGAAAGGTTAGCCATACTGAACGAGCTATCAGCAAAAATAGGAGAGACGGTCGGTATTGCGATTTTACAAGACTTAGATGTGGTTTATATCGACCGCGTCATGTCAGATTGGCCACTACAGATATTTTTGCCTTCTGGCACTCATGTTCCTGTCTGGGCCAGCGCCAGTGGTAAATTGTTGTTGTCCCAGTTGTCGGATGAAAAATGCGAGCGCATCGTTGAAAAAATGTCATTACATGCACTAACGACTAAGACTCAGACCGATAAAAAGCAGCTCATACAAACGATTACCGCAACGCGCGAGACGGGAGTAGGCGTAGATAATGAGGAGTTCATTCCAGGTATGGTCGCCTGTGCTGTCATGATTCCAAATGGCGATCAACAAGCTTTTGCGACGATATTTACCCATGGTCCGACAGTGAGAAAAAGTCTAGAAGAGCTGCTTAGCTACGTGCCACTAATGCAAGAGGCGGCCAAAGAGCTGTCCGTTATCTTTAGTCAAGATTATGAGTAGACAAGTAGTTGCACAAACTTTTGACTGTGGTTTCTTGCTAATTAATAGCAGGTTTGTCACCATAACATAGTGCTAAAAGCATTGTGCTCTATTGAGTGCTTACCTCTTCGAGTATTTAGACAACTATATTTCTCAAATAAAGAGAATGAAATTTTTCCCTTCACATCATTAGTTTATTTCTATAGAATACCGACCGTATGGTTTCTTTTATGTTTTAAAAAATTATAGTGGGTTTAAATATGAGTCCCATCACTGTTGCCTACGGTTACTTAGCCATTGCTATCATTTGTGAAGTGGTTGGTACGACTTTTTTGGCAAAGTCAGAGCAGTTTACCCGTTTATTACCGACCTTGATTATGGGTGTACTTTATGCCATCTCATTTTATTTGTTGACACAAACCCTTAAAACAATACCGCTTGGTATTGCTTATGCATTGTGGGGCGGACTAGGAATTGTGCTGACATCACTCGTAGGCTTGATGTTTTTTAAGCAAAGTCTTGATACAGCGGCAGTGGTTGGTATCGCTATGATTGTGGGCGGTGTGGTGGTCATGAACTTATTCTCTAATTCTGTGGTGCACTGATATGGAAACAGAAAACGCGTACAAACGTAAAAAACAGCCAGAAGTTGTCCGTCGGGCGCTGCTCGATCAGGCAGCACGAATAACGCTAGAGCAGGGGTTGTCTAAAGTGACCTTTCAAGCGGTCGCTGATGCCGTTGGGGTGACCAAGGGCGGGGTGATGCATCATTTCGCGACCAAGAATGTGCTAATTACCGAAGTGTTTGATGATGCCATGGCAAAGTTTGAGGCCGAAGTAGATATGGCAATGGCTAAAGACCCTGTATCTTATGGCTCTTTCACCCGGGCTTACATCGATGCCACCATTAGTCTCGGGCAAAAAGGGCAAGCCGAGTTCGATAATCAAGCGACGTTATATGTGTTGATGTTAGGTGATCGTGAGCTGCGCGAGCTGTGGGCTAAGTGGGCAAACGAGCAATTACAAAAGCACGAAGCGACTGACAATACCGAAACGCTTTGTATGGTGCGTTTGGTTGCTGATGGTATTTGGCTCTCTGATTTTTCAGGCATCAACATATCGGACAAAAAATCGCTACGCGAGCGGTTAATAAAAATGACACAGCGTGAGAACGAATAGAGCTTAGTGATTTACTAAAGAAGTAGACACTTTACAACAGACACCCGTTAAATTTTTAAAACTCAAACAATGACGACATTATTTGGTATTAATTTTTATAAAGCTTTTGCCAATCGTCTTAAGGAATACCTATGACCATTTCAAACGAAACAAAAAACATCATCGATTTAGAGCAAACCCAAACCGCCTATATCAATGGTCGTTATCTAGCAGTCGATGACACGTTATCTACTTTTGAAGATATCAACCCTGCGACGGGTGAAGTTTTAGCGACCATCCAACAAACGACCAATGAGCAAATCGAAGACGCTGTTAAAGCAGCACAAAAAGGTCAAAAAGTTTGGGCAGCACTGACAGCAGTTGAGCGTGGTCGAATCCTATCAAAGGCCGTTGAGATATTGCGCGAACGCAATGACGTACTGGCATTGCTCGAAACCAAAGATACAGGTAAAGCGTATTCTGAAACCAAGTATGTAGATATCGTCACTGGTGCGGATGTCGTTGAGTATTATGCGGGTCTGGCACCGATGATTGAAGGTCGTCAGATTCCGCTACGTGATACCAGTTTTGTTTATACTCGCCGTGAGCCACTTGGCGTGGTCGCTGGTATTGGCGCATGGAACTATCCGATCCAAATCGCGATGTGGAAAGCAGCACCAGCATTAGCCGCTGGTAACGCGATGATTTTTAAGCCATCAGAAGTCACGCCGTTAACGGCTTTAAAACTAGCAGAAATCTTCACAGAAGCGGGATTGCCAGATGGTGTCTTTAACGTCGTGCAAGGGAACTATGAAGTGGGTCAGGCATTGACGGATCATCCTGATATCGCAAAAGTATCATTTACTGGCGGCGTACCGACGGGCAAAAAAGTCATGTCAAGCGCGGCAAGCTCCTCGTTGAAAGACGTGACACTAGAGCTGGGTGGTAAGTCACCATTAATCATATTTGAAGATGCAGATATTGATACGGCTGCGGACATCGCGATGATGGCGAACTTCTATAGCAGTGGTCAGGTATGTACCAATGGCACGCGCGTGTTCGTACCCAAGTCATTACAAGCCAAATTTGAAGAAGCTATTTTAACGCGTGCCAATCGTATTAAGTTGGGTGATCCAATGGATGAGAGTATCAACATGGGACCATTGGTCAGCTTCCCGCATATGCAAAGAGTGCTTGGCTATATCGAGCAAGGTAAAGCAAGTGGCGCACGATTGCTAACGGGCGGTGACCGTGTGACGACAGGCGAGTTGGCAAGCGGCGCATTCGTTGCCCCGACTGTTTTCACTGACTGCACCGATGAGATGACTATCGTACGTGAAGAGATATTTGGTCCAGTGATGTCGATATTGACTTATGAGACCGAAGAAGAAGTCATTCGCCGTGCCAATGATACCGAGTACGGCTTGGCAGCAGGGGTGGTAACCGCTGATTTGACTCGCGCACATCGAGTGATCGGTCAGATTGAAGCGGGTATCTGTTGGTTAAATACGTGGGGCGAGTCAGCTGCTCAAATGCCAGTCGGCGGTTACAAGCATTCAGGTGTTGGCCGCGAAAACGGCATTGAAGCTCTTGAGTATTATACGCAGACCAAATCTATCCAAGTAGAGTTAGGCGCGTTTGAGTCTGTATTTTAATAAACTATATTTTATTAATTCTTATTTTAAACAGACTATATTATGGAGCATTTTATGACATCAACCACACCTGAGTATGACTACATCATCGTTGGCGCAGGCTCAGCAGGAAATGTGCTGGCAATGCGTTTGACCGAAGATGCCAACATTAAGGTGTTGCTGTTAGAAGCGGGTCGTCCAGACCATCGCTTAGACTTTCGCACGCAGATGCCAGCGGCGCTCGCCATGCCGTTGCAAGGCACCACTTATAACTGGGGATACAAAACCGATCCCGAGCCGAATATGAATAATCGCGTGATGGACTGCGGTCGCGGTAAAGGTCTTGGCGGCTCATCGTTGATTAATGGTATGTGCTATATCCGTGGCAATGCGCTCGATTTTGACGATTGGGCGAAAATCAAAGGTTTAGAAGATTGGACTTATTCAGACTGTCTGCCTTACTTTAAAAAGCTAGAAAACTGCGACGCTGGCGAAAACGATTATCATGGCGTGGGTGGTCCAGTTGAGATGACTACTTCAAAGCCAGGAGTCAATCCGCTGTTTGAAGCGATGATTGAAGCGGGCGTACAAGCTGGCTATCCAAGCACTGATGATCTAAATGGCTATCAGCAAGAAGGCTTTGGGCCAATGGATCGCTTTGTGACGCCCAATGGTCGCCGCGCATCAACGGCTCGCGGTTATCTTGACCGTGCCAAGCCGCGTAGCAATATCACGATTTTGACTGGTGCATTGACCGATGTCATCTTGTTCGATGGTAAGCGTGCTGTCGGTGTCAAAGTAGAACATCAAGGTCAAACTAAAAACTTTTACGCATCTCGTGAAGTGATTGTTTCATCGGGCGCGATTGCCACACCGCAACTGTTGCAGCGCTCTGGCATTGGTCCTGGTCAATGGCTTAAAGATGTAGGCGTGACTGAGATTTTAGATTTACCGGGTGTCGGTAATAATTTACAAGACCATCTAGAGCTGTATATGCAGTATGAATGTAAGCTACCGGTCTCAATTGCACCTGCCAATAAATGGTGGAACAAGCCAGCGATTGGTGCGGAATGGCTATTTAATGGCACAGGGCTTGGTGCTTCAAATCAGTTTGAAGGTGGCGGCTTTATCCGTACCGATGAGAAATTTACGCATCCTAATATTCAGTATCATTTCTTGCCGTTAGCAGTGCGCTATGATGGTCGTAGCGCGGTCAAATCACATAGCTTCCAAGCGCATGTCGGTTCATTGCGCTCGCCAAGTCGTGGTCGTGTCAAGCTGACCTCAAAAGACCCAAGCGCGCATCCAAGTATCTTATTTAACTATATGTCTCATGACCAAGACTGGCAAGAGTTCCGTGCTGCCATGCGCATCACTCGTGAGATTATGCATCAGCCAGCGCTTGACCCTTATCGTGGACGTGCTATTGCGCCGACCGATGATCTAGTGACCGATGCGCAGTTAGATGAATATGTCCGTAACCATAGTGAGACGGCTTATCATCCTTCTTGTACTTGTCCAATGGGCGAAGGTAATGATTCGGTCGTCAATGGCGAAGGGCTGGTACATGGTATCGATGGTCTGCGAGTCGTTGATGCCTCTATCATGCCCAACATCATCAGTGGCAATCTCAACGCAACCACTATTATGTTGGCAGAAAAAATCGTTGATAAGATGCGCGGCGTACAGCTGCCACGCTCAACAGCGGACTATTATACGGCCAATGGTGCACCATTGAGAGCTGAGCCGATGCGTGCTTATGGTTCTGTTTAAATTAAATATTAATAAGAAGGCCTTTTTACATAAAGGTCTTTTTTATCCGCGCTACTGTTTTAGAAAACGAATACCATTAAAATTGATTTTTTAATGACTTACCTTGTTGCTTAAATAATTACCTAAGTGGTCATTACTTGAGCAACAAATTTTTATTTATTGGTACTGCTTTGTGCGTCATGCGGTTATCAGTCATAAAGTTATGACGGACAAAGCAATATCAGACCCTGTTTAATTTACCTATTGAGGTCTTTTATGTACAGCTCGCCATCAAAAGATGCGACGAAACCCCTGACTCTAAATAAGACGGTTTTTTTAGGTTCAGCTATTATTTCTATTTTATTAATAATCTGGACAATTGCATTTCCAGATTATAGTGAGGCATTATTAAGCTCAAGTATGGCATGGGTATCAGAGAGTTTTGGCTGGTATTACATGTTGGTAGTTGCCGCTTATAGTATATTTGCGTTATTCGTTGGCTTCTCCAAGTATGGTGATATCAAGCTTGGTCAAGATCATGAAAAAGCTCAGTTTCCCTTTTTAGCGTGGGCCGCGATGCTGTTCTCCGCTGGTATCGGCATTGATTTATTATTCTTTGGTGCGTCTGAGCCGTTGATGCATTATCTGACGCCGCATACTGGTTTAGAGCCTGCCAGTGAGGCGGCTATGCGTGAAGCACTTGCGCAGACCTTTTTACATTGGGGTCTACATGGCTGGGGCATTTATGCGCTAATCGGGATGGCATTGGCGTACTTTGCTTATCGCAAAAACATGCCATTAGCTTTGCGTTCACCACTGACGCCTATCTTTGGCGAGCGCTTAATTAAAGGCTGGCTTGGTGATGGTATCGATACCTTTGGTGTGGTTTGTACCTTGATGGGTATCGCGACCAGTTTGGGTATTGGTGTATTGCAAGCCAATGCGGGTTTGACTCATGTGTTTGGGATTGAATCCAGCAAAATGGTTCAAACCTTTATCATCATAGGTGTGGTCGCTGCCGCAGCGATCTCTGCGATGACTGGTGTGGAAAGAGGCGTCCGCCGTTTATCCGAATTTAATATGCTATCGTCGATATTGCTATTAATCGCGATATTGGTGATGGGTAACACGGTATATTTGCTGAATACCTTTACCCAAAATATTGGTCAATACTTCCAAACCATCGTTTTCAAAACCTTTGATGTGTATGCCTATGACGGTACTGCTGGTGCCGATTGGAAATCAGGCTGGACGATATTTTTCTGGGCATGGTGGGTCGCTTGGGCGCCATTTGTAGGTTTGTTTATCGCGCGTATTAGCCGTGGTCGTACCTTGCGTGAGTTTGTGTTTGGCGTGATGTTTATCCCACTTGGTTTCATTTTTGCATGGTTCTCTATCTTTGGTAATTCAGCGATAGATTTGGTCGCCAATGGTGCAACCGAACTTGGCGAAATCGCTGTTAATGATGCAGCGATGGGTATGTTTGCCTTGTTTGAGTACTTTCCTTACAGCGAAGTGCTATCATTTGCCGGTGTTGTGATTGGGTTAGTATTCTTTGTGACTTCAGCTGACTCAGGCGCTTTAGTACTCGCGAACCTAAGCTCAAGAGGCATGACCAATGATACCGACGCACCAGTTTGGTTACGCTTATTTTGGGCAGCAGCGACCGGTCTTATTACCTTAGGCTTATTGTTTGCTGGTGGTTTTGCCTCATTACAGTCAGTATCTGTGATTGCCGGTTTGCCATTCTCGCTTATTTTAGTCCTTTATATGGTGGCGATGTGGAGATCATTAAAAGAAGAGGGCAATAAGCGCAAAGCCAGTACGATTGGTACGGCTAACGTGCTCGATAGCGGTAAGAGCTGGAAAGCTCGCTTGCAGCGTATTGTCAGCTTCCCTAAACATGCACAAGTTGAACGGTTTTTACAAAATGTGGTCAGACCTGCCATGACGGAAGTTGAAAAAGAGTTTGCCGCAGGTGGTCTAAAAACCTCTTTGGATATCCGTAACCCTGAACATATCGGACAAGATATAGATGAGGGTATGGACGAGAGTAGCGGTCAAATAGATGGTCTCAAATTGCGAGTTGGACATGGCGATGAAGATGACTTTATTTATGAAGTTAATTTGATCAAAGCGGAACGTCCTAACTTTACATTGAGCACCTCAACTAAGAACGCAGAGTACTATTATCGTGCTGAGGTGTTCTTAAGCGAAGGCTCGCAAGAGTATGACTTGGTTGGCTACTCCAAAGAGCAAGTATTGGTCGATATCTTAAATCAGTACGAGCGTCATCTTCAGTATTTACATCTGGAGCGCTAATATTGAACTAACCGTGTATTTTAATAAGCTAAAATACAGGTGATATTTTTAAAATGTAGACATAATCTAAGCCCTTCACGTTGAATACATCAGCTTGAAGGGCTTTTTGGTTTTTATTAAAATATAGTCGATATTAAATTGAGACTTTACAAAATGAGTGCAAAATCGTCTCAACTTTCTTCGATGAAGAAAGTCGTGAGGTACTCGAATTAATGACACTAAGAGACGAGTAAGGTATCTTTCTAATCACGACTATATTTGGCATGACTGGACTATGGATCGCAGTTATGGCTGATGCTGGCGCGACGGTATTAGTCACCTTAAATGCATTGCGTTTGCTACGTTTCAAAGGCACTCGCTTGCCAGAATAATTATCGAAATTGAACTATGACTTAATACTGACATAAGCGGCCATTATACAATCACGCTAAATCTATGAGCATTGCTTAGCGCGCGTTATCAGTTATACTGAGCAAGCTCATTTTTTAACGTTATACCGAGTTCATTTAGATAGAGCATAGTTAAACCAATTTTGATTGGTATCTAGAACATCTTAGCTAGCCTTTCTCTAAAGCGCGCTTTTTCCCTTGTTTAATCTCCTTTTTTAAATGCGCGACGTAGTGGTCAAAATCAATTTGCATGGTGTGCCGAGCAGACTGATAATACTGATCTAAGTAGAGCGCATCGTCGCTTTTGGTAATATCTTGCATGTCATCAGCGTTTGGAAGACTATAATTTCCGGATATATATTCAGCAATGAGCTTTGACTGTTGTTCTGCTAGATTTAAGAGTGTAGGCAGGGCTTGTGCTAATCCTACAAAAAATAGGTTATTACGATTTAGCGGCACCATTCGCTTGAACAGTGGAAACTGATTGTTAGCGTCAGGCTTTGAGGAGTCATCGGTAAAAAACGGAAACTTAATATTATAGCCCGTAGCATAAACGACGATATCAAACTGCTCTTTGCTCCCATCTGTAAAGATAACGCTATTGCCCTCAAACCTCTCGATCCCAGGTTTCATAGTGATATCACCAGAGCCTACTCTAAGAGGAAATTCTCCAGAAACTGTAGGGTGAGCTTCAAAGGGCTTGTGATCTGGCACGGGTATTCCTAAAGATTCCATCGTGCCAATTTGTCTTTTGACGACTTGCTGCTGCAAAAATAGCTTGAGCTTTGGTGGTACCCAATGAGGTAGGGCAACCTTGTCGATAGGTTGTCCTTTGATGAACTTAGGAAGTATCCAAACCCCTCGTCTAGCGGACACGCATAGGTTCTTGGCGACCACTTTTTGGGATAGTTCCGAGGCGATATCCATCGCTGAATTACCCATGCCAACGATGAGAATGGACTTCTCCTTCATATCGAAAGGTTCAGTAGGATTTAGATAATCGTGCGAATGTATAATCTGGCCTTTAAATTCGTCATCACCTGGATACTCAGGAATCCTTTTTGACCAGTGATGACCGTTTGCGACGACCACATGCCGATATGTTTTTACCTCACCGTTACTAAGAGTGACGTTCCACAAGTTATCGATAGGTTCAGCATGATCAACACCCGTGTTAAAGATAATGAGTGGTCTTAAACCAAAGTGCTCTACATAAGATAAAAAGTAATCAAGGATTTGCGAATGATGCGGGAAATGTGGCCAATCTTTAGGTACTGGAAAATCTTCAAATTCTAGTTTATTTTTTGAGGTATCAATATGTAGGCTCTTATAACAAGAAGACATACCGTTAGGGTTTTTATAGTACCAATTACCGCCTATATTATCGGATATCTCAAAACAGTCGAATGAAATATCGTATTCCTTTAGTCGCTTTGCGGTCGTAAAACCACTTGGACCTGCGCCAATAATACAAACCTCTTTATCCACCTTTGCCATAGCTTATCATTCCCTGATATATAGTAATAAATGTAAAATCTTATAATTTTTTAACACTAATTGATATGAGATACAAGTGATAGTTTACAAGAGCAAGATTGCGTTACAGGTATCTATTTTTGCAATAAAAGAACGACAGTTATCTAAAAAAGGACGACGATAACGTTTAAGAAATCGTGTAAATACTCTAAAAAACCAAGGTATTAATTAAGTGTTTTTTTAGGTGATAACGGCTATGGTCGCATGCTAATCAAAGTATTGTAGCTATAATAGAACATATAGAAATTCAAAAAGGTCATTGTCTTGCAGATATTAAGTATTGATCCTCGCGACGTGTTTTATTTGGTATCAGGCTTAGCGTTTTTTAGTTTGATTATTATCCAACTGCAAACCCGCCTGCCATTTATCGCAGCGCCGCCACTTTATATTGTCATTGGCGCTGTGCTAGCTTTATCGCCTTTTGCTCTGCCCACTATAGATCCGCGCTTGGGTGAGATGTCTTTACTCATAGTCGAGCATGCAACAGAGCTGATTGTCATCGTCTCGTTAATTGGAGCGGGACTTGCAATCGATAAAAAGATGGGCTTACGCTCATGGAACGTCGTATGGCGACAGCTCGCAATTACCATGCCGTTGACTATTTTGGGCGTTATAGGTCTAGCGATGGGTCTAGTGGGTTTATCCTTAGCATCTGCTGTGTTACTAGCAGCAGCGTTAGCGCCAACGGACCCCGTACTGGCACGCGCCGTACAAGTGGGTAAACCTACCGAAGGCGACGAGAGTATCGTGCGCTTAGGTCTAACAGGAGAGTCAGGACTCAATGACGGGCTTGCCTTTCCCTTTATCTACCTTGCTATTGTCTTATCAGGCCTGACGGTTACACAAATTGAGTCTGGTAGTTGGCTGTGGTCGTGGCTTGGGTATGATGTGCTATATAGAGTCGTCGTTGGCATTGGGGTAGGTTGGGTGTTTGGACGGTACTGTGCAAAACTGATCTATTCTCCAGTGGGCGACGCTGGCACGAATAGTGGCGAGCGCGGTGATAATGCTGGTTTAACTATGATGGCTTCTACTTTTGCCTGCTACGGTCTAACAGAGATGGTTTCAGGCTACGGTTTTTTGGCCGTATTTATATCGGCTGTGGCCGGACGCTCATTGGTTCGTGGTCACAAAGAGCACGACGCCTATGTCAAGCATCCGCATCGCTTCTCAGAGCAGATAGAGTCATTACTACTGGTGCTATTATTATTGTGGTTCGGAGGTCTGATCGTATCAGGGCTGATGGATAATTTATCTTGGCAAGAGATTGCGGTTGCCGCATTGCTGCTACTAGTAGTACGACCACTGGCAGGGATGATTGCCAATATTGGACTTGATGCTTGCTTTGCCGAACGAGCGGCACTGGCCTTTTACGGTATTCGAGGTATGGGTTCCATATTTTATATCGCTTATGCCATGAGTCATGGAGAATTTAGCGATAGTGATGTGGTTTGGCGCATTGCTGCAGTGACCATCGCAGGCTCAGTATTGCTACACTCCATTAGTGCTCCAATCGTCATACCTTTTGTAGAGCGCTTGCGTGAGGACAACGAAGCTAAAAAGCAGGGTAGTGGCTAATCAAGCTAAACCCTGTGTTCTATGTGTCTTACTCATAGTTAAAGTCCATCGCCATAACCCTATATATTCCAAAACGTCTGAAATTCCCATAAAAAAAGGCTTGCCGTATTGCTACGAACAAGCCTTTTTTCTTTGTACACTATAAATATGGTAGGTCCAGTATTAACCATGCGATATTATTAACTTGTTAATTTAAAATAATTTATCTAAAAAAACTTTTGATGATACCAAAAATTCATTATGGTTATTAATCTAAATCAACGTAGTATAAAGTAAGAATATGAAAATATTAATTGTTATTGTTGTCACACCTCGCTCCAAAGCCCTGCATCTTCACAAGCTAGACAACTTTAATCAGTGTTCCTACCGTGCATTCCTTATTCTATCTAATACTAGTACTTTGCTAAAGCATTTCGCGATATTTACCGTCATCTATCCCAGCTTGTTTTGGCCGATATTCACCAGTTGCAGCGTCTTTTGTTTGACAAGAGCACGCTATATCCGATCTCGCTTGACCATATGATTCAATAGATGTTTAGTATTTTTGAGAGTCAAACCAAATCAATCTATTATCGACTATTGACATCCGACATGAATTTAAAAGGAGATTATAATGAAAAACATTATGAATGGGTATATCGCCGTTATCGGCTGGACTTTATTATCGCTGCTAGCAATCGTACTTAGCGTTGATATGATAAGTGTTTATGTTAGTACCCAAGGATATATGGAGGTGGCAAGCAGCGCAGCAGTGACCGTACCATTGGTTGCCGCACTTGCAATAACTACTATCATCGTCGGTGCTAGATATTATCCTACCAACCATAGCTCGATTGATGATTATCTTTAACCTTAAGGTGTTGATTGGCTTTTTGATATCTAACTACATCACTTATAGTCATCACTCAAACATCTACGGGCAAGGCCACCTCGACAATAAGCCCTGTCATGCCATCTTGACGGTTTTTGGCATTAATATGACCTTTATGCGCCGCAGCAATCGCGTGAGCAATCGCCAGTCCAAGACCGTAACCACCGACATGCCCACCACTTTGATTGGGGCGTAAGCGTCCATTAGCAGAATTGGTTTCTTTTGGACGCTGTCTGGAGGTATCTAAGCGTACAAATGGCTCAAATATACGTGCTAAATTCGCCTCAGCTATGCCTTCGCCTTGATCTATAATACTCACCTTAAGCAGTTCTCGCTTGTTTTGTCTACTGGTTTGGGTAGTGGTGAGTTCTATCTTAGCCAAGACGGTAGAAAATGACTTGGAATATATAAAGGCATTACGAATGATATTTTCAAACGCGCTATGCAATTGCTCTTTATTACCAAAGATAGTATATGACTGCTGAGCTGGATATTTGATGCTAGTATTATTGACATCAGCATCAGTATTAATGGACTCAACAGAGAATTGGCATTGCCACTCAATATTCTTGTCCTGAAACTCAAAGCAGACGTCCTGACCAATATCATTAAGTAGCACTCCTATATCTACTGATTCGTAGTCTTCAGACTGAGTCTTGTAACGCTGCATTTGTAGTGATTGAATATTAATAATCTGTGCAATCAGCTCATTCATGCGCGCTGATTCCCTTTGAATGCGATCAAGATAAAGCGCAGTCTCTGGTGCATAGTCGCGGGTAAGCTCAGTAGCTACGTCCAATCGAGCCAGTGGAGAGCGCAGCTCATGGGAGATATCGCTGAGCATTTGCTTTCGAGACAGCTCGCTATCCACCAATCTATCAGATAATTTAGCGACATCTTTGGCTAATGCACCCAACTCATCATCTCCAAGCTCAGATAAATCATCCCCAGCCAAATAATCACCTGCGCTTATACGGTGTACCGCAAACTGAACCTTACGAATACGTTTAGATAAAGCACGGCTAAACCAGTAACAAGCCAATAAGCTAAAGAGTAAAATGACACCTACTCGCACGGGAAAATGAGTCTTTTGTAGCGCTATAAGATCGCGTAGAGGCAAGCGAGGTTGCAGCTGTACAGTATAATTATAACCATCAGGGGTGATAACAGATTGATCTGCTAGTCCAGGATATTTACTGATGTCTGCTACTACATTCTGGTTTTGAAAGATTGGACTAGGCGGTGATTCCAAAAGATCTGACGGCTCGGGCCCTCTACCAACATCTTGTACGTTTTGGTCTCTTGAGGGCCGAAAGCGAAAAGATAAATGTACTCCTTGTTCATCAACGATGAGAATTTGATCCCGAAGCCCACGCTCGCGACGGTAAATCTGGTTGATGGTGTTGTAGTTCCCTAACATCAAAGCCTGCATGATGTCTAAGCGAACAGTGGATAGATGCTCTATTTGTAACGCCATACGCGACTCTAAAGCTTGCGTATTCATCCAGCGCTCCATACTCACAGATATAGTAGACGTTACCAACAATAACAGTAGTAAACTAATAAACAGTCGCCAAAATAAGGAGGCGGATAGATTGAGTGCGCGCTTATATACCGAAGAAGTATTCATTAGAGTACCAACTGATAGCCCCTGCCGCGAATAGCTTTGATAGACTCATCATGAAAAGGCTGAAGTTTTTTGCGCAGGCGGGATACATGCACATCAAGACTACGATCAAAGGGCTGTAGCTCACGCTGTAGTACAGTTTGTGAAAGCCACTCTTTACTAGCAACCTCACCTTTTTGCTGTAGCAATGCTACTAGCAGATCAAACTCAGTACCCGTTACTTGTAGCTCACTACCATCAATAGTACAGACACGATGCCTTTGATCTAAAGTCATTCGATCATGAGTGAGGACAGGGGTATCTACTGAGAGTACAGTCGTGCGCTTGATAACAGCATTGATTCGTGCCAGCAGCTCGCGAGGATTGCAGGGCTTGGCAATGTAATCATCAGCGCCAAGCTCAAGACCAATAATACGATCAATCTCATCGCCTTTTGCCGTCAGCATAATCACTGGAATTTGACGCGTAGCTGGCAGTTGCCGCAATACGCTAAGTCCATCTATTTTGGGCATCATAATATCGAGCACAAGTAGATCGTACTCATAAGCGGTATCTTGTAATCGCTCTATCACTTGCGACCCATCATAGACGCAGTCGCAGCTGACCCCATGATTATGCAAATACTCTTGCAGCAATTGAGTCAGCTCTTCGTCATCATCACCAAGAAGTATATGAGTCATAACAGGGTCCTAAGTTTTTGATAAAAGATTGCTTATTAGCATACTGTTTTTTTGATGTACTCATATTGCTAAATTCAATGAAGCTATGCGTACATTTAGGGCATCAAGTAAGTTTACAAGAGATAAAGGTTTAATAGTGTCAATCGTAACCTTTCTTAAAGTTTCACAAATCTACGTAACACGCATTTGTATTATCATTTGTCTAGTTGACCACTACAGTTTGACCTTTAGAGAGGGCAAGTGGCAGCAGAGTTCCCTTAAGAAATCATTTACGATGACTAGTAGCTTGCATGATCAAAAACAGGGCTAACGATCGCTTTGATGGTAGAATCTTTAACGGCTTGTAGCAACGATAAAGCAGTTAGCCCTACATCCGTAACGTCTACTAGCGATGTAAAGCCATGAAATACGATATATAGGGGAACCGCTTCAGTCTCTCAAGGCGCATCGACTATAAGTATACCCTCGCTATACGAATGCAATAATGGTAGAAATGCTCCCATTGTTCAGAGTCAAGGCACTGACGGCAAACTATGGACACTACCCGCTGAGATGAACTTTACAAATAGCCGCTTTCCGTTTGCTTACGATCTAAATAACCCTTGTACAGGTGTACGCTACGCCTCAGCTACAGAGGCTCGCGATGCGCTAAACCCATCTGATATGATTGAGATTGATGCCGATGGTGAAGTCATCACGGCCGACATCTTTGCCGATGACTATTTTGAGATGTACGTTAATGGCATATGTGTCGGTAAAGACAGTGTGCCTTTTACTCGATTTAATTCTAACGTGGTACAATTTAAGGCCAAAAAGCCCTTTACAGTGGCGACGAAACGGGTTGATTGGGAAGAGAATAGGGGTATTGGTTCAGAAAGCAATCGAGGGCAGTCTTATTATTCAGGTGATGGCGAGGTAGTTACGGTATTTATGAATACCGATAATGAAATCGTTGCCAAAACTGACGATAGCTTGAAAGCGTAAACCTTTTACAGCGCGTCTATTCGGAATCTGAGCTGTGTCACCGAAAAAGACGCGTTACGTCTGACAAAAAATTGCTCAACTGAAGGCAGTAATGATGGCACGCAAGATTATACATTGCACTGGCAGCTGCCTGACAATTGGTATGCGCAAGACCTTAATGATAGCGCTTGGCCTAACGCTACCGTATTTACAAATGATGAAATTGGTGTCGATAATAAGTCCGCTTATACCGACTTTGTCGATAACCCAATAACGACGCACGTTTTATATAGTCAATCAATGTCATATTAGACAACGAGGTTATCGTACGCCACACTGTTGATTATTATTCATTCGTTTCATCAACATCAAAAAAAAACCAACTTTGATGAGTTGGTTTTTTTTATGCGTTATTTATAAATACTAAATCAAGCTCTAGCAGCAAACGTTACTTTTCTTAAAGTTTCATAAAGCTACGCAACAGATAAAACAAATATACTTTTCTTATGGGGGTGGGGCAAAAGATTCAGTATTCTTCCTTATGAAATCTAATAGCTGGATTATCGCTGTTCATAATAATGACTTAAATGGAATAACAATGAAAAGTTTAGCGTTGGGGTTTTTAGTATCGTTGATAGAAAATATCGCAGTCATTTTAATACTACCGACTCTAAAAAGTTTGGCTCTTGGTGTAATGTTAGCCGCGTCCACGATTTTTACAATAATCAATCCTGCAAATGCGGCTGCTAATAATATGACACATTACTCTGCACCAGTAGCAGCCCATCAGGACATTGCCAAAGAATCTGAATCAACTACCAATAGTAAAGAGGGTAATTTAAAAAATAATGACCAACAGCAATATAACCGATCAAAATATAATAGTGTTAAACAAAGGGTTGAGATGAATCGAACGCTCAAAACGGGTGAGGATCGCAGAATAGGATCTGGGAGTTATAGCTCTTAATTTTAAAACCAAATGTTTAAGCTAGCATCAGGATATTAATTTTACAAAAGGGAATGTTGTCATGAGAAATTATTTTAATTTGTTTAGCACTAAAGCGCGATTGCTCTGTTTGGGATCAGCACTATTCATAGCACCAGTAACCTCAAGTTTTGCCATTTTGCCGATACCATTAGCAATATTTGAACCTGAATCAATTTCGTTACTCTCAGCGAATGACAAAAAACTATCAACTAGCTATGATGATGTTAATTTTGAAGATAGCAACTTAATGACTCGCAATCAAAGCCAAGCTAAAAAGTATACTACTGAATATTTAGTATCTAACATTGAGCGTATACCAGCCCTTTATCTTAGTGAACGTACCATTATTATGAAGTCTACATTGTAAGTGGTCTTACCAATCTTGTTTGTGCATATATGCTAAGCTGTCGTCAAAGCTCTTTAAATTTATTAAGACAGATCTGTTTGCTGCGATTACTAATCTGACTAATGGTAAACACGAGAATGTAAAACTTGCGAAAACTAATTACGCTACACAAGACTCAATATTTGTTCTACCAATTATTCAGGGTAAAAACCCTGACATTCATAAAGCCACCTGACCAATATTTTTTAGTGCTTTACTTTATATGTACTACGAATACTAGCTTAAAGCGTTTATAAACACATTCTTCTTATATTTTGGTTGATACCAGCATGTTTGTAAATGACTTTCATGAACCCACAATATCAAAAGTAATGACATCTAGTAACTCTCATATTATAGGTATAAATCAAACTGAAATAACCACTACATTGCATACCATCTGAGTAGAAATGTAGCATCCAAAGTAGCTCTAAGTAAGCTGTTCTCGCTGCTTCCAGTTCTTATGACTCAAAGACATGCGCTTAAGTAAGTCGCGTCTTTATCTCCAATCAGACAGCTTGATTCTACTTAATTAGTATCTTAGGTTTGGGAGGGTTACCCTAGCTTTCAAGACAGATAATTAATTACTTAAATTTACTCTTTTGCTCAGTTTATATAGTTCACCATATACTAAGACATTCCTAAAACTTCTAAAAATTCCATAAAAAAAGGCTTGCCGCATCGCTGCGAACAAGCCTGATTTCTTTGTACACTATAAATATGGTGGGCCCAGTATCAACCACATAAATATTCCAAGTTATTGATTTAAATATTTTTATTTAAAAATATTTTTTCTTATACCAACGGTTATACCAACAATTGAATCGAATTATAGATCGATTTTCCAGCCAATATTACAGTATGTTTGGTCTTAAAATTAATTGTTATTTATTGTTAGATATAAGTAATATGCTAATTGAAGAATATAAATTATTCTAACGCTACCTTAACATCATTCAGATAATATGTGGGGAAGGAAAATGCTAAGAAGTCATGTATATATTCTTACCCCATAGTGGTAGGTAGTGAGTAAAATATTGTCTATTCTAGTGAGAATTTAATATTCCAACGACCAGCTTCCTTATATTCACCTTTAGCATTCAATTTAAAATATCGGTTCTTATCAGCATCTGAGGTTAGCTGATAGGTTACACCACATTGCGAGTTTAAGCATTGCGCGATAAAGGTACGATTGGTTGCTCTTGGTTCAAATGTGGATAGTTGATGACATAAAGGGCAGTGCTTCAAAACTGCTACTTCTTGATTTTTTTCTAGCAGACTCGCTTTATCTGTATGACGCAAGTAGCTTTCAATTTCTTTTTTACTATTAATAGATAACTCATTTATTAATTGATAGCTACTGGCGTTCTTATAGATACTATTAGTCTCTGCTAGACTTTGTAGAGCACGACTGGAGATTTTATTAAATGGTAGGTCACTGGCATATCCTGTTAATATGTCAACGTATAGCCATTCTAGCAGTCGAGTAATAAGGCGCTCGGTAGCCATAAAATTAAGTGGATTAGCTAGTATCGCATTGTTTGTGACAGGCTTATTCTCTGATAGGTCAATCTTTGACTCTAAAAGATGAATAACGATCAGATGGGGATTACTTTTTATATCATGATTTAAGGTATCATCAATTTGATTGGCGATGGAAATAATATTTAATAGGTTTTTCGAATATGTATGAGTCAAACGCCAGTTATGTGTTTGTTGATCGACTTCAACAGTTACTTGCCAGTTAAGTTCATCGTTTGCTAGAAGTATACTACCAGTAGTTTTTTTAATAGTATTAAAATTCAACTCTTCGAGTGCCCTTAATAAAATTAACAAAGCATATTGATTGTACTCTTCTTGGAACTGGCGCTTTTTTTCCAACGCTTTAATTAAATCTTTCACTTCTTGAGACTGTTTATTGAGTTTTGTCCATAAAATACCCACATGTCTATAGTGTTGGTCATGCATCAAGATATTTGTCTTGTGCAACTGGTTTGAAATATTCTTATGGGCTTGAGGGATTTTTAGGTAGAGTCCAAAACTTTGTAATCTAGTTATGTTATCTTGCAATGCTAAGTTTTTTTCACTAATTGTCATTAGCTCTTTGCGTTTTTCGGCGGATTTTTCATCACTGAGATTGCTTGCCCATAAACTACAAAGAAGGCTGGTTAGTTTGTAATAGCTTTCATGCGCTTTATCAAGTTGTAGGGCATCATCAATATTATTGATTTGTTCCTCTAGTTCTCTAAGTCGTTGTTGTAAAAATAGCATGACCCTATCGAGTAGTCTTGAAAAAACTTTATTTTCATATATAGAGTAGTTATCGTCACTAATTTTAGCTAAAAGTTTTCTAGGATACACGCCTGCTAAAGTACGCCTTTGCCAAGTCTCGGAATGCACAGCTAAATAACGATGAGCTTTATTAGATATCTTCTTTGCTCGGCTAACATCAATTAACTCTTCATCGTAACGAATATCAAGTCTAGGCTGGTAGGCTATTTGATGTAAATGACCTGTTTCCAATACGTCGAACAAAGATTGTTCAAAATCGTTCAATTTAGCAGTGTCCTCGAACACTTTCTCAGGCACAAGTGGGCTAGGTAGAGGAGTCAATTCATCCTCTGCTAGCCATAATGCCAATTGTAAGGCTATATGTTCAATTGAACGACTCATTGTACTTGTTATCGCTGGATCTAGGCATAGTACAGAATCTGCGTCATCTATCACAAAGTGCCCTGTACTATCACAGAAAAGAATAGTATAAGCATCTACTTCAAAACGTCGATTGTAAGTAAATGGGCGAGTATTCACATATCTTTGTGGAATTACAGAAGTAATTATAGGTAATGTGGATAATGAGACGATATCGCCTGTAATTCTATCAAGCATATATTAGACTCCACTTAACCTTTCTATATCCTGCTCTAAAAGATAACTACTCTCTTCAGGGACATCCGATAAACCTAAGGTCTCCCATATCCGTAGTAAGCTATCGTTGATATCCTCAATCTTATCAGAACGTGTATCATATCGACCACAGACTTTACCAATACGGAATACTTTAGTAGCTAACAAATGGTCAAGTGCTTCTGCCATCGTGCCACCGCAAGCCATATAGACAGGAATAAACTTACGAGCTTGGTTTTGCAAGCGATTACCCCAGCTAACTTTAATTTTAAGTAGGTTTTTTTGCAATTCGCTCTCTAATAACAACTCGAATATATCATCGACATCTGACTGATGTTTTGTAATAGCTTGTTCAAAACGTTCTATCAAACTGCTATAGGAGTATTGAGTATTGTCCACCGTATTATCGAAAGTAAGTTTCTCACTTCTGTGTATTTCCATAACGTGGGCTCTATCATAGGTTTTGTCAGCAAACTCTTTGGTTGTTTCATCGTGGTTTGCAGTGCCTATAAACCATACATTTTTAGGTATCTCTAAGGTCCGACCATTTTTAAATAGCAAGGGTGCATCATGATGTGAGCTATCTAATAAGTTTATTTTTGCGATATCAGAAGTTTCTAATAGAGACAAAAAGTCAGCAAAATACTGTTCAGGTTGAGACAAATTCATTTCATCTAACAAAATTATTTGTAGAGTGTTCTGAAATCGCGGTTGTTGGGCACGGTATAAAGCTTGTAATGCTTCTTTGGCATAGAATTTTTTCTCAAACGCGTTATAGTGACCTAATAAATCTTCTCTATCACGCCAGCCTGCTTGTACTCGAATCACCTCGCAATAAAGTTCATTATCATTATCGGGTGGGTTATTAATCGCTTTTGCAAAGGCTCGAGCTAAGCTAGTCTTACCTGTACCAGAGATACCTTGCAAAATATGTAGCTTGCTCATTGACAGTCCAGCAATAAATAGCCGTATGTCTTTATTAGTATAATAAAGACCTTGATTGGCAATGCGGGCACGCATAAGGTTTGAGAATTCCTCTAAGCTTGGCACGGCTTGCAAGCCACTTGCTAGACTACTGAATTTTTCATCCATGTCACTAAGTAGCGAAAATGGTAGTGCGCCTTTTTGAGCATCTTCTAAGTCATCAATCTGACTTTTTAATTGTTCAATACTAATATTCAGCACTCTTTTATGTTCTTCTAATATTCGTTTTTCTTGTAGCAAGTTTTGACGTTCAAGCGCGCTTAATCGAGTGTTATTAAGTTCACTCTGAGCCTGGGCATAGCTTGCTTTTAAGTCTTCTAATTGACTTAGTGTGTCATCTAATCTTTCTTCTAATCTTTGATTATCTTCTATTAATCCATCTTCATAACGTTCACTTAGTTCATGCTTAAGCTCTCTATTCTTCTGTCTAAGTCGGTTTAGTTCTTCTTGAACGTTATTGATACCATCGTTGGTTAGTTGGCGCTTTAAATCCTCAAATTGAGCATTTTCTTGTGCCATTCTATCTATCTCGTCAATTGCCTTTCTTTTACTCTCTATAAGCGCTTTGTTTTCAGCGGCTAATTGAGTTAGTTTTGCTTCAAACTGCCGATGAATATGGCTTTTCAGTACATCGTTTTGAATGTCTAACTGTGCTTTCGTTTCTTCTAATTCAGTTTGCGCCAGTTTAAGTGCGCTCTCCTGTTCGACTAAATCTAACTTTTGCTTTTGTAAGGCTTTGTTGTCATTTTCTTTTCTAGCGTGTAATTCTTTTAGTAAATCCTGCTCTAAATTATTGGCTCTAAGGGTCAACTCTTCTTCTATCAATGATATTTGTTGTTCACGCTCTCTAAGCTGGTTATCTTTATCATAAATATTTTTTAATCGTTGTTCTATTTGAGCTAGAGATGTTTTCTGTAGTTCACTTAGCTCTTTATTTTTGACTTGTAGCGCTTCTTGTTTTTGACTTGCAAAACCTAATTCAGCATTAATTTGTTGCTCTTCTAAAACAGATAACTGCTTTCGAAGCTCAAGCTGTTCTGTTTTTAAACTTTTCTTTTCTTCTAGTAACTGCTGACGTGCGTTGTCAACCTCTGTTTGCCGTTGAGCTATTGATGCATTGTCTTCGTCAAGTTTGGTCTTTTGACGGTATAGATCGCTCTTTTGTTGTTCTAGAGCTTCAAGCTCTTCATTTAGAAGAGTGCTTTTACTTTGGTATTCAGCCGAGTCTTGCTTGTATTGCTGTTCAGCTTCAGTATAAGACTCTAGGTCAGCTAGCATCTTATCTCTAAGCTCATTATCCTTTTCCAATAACATTTCTTGTTCTTTATTGACAATCGAACCTGTAACACTTTTTAGAAGCTCTGATATTTTTGTAACCTCTTTATTTGCACTAGGGCTAGGAATTTCAGACTTTACATGGTTATTTTTTCTGTTCTTTCTTGCCATAGTGCTATGCCTTATCAGTTAATTGGTTTAAGTAATTTTGAACCCATTGAGTTGTAAATTTTGCCAGATCGAGCGCTGTACTTTGGGTAATATCAGTCTTTGGCCCGTCATGCGAGCTTTCATTACGGTAATCACATATTTGACTTAAAAATAGCAAGTCAGCATCTAAATCATCGGTAAGTAGCAATGGGTGATTAGAGTAATCAGCAATTGCTAGAATATTTGCCGTTATAATAGGCTTTAAAGAGCTATAGATAGTGGGGTATTTACCCGTTGAAAAACCTATAGCTGACTGTACCGCTCTAACATTACAAGTAGAGAAAGGTTCTAGACTCTCATCTAGAGCTCTGTTATTTGCTCGTAAAATTAGAGCTTGCAATAAGAATTTTTTATCTGAGGAGTAGGGCAGTATCTTATTATGTTGATGTGGGTAAGTGGTCAAAACATGTTTAAAGCAAGCTTCTAATGACTTTTGAGATTGCAATAATAAGTCATCGATATCTGCGCTATAGTTATGTTCTTCGAGATATTTTTGTCTGCGCAATAGTTTAGCGAGATGCATATCGAGATTATCAATCTCATTAACATTTGGATATGACGATAATATTTCAAAACGCATTTCTTCTTGTAAATGCGCCTCAAACTCTTCAATGCTTTGTTTGTCAGACTGATCAAGCCCCATAAATCGTTTAACTTTACTTGCAAAGGGTTTGTTACCCTGTGCTATGCTGTCATGTAAGTGGATAATCCAGTCATCAGATTGAGTAATATGTAATGGGTCTTGAAGCTGAGAGAAATGCTTTGTATCTATACTGTGCTGTAGATGAGTAAGGATAAAGTATGGTGTGGGTTGCTTGCTGGCAATATCAAAGTTACCAAGATTGATATTAGAAGTGGCAGTTTTTTTTGAGTCATTACTACGGTTACGTAATCTACCACTGGCTACGGCTCTTTTATATAGTTCAAGTGCTTGCCTAAACTCATTCTTAGTTGGTTTGGTAAAATGATATTTTTGAGAGGTATTTACGATAAAAGGTTCAATGTTTTGTCCTGTGTTTCGATCCGCTTTGATAGTAACGCTATGGTCGTTCTTAACAACATCTAAGTAATTTAGCTTATGTGCGACAACACGAGGCCAAAGATGACCGTCAATAGCATCTTGAATAATATAACCCAGTTGTGTCTTATAAGAGGGCGTAGCTGTTTTATCTAGTGCCTGCCAGCCCAATGGTGTAAGATTTATAATGCCCTTGTCACTATTCACGTAACCACGATTAAAAAGTTCATTTATGATAATATCAACAAGTTCAGCATCAATATTTAGCCATTGACTCATTTGCATGCGATCACGCTTGTTATACTTTAACAGCTCAAGAATGGTACGTTGAAAAAAGTTGAAGTTATCTTCTTTGTCCGCGATGGGGGTTATTACTTCCCACAGCCAGACTGGAAGAAATGCCATGTTATGTCTATCATTGGTATTTAGATCCTTCATATCGCTATTGCTATAGAAAGATAGGTAATTATCAGAAAATTTGTCCATAATCACCTCGACATAGTTGGCTCATAGCTGTTAAAGATGGAATGTGTTGTTCTGTTAATGGATGCTCAGCTAACATTAAGTCACCTGCGATAATAATCAAACTTCTTTGTCGACTAAAAGCCACGTTAAGGCGATTATCTACACGCAAAAAGCCATAGAGCGAATTGAGTTGAGGTTCAGTCATCTCATAGCCCCTATTTTTTGTTACGGTTTTTAAGTCATTAGGTAGCGTGCGTACAAGTGACAATAACACCACATCAAACTCTTTACCTTGAAATGAATCTACTGTACCCACTCGCAAACGCTCATCACCTATATGACTGCCTTTAGTCAGTTGTTGATAGTCAGGATGTACTTCGTTGTTTAGAATCAAATCAAGCTTTTGCATTTCTTGCATTAGAGCGCTTCTTTGATCTCCATAAAAGGTGATCACACCGACACTTATTTCTGGATTTTCATCTAGAATGCGTTTTGTCTCTTGGGAAATCCAAATAGCTTCATTCATATTTCTTCTCTTATTACCTTTTTGAGTACCTTCAATATGTTGCCAGTGACATACCATGCCTTCGTATCCAGATATGTCATGAATAAAGTCAGTAGTGGGTCTACCTGACTTAAGCTTAGATAGTCCGTGATTTTCGTAAAAATTTTTGCTAATAAAATCTCCAAGCACTGGATGCATACGGAATTGCTCATCAAGCATTACTACTCGTTTTGGTTGCCCGTCCTCTTTCTCTAGCTGGGTTAAGTTCTTTACCATTCTTTGAAATAAGCTGTCGCGTAGCATTTCGCTTTGCAAGCTGTCCCAGTCATCTTCTTCTACCATTTGGGTTTCCACGGCATCATCAAGCATATGCGGCAGTTGTCTATGATCTCCTACCAATACAATCCGTCTATTTGCCATAGCCATTGGTATCATAAGATCTAATGGTGTGGCACGTGCAGCCTCATCCACAATGACATTTTCAAAGTTAATGTTGGAATCTTGGCTAAGTTGAGTTAAGCGTCTCATGTCTTGGCTGGCTGATTTTTGACAAGTGGCCGCATAGACAGAGGTATAGTGGGCGATTGTTTCGTCTACTTTGTTATCATCAGTAGCGACTGTTTCACGAAATTGCTTTAAAGCCAAAAGATACCCTAATGTATGCGACTCGCTAATTTTTTTAGTCATTTGAGTATCAAGTTCATCTAACCTATCGCAATCACTAGCAGTTAGTATGCTTTGTATATTCAATGGTCTAAAGTCAGGTAAGCTCTTATCTAATAACGTATCTTTCAGTTGCTGTAATGGTATTAGATCAGCGTCTGAAGGAGGGGAGATTTGCATATGACCAAAGTTATCTAATATTTGAAGTTTATCTTCTGATATGAGCTGAGTGTCTGGATTATCATTTTGTAATAATGTTAAGTAGGCGCTTAACTCCGCGCAACGTTGGATTCCATCATCGGCAAAACTTGAAGCAGAGGTTCGAAGTGCCCAAATATTAGGTATACAGTTTTGTAATAATGAAGGAGAAAAGTAAGACTGCTCTAACGTAAAGCCTTCCCACCATAAGCGCCAATCATGAGACGGTACAATATGATAATACGTATTAAAGTCTGTCAAGATTCGGTTGATCTCTATTTTACTGCGCTCTTTTATATCTCTAGCACCCAAACGCAAGTTTAGGGTTGCATGCTTTAATGAATCGAGTAACGTTAATGCATAACAATCGTCTATTTCTTGAGTTAAAACATCCTTTGTAGAGTTACGCCATTTTTGGATGGGCAGATTAACGTCTTTTTGTCCTATGTTGTCTTGATACTTGCTACCAACACGTAGACCAGGTAAGCCTAATACCTGTGTTCGGCTGTTGGCATTATCAACTGCATCATGTTGATAGCTCGTTAACAGGATGGAACGTTGAACAGGCGTGTTATCCTTTGCTTTTTCTTCTACGATTCGCTGTTGAATAGCGGCGATGACTTGTGTCTTTCCTGTACCGGGCGGTCCGATAATAACAGTAATATCAGCACTGTTTAAAGCCGTTTCAATGGCTTGTTGCTGTCTACGAGTAGTCGGGCCCGCTTTGAATAGAGCTTTTACCTGTGGACTATGCCATCTTAATTTGCGAGACTGTTTGATAGTGGGTACAGCAATACCTTGCATTAAATAGTCTAAACTTGGCATTGGATTATGATGATGACTAATTTGCTCTAAGGCTAGAACCTGACGTTGGCGTTGAACCTGAGTTGAATAAATTGATAAAAATAGAAAGCTATTACCGTGTTTATCGGTAGGTTTTTTTTTCTCACGAAATCCTGTGTATTTAACAGTCAAGTATCCTGCATCACTGTCAATATCAACAATTTCACATTTCCAAGGTTCTTCTAGAGCTTTCTTGTGGTCAGTTTTACTGCTATTCTCAGGGCTGCTGTTACTTAGCCAATCTGGCAATGTTGATGCTATTTGGAATACCTGTTCTTCTTTCTCATTATTCTGAATACTCACCTGTAATGCTTCGGCAAATTTCTTTAATTGCTCTTTGTTTACACTAAGACGAGACAAATTTTGTTGCTCTAGAATTTTGTCATCTAGTATCTTTAAATAGTTAAATTTTTGCGCATTTATGGCAACTTTTTGCCATTGTAGATCACTATATTTTTGCCATACTTTGATATAGTTACCATGGGTGTTTTTACTATCTTTGAGCGCAGTTTTATAATGAGGCTGATTGAGCTTTTGCGCCTGAGAGTTATCAAAGAAAACAATATTACCCTGTATCGCGCTTAATTCAATATTATCACTATGTGGATTAAATGGTCTGATTCTTTGTATATTCCATTGGTTATTTGATACTTTAATATCAAGGATATGTGCTTTACCTACTAGGCTTAAAGTATCATCAGTGGAATTTTGATTTAGGAAGGTTATAAATAGTGCTGTAGTATAAGAATGAGAAGTATCTATAAATGATACATTCTCAGTGATTAGAAAGTTCTCTTCTAACCATACTATAGCTAAATTGACGTCATTATCTCCAATATGTCTTTGGTTTTTAAGTTGCTCAACGATGTATTCGCTGACACCAAGATTAAAGTCTTCCCCGTCTACTCGAACTATTTCATCTTTAAGGGGTGTTGCCATTAGCCAAAGTGCATCGGCCTCTTGTTTGACTAATGACCACAATAGATTGTGCTGTTGAATATATAGTCTGGCATGAACAGCTGTCTTATCAGCAGACTGTATATTCTCTAGGGTAGTTACAGTGCTATCTTGAGCTAAGTATAGAGATTCGCCTTCTATCCATACGTTTACTGGTTTTTCCTCTATCAATCTGACACTATCATCAATGAGGGTTACTTCAAACAACTCACTGGAGTTGATTCTAAGTTCAAATAAGTTCATTTATATCTACCAGATAAAACGCCAAAAAAAGTATGAAGTATTGTCAGTACTGCTAGAGGAAGATGATATTTTTAGTGTATAAAAATCATTTCGTTTAATTGCTATTTTTAGTAAACGAGTCTTTTTAATATCTACTGTTTTATTATCTTTTAGCCTGATAATTGTAATAGTTTCATTATTTTTTGGTGTTATATGAAGGCCGTCATCAGTGAGCTTAAGTTCACACCAAGGTGATAGTTTTGTTAAGTCAAAGCGGCTGTAAGGTTCGGTATACAGATATTTGTCATAATTCAAGCTAATGATTGAAGTATTATGACAGTCTATATCTTGACTACTAGTATCGTCTATTTGTTCAGTCGTATAAAAGAACTGTGATATGGATAAGGAGTATGGTTCGTTAGACTCACCACAAAAAAAGCATTGCCTATCATTATTAGCGACAAAACTACTCTGAAAATGCTCACCTTGACAGGGCTGATGTTGACAGTACATTAGTATCTGAAGCGTTTTATTTAGTTCGTGGTGCCATTCATTCATACTAGGCCTAAGGTATAGGCCACTACGTAGTCTACTATCAGCAAAACAACGTTTAAACAGTTCAAATAGGTCATCATTAATTAATTCATTCAGTGGCATACCTGCGCCATTGTGCTCATTACTATCATCTTCTGGATCAAATATCCAAGCGTAAGCTCCTTGTTCAACTTGCTCATCGACCACATCGGAATCTTCATCATCATAAGCATCTTCCACACCGATACCTTCATTATATGGATGATTATGAGCAAGTAGTTGCTGTGCTATGACAGCAAAAGCCCAACAGTCTGTCCAAGAACTGTTTTCTGACTCATTTCTTAGGACTTCTGGAGCGCCATAGCCAGGCGTGTAGTAAGAAGCAGCGTGCGAACTTTCCTGCGTTTTGATATTGTCAGCATCTATCAGCCACACCTCATTATGATCATAAGATGTAGACACATAGATATTGTCTGGTGATAAGTCGCCATAACACAAGCCTTTGCCATGAAGCTGGGCTAACGTTTGGGCTAGTTGTATTAATAATTTTATCCGTCTGGCTAATCCACCAGTGTCACGATAAGCGTCTGCCATGCTAACGTTGATAGAACTATCTTGAATACGCTTTATTTGCTGAGTAAGCGATTCGAGGTTATCCATTAACTCCATGACATAGCCGACACGATTTTTTAATTTAAGTACGGCTATAGGTAGAGCGATATTTAAATCTCGTATGGGCCTACGTACCACCCATTGTATTTTTGCAAATTCTTGATGTCTTTTGACGTCACTATCTATAGGGTTGGTTATTTTTACAATCAGATTATGATGATTGGTAGTGAATACTTGACCTTGCCCGCCTTGCCCAAGTTTGCTTGTTAATTCGTAGACGGTGCCATGAGTATCTTTAACTTCCTTATTCTTTTGTGCTACTGCCATGTTGTTTTTTCCAAATAATTACCCCAATACTTTTATCATCACTATGATGAGGGGTTTGCCAATTATTGAGCTCATTAATTAGGTATTTCTTACCTTGACGAGGGCTAATAGCTATGAATTTACCAGACAGAAAATCTAAAAATTGTTGAGGCTTATCTATATCATCACTAATTCCATCTGTCATTAATGTAATTGTGGCACCAAAATCTAATTGAATTTCTCGGTAAGTCCAATCTTGCCAACGTATTGAATATCCTAAAGCAGTTGTTTCATTACCAAACATATTGTCAGATTTTTCATGATTAACGCCGAAAGTATCTGTCATATAGTAAATAGCACCGTCACCTAGCTGAAAAAGCCTTACTTTCCCTGAGGAGTCTCCCCAAGCAAACAGGCATGTTGTGGCGGCATCTTTAGGAGAGGTACGAGGAAGATAATCTTTCAAGTACATTAGCCATTGCTGGTATATTCTTTTTACTACACTTTTTTCAGGCTCATTAAAATTGGTCTCACGTAAGGTAGTACACACTGCTTTACACGCAAGATATGAGCCAAGGGAGGCATAAGGACGAGAACCCATACCATCACAAACGACTACTAACCAATGAGCACGCCAAACACGCTTCAAAATAGCATCTTGATTACGTTTAGATTCACGATGGTTTTTTGGCCCTCGAACAGTAGCTATAGATATATTTACATTCACTAGTCGAAATCACTTAGGTCAAGCTCATCGTCTGTGGATATATCATTAAAATCTATCTTATTAATTTGATTTGGCTTTGTGCTACGAGATCGTAAAGTGACGCTCATGCTAACTGCTCTAAAAAATCTAGAAATGTCTTTAGCATCATGTGCTTTGAACACCGGCGTTTCAAGGTCATTAATAAATTGTTTTAACATATGTATATTAGCATCTGCTCCAATACCCATTGCCATTCTTACGGCTTTGCTGGCACGTTCAGATTCTTGTAATTCGACAAAGGGTTGTTCCCAATTATCTGTAGGGTTGCCATCAGACACCAACACTAGAGTAGGCTTGTATGCTCGACTTGGTATGAGCTCTTTGTCTTCTAACAATTCTTTTGCCATTGTCATTGCACTACCCATGGGAGTACCGCCACTTGCTACTAAGTCTTGCATACCTGATATTTCATCAGCTGAAGTTAGAGGTAATATCATCGAAGCATTCTCCCCCCCAAATGCGATGATAGCGACTTGGATAACTGCATTGAGATGGCTTTCTTTGCCAAACGATATCAGCATGTCTTTAAGTGCTAAATTCAGAGCTTCCATTTTTCCATCTATACTCATACTACCGCTAGTATCTGCCAAAATAATAACTGGTAGAGGACGTGGCTTAGCAGCTGCGAATTCGCGCATTGCCATAATTATTTCCTTACATTAGACGAGATTTATTGCACTATCCTACTGTCTAATCTTACAGAGGTAAAGCAGTTTATTAAGACTTTCTCGAGCAAATATTTTTAAATGTTATTGTCAACTTGCACATAAACTAGAATGGTTTTAGCTATGAAAAGTAACGAGCCAGCATGTTAGAACGCTTATTGCTTCGAGATATTGAATGTTTGATCTGTTAAAGCTTTGATTTTGATAGATTTCAAATAAATAAGCACGTAGCTTATAAAGAACAAACCCCAATTTTGACTGAGCTATGCTGAAGAAACCGTACAAGATAGAGTCAGTCAACTTGAGGGCTGTGACAACATCCATTTTATGGATGGCTTTCCGATACCTGTCTGTCATTATGGACGTGCTTATCGGCATAAAAACTATCAAGACTTAGCGGCTTTTAGCTACTGTGCAGCTAAGCAAGAGAGGTACTATGGCTTTGAAAGACATTTGCTTGTTAATTTATCGGACATGATTAACGGTTTTACCTTTGCCCCTGCCAATGTCGATGAAAGAGCAGTTGCTGCAGAAATCACCACTCATATTCATGGGCTGCTTGGCGCTGATAAAGGGTATATCAGTCCTAGTCTCACTCAGTACTACGACGCTCAAGGAGTAGATTTACAAACGCCACTCAGAGCCAACATGAAAGAGGATAGACCCAAACCTGTGGTAAGACGGCTAATGAAAGCCTGCCGTATCGTTGAAACAGTCATTGGTCAGCTATCAGAACGATTTAATATACAAAGGGTACGAGCAAGAGATTTATGGTATTTGTCTCATCGATTGGTAAGATTCTGTCGCATAATCTGTGCTTTGTACTCAATAAAAAACTGGGTAATCCGCCACTTCAAACCCCGATATTAATAGCATCACCTAAGAAAAGTAAATTTCATACTCCACTCCTCTACACTATATAGATAATAGCAAATAGAGCTTTCCCGACTTGTTAGAGTAAGATTTATCCATGGCATATGCAGATATTAATAATATTTTAAACACCATAATATTGAGGGGTTTATTACCTAATAAGTTATAGTTACAATAAGAAGTTGATCTACTTTAGCGTTAACTATTTCTAGTATCGATCTTAATTTTCAGCCTAGCTCAAACTGACTACATCAGTATATTTATACCGACTCTAATGCTTGCTGGCATGTTTGAGCTAAATAAGGGTCAACACTGTCCTGTTTGAGCAGCCATTTAATATAGCCAGTACCTTCAGAGCTCGCAGCTAAATCTGCAATAGCCTCACCCTTATGCTTACCAAAACTTAAGTGTGTGGGTATACGTGCTATTTGACTAAACTCATATAAGCTCTCCACATCACTTATTTCCTGACCCTGACTATTGGCTAAATCAATCAAACTACCAAGCACCAGCTCAGTGAAGTAAATATCAGCAATAGCAGCATGTGCATCCTTTGCTTGAGCACGCGCTATATCTCGGTGGAAGTGATAGAGGAGGGACACTAGCTTATGGCTCTCAAGCGTAGGGAGAAGGAAGTTTGCCATCGCATTGGTACAAATCAGACTAGGTATATGGGTCACGCCAGCATTTTTAAGAACAGCCATGTCAAAATCAATGTTGTGTCCAATTAAGTACTCAACACTGTCGGGCAGTCTAAAATCTGCATGAGGTGGCTCATCCGCAACATCCTCATTACATATATGTGATACCGCCATTGACCCTAAACTGATTTCTTTGAGAGGATTAAAGCGCTTAGCTCGCGGAGCTTGTAATACAAATACCTTGCCATCGTTTATTTCAACAATAGAATAGGCCGCTTCAGTCATTTGCGGTTCAATAAGTCCTGTCGTTTCTGTGTCGAGTATATAAGTAGTCATAATTTTATTTGTAGTTCTTATTTGAGGATGAGATTTAAAATAGTGAAATATTTGATGTGATTAGCATCGGCTTAGAGGGCTAGTAGTAAGTGATAAATTAACATATAAATTGGTAATAGCTATCATTTATCAGGTTTCTTGATTAAGCAATCGCCAACCTATGAAATTATATATATGAGGACTAAACTAGGGCTGGCTGGATAAAACAGCTTCATTTATAAGCCAGGCATTACATACTCAAAGGCTTAGTGTTATAAGTCTGAGTTACAGTGAATTAATTAATCGTACCTCTAAGGATTTTTATAGTGCCAACAGCAGAATTTCAGCTTAACTTTCTAAGACGTATTCAATGGTTACTTGAATCTAGCTCTTATACCTCGACCTATAAATTTGCATTGTTAATCGCAGTAACCAATCTTTCTATAGAGTCTGGGGCTAGTGATAACAGCGAATGCGTTATTTCTTATGAGCAGTTAGCAGAGCAGTTTATTCAGCTTTATTGGACGCAAGCATTACCGTTCTCAGATCAGTATGGTGAATCTATACTGAAGCAAAGCAGTACAACAGGCCAAGCTAAGGTCATCACTAGTGTCTTAACCCTGCAAGAAAAAACTAAGACTACCAATTTAAATATAGCTCGGACACGTAATATCAAAAAGTGGCAATCGACCATTAAAGAAATAGCCCGAACGATTAAAAACAACCCTGCCAAGTATTTACAAAGTGCAGAAGATAAAGTTAGCCGTGAATTCTTCTATATCTATAACTCAAGAGAAAAAGTAATCCTACTAAAGTCTGGGATCGCTTACTGCTTTGCGCGTTTTAGTCAGATAATCCATAAGCTTTGCCAACAATACTGGACAGAGTTTGTACGTAACAATCGTCACAACCAATCATATTTTAGTGATGACATTGATTTACAAGATTTTTTGTTTAACCAATCACGTCAAGATTTAAGCTTGTTAGTACCTATACTAAATGAAACTCAGCAGGGTCAGTGTTTCTACTGTCAAAGACCATTAAAAAAAGCCGTCGAAGTTGATCACTTTGTGCCTTGGTCAAAGTACCCCAATGATACGACTCATAATTTTGTACTGACTGATCATAAATGTAATAACAGTAAACGTGACTATCTTGCCGAAGAAAGGTTTTATGAGAAGTGGTTGAGGCGTAACCAACAATATGGACATGTTATTGAACAAGAAACACACGGTATTGGCTTTATGAGCAATCAGAGGCGTTCAGAAACTATTAGCCAATGGGCCTACCAAATAGCTGTAGAGCATGAAGACCTAGTATGGTCACCAGAGTCAAATATGAGGCTACGTACTATCAACCCTGAGCTATTACCTAGATTGAGGGGTTGATAGTTTAAATATGTCTATTTTATGACTAATCGCTTGTTGAGAATCAGTGTAGAGCTAATTATACGCAAATCTTATCTGATTAATTTGATATAGATGAGATTAAATATGCTTATCGTTCTGAAACAATTACGTTATAATCATTAGTCGATAATTTAGCTCAACAATTTTCTATAAAACCTGAGTTTATAGTCATTCGCATATAATTCATTTAATGCCAGTATTCATACCTAAAATCATAAATATGAATCTACCTGGTTAACAGAAATTTCTTATATTCAAATGACTAAAGTTTTAAATTCTAATGGTTATTAGCTTCAATACAGCGCGTATCATCTAAAATTAAAAGTATTAATAGATTGGTTTTTATAGTTTTCGCAGATGAAGTAATCACTATCACACGCATTTATCAAATTTAAAATAAAAGTAAGGAACGGCATTATGTCGCAACGTTATGCACCCGGTATTCGTGTAGAAATTCGTGATGCTGAGTGGCGAATTAAACGTACTGATCACACTTCTGATGGTGGCTATCTTCTGACCTGTGAAGGGCTGTCTGAGTTAGTTCGAGGTCGTGAAGCGGCATTTTTAACTAAGATTGAACCTAACATTCGTATTCTGGCACCGGAAGAGACAGATCTGGTGGATGATATCAGTAGTGGCTATCGCGCAAGTCGTCTGTATTTAGATACTTTAATCAGACAAGCGCCACCAGTTGATGAAAAAATATATCTAGGTCAAAAAGCAGCATTAGATGTGATGCCGTTCCAGTTTCAGCCGTCACGCCAGGCCTTGCAACAACCTCGGCAGCGTATTTTAATCGCGGATAGTGTGGGTCTTGGTAAAACGCTTGAAGCGGGCATCTTGGTCAGTGAGCTGATAGCGCGTGGTAAAGGCAAGCGCATCTTGGTATTGGCCGTAAAGTCTATGTTGACTCAGTTTCAACAAGAGTTTTGGAATCGATTTAGCATTGGCCTGACCCGTCTTGACTCACAAGGGTTGCAACGAGTCCGTAACCGGATTCCCACTAATCACAATCCCTTTCACTATTTTGACCGCTCGATTATTTCTATTGATACCATTAAGCAAGATATTGATTATCGTCATTATCTAGAGCAGGCATACTGGGATATTATCATCATTGATGAAGCGCATAACGTAGCGGAGCGCAGTAGTCATTCGCAGCGGGCCCGCTTGGCTAAGCTATTGGCCACACGTTCTGATACGCTCATCATGCTATCTGCAACACCGCATGATGGTAAGCCAGAAAGCTTTGCAAGCCTCATGAACATGCTAGATCCTACTGCTATTGCTAACCCTTCTGATTACGCCAAAGAAGATTTTCGTGATAAAGGTTTGGTCATCCGCCGCTTTAAAGAAGATATTCGTGAGCAACTTAGCAGCAATTTCCCTGATCGTGACATTGCTACGCGTATGTCGACAGCAAGTGTGCCAGAAGAGTATACCTATGACACTTTATTAGAGACAGAGTTTAAGACGCTCAAAAGTGCTGGCGCTGGGCAGCTGTTCCGAACCACATTAAGTAAAGCACTATTCTCAAGTCCTGCTGCTTTGCTAAGCATGATTGTCAACCGCTCACAGCGTCTTAAATCAAGGTTAGAAAAAGAGACAGCTGCCGATAAGCGAGAAGATATTCAAAGTGACTTAAACCAACTGCATACGTTGCTAAAAGCAGCAGAGAGTATTGATGCTAAAAGCTTTAGTAAGTATCAAAAGCTGGTAGAGCTGCTGAAAATGGATACCGAAGAGGGGCGAGGTTTTGATTGGGATCCGAAAGACTCGTCAGACCGTTTGGTTATCTTCACAGAGAGTATCCCAACGCTTGAATTTTTAGAAACGCATCTGCCTAAAGATCTTAAACTCAAAAAAGATCAAGTGCTTATCTTATGTGGGGATATGAGTGATAAAGAACTGGCGCAAACGGTAGATGCATTTAACCAAAAGAACCATCCTGCTAGATTGCTGATTTGTTCCGATGTGGCCTCAGAGGGTATTAACCTGCATCACTTGAGTCATCGCATGGTGCATTTTGATATTCCTTGGTCATTAATGGTATTCCAGCAGCGTAACGGTCGTATTGATCGCTATGGTCAAACGCAGCAACCTCTGATTCGTTATTTACTGACCGATAGCAGTAACCAAAAGATTAAGGGCGATAATCGCATCCTAGAAGTGCTTATCGAAAAAGATGCTCAGGCTGGCAAGAACATTGGTGACCCCAGTGAATTTAACAAAGAAGAGGGCGAGGCGATTACCGCGGAGCTGATAGAGCGTGATAATAACATCGATGATTTGGATGATCTGCTAGGAGACTTTTTTAGTGGTACAGATGACGGTGATAGCGAGCCTGTAGATATTGTTGAGGCATTCACCCCAACCAACGAGAGCTTGGCAGTTGATGAGATGCTGGGTATCCGCCCACAGATATTCGATAACGATATGGACTATGCTACGGCCGCAGTTAATTGGCTACAAGAAGATGCGAGTGTTGCGCTACAAGTTAGTATTGATGGCGATATGCTGCGCTTAACTGCGCCTAGTGACCTCAAGCAGCGCCGACGCTTTTTACCAAAAGAGGTGTGGCCGCAAGACGATCGCTTTGTATTAACTAGCGACAGTCAAAAAATCAGTGATGAGCTCAAGCGTTGCCGAGAAGAAGACACCCCTTGGCCTAATATTCACTATCTGTGGCCCCTTCATCCTGTTGTGCAGTGGCTATATGATCGCTCGCTCAATGCGTTTGGTCGTCATACGGCTCCTGTCATCCGTATTCCGCAGCAGCTGGAGCAAGATGAGCATTGGTATGTGCTACATGGCGGTTTCCCCAATCGCCGCGGGCAGGTACATCTACAAAGCTGGTGTGCCGTGCATATCAAAGACAATCAAGTTACTGACAGCTGCGATTTGGAAGAGTTCTTACAGCGGATAAACCTAAATAAGCTGGTTAACCCAGGTCGCAGTAGTGATACCAGTGCGTTATCTAAGCTGTTACCTATAGCTATAAACCACGCCAAGCAACAGCTGGAGCAAGAACGTATACAGTATGAGCAGACCAGTAATGCTGTATTAGAGAAACAAATAGACGCGCTAAATACGCTAAAGAGCAAGCACATTAGCCAGTTGGAGCTTGACCTAGAAGGCTTGAGCGGTAGCAAGCAAGATACAAAACGCTATAGCCGCGAAAGTGAAATTAATCGTATTTTTGATGATTACTTTGAATGGTTAGAAAATACGCAGCTCATTGAAAAACAACCTTACATACAAGTCGCCGCAGTCTTTACTGGCATGCCCCATCAGGATACAGGAGCCGTGCTATGAACTTAACCGGAATCAGTAATGAGAACGAATTTTATAGCCAACACTATATGGCAGAGATATTTGCCGGTGACAGTGATGTAAAAGGGCTTCAAGACAGCTGGCAACAGCAAGAAACTAAAGCTCGCGAAGCGGCACTGACTGAGCAAGATAAGAAAAATGCTTGGCGCACGCCTTGGAATCAAATGAGCAGAAATGCTCGAGAGACGTTGTTGCTACTTGATGAATATGGTCACAAGCAAACCGCTATAGACAGACTAACCTTGGGTCGTGAGGTATTGCGTAGCTTGCTGTCTACCTTTGAGTTGCCTTATGCACCTCGTGCACAATATGTTGAGCATACCCAAAGTTATGTACCGCTACTGGGCGAGATAAAAAACAGCCAAGGCGAGCCGCTGTTATGGATTTTAGAAGCTCAGGCACTAGGCAGTGATTATGATGCTGATAGCGATCCACTGGCATTGCCTCTGCATTCGGCACAGATGAAAGGCTTAGAGGGTTATCCATCATTCGAGCAACAGTCAGAGCAAGAGTCAGAAGACAACTGGCAAAAACTGCTATCTAGTACGATATTTAGCCAAACCCTGCCTCCACGCTGGGTCATTCTCGCCAGCCCATATCAGTGGCTATTAATTGACCGCAGTAAATATGCTCAAAACCGTTTAATCCGCTTTGACTGGAAAGAGGTATTCAGTCGCCGTGAGTTAGATACTCTAAAAGCAGCCACTGTGCTGCTGCATAAAGAAGCTCTGTTAGATGCCAAGGGTCAAACGTTACTAGATACGCTTGATGAAAATGCGCACAAACATGCTTATGGCGTATCAGAGGATTTAAAATATGCACTGCGTGAGTGTATTGAGCTATTAGGTAATGAAGCATCACAGCAGCTGATTGCCAAAGCCAGTCAGAATAAAAAAGGGATTTTTAGTGGTAAAAACCAACTAGACCCTGATGAGCTGTCTCGCCAATGCTTGCGTTATATGTATCGATTGCTGTTTTTGTTCTATATCGAGGCGCGTCCTGAGCTTGGCTATGCGCCAACTGGTAGTGAGGTATATCTAAAAGGGTATTCATTAGAGCACTTGCGCGAGCTTGAGCTGATGCCGCTGACCAATGAGCAAGAGCGTCAAGGTCGATACTTTAACGATTCGCTGAATATTCTGTTTGCATTGGTATCAGAGGGTACGCCTGAGCAACAGCATGGTGATATGTTTGGCGCAGCGCAGCAGACCGGCCGTGATGCCTTTACCATGACCGCGCTCAAGTCGCACTTATTCGATCCCAAAAAGACTGCGTTACTAAGTAAGGTTGTCTTCCCGAACCATCTATTACAGCGTGTGATTCAGCTGATGTCGTTGAGCCGTCCGGACAAAAGCAACAAGCGTCGCCGTGGTCGTATCTCATACGCACAGCTGGGCATTAACCAATTGGGTGCGGTCTATGAGGCATTATTGAGCTATCGCGGCTTCTTCGCTAACGAAGACTTGTATGAGGTAAAAAAGGCGGGCGATAAATATAATATCCTAGATACTGGCTATTTTGTTAATGCTGAGGCATTAGAGCAATATAAAGACGATGAGAAGGTCTATGAAAAAGAGGCCGCTGACCAATACGGCAATAAACAGCTGAAAAAATACGCTAAGGGTACGTTTATCTACCGTATGGCCGGCCGTGACCGTGAGAAGTCTGCGTCTTACTACACCCCAGAGGTGTTGACCAAAAGCTTGGTGAAATATGCGCTAAAAGAGCTGTACGCTCAGCAGCTTGAACCTCTGGCCAATGACCGTGAACGGGCTGAAAAGCTATTGCAGTTTACGGTGTGTGAGCCAGCGATGGGTAGCGCGGCGTTCTTAAACGAGGCAATCAACCAACTGGCTGAGAAGTATCTAGAGCTGATGCAAAGCGCAAACGATGAGCGTATTGCCCAGCAAGACTATGTTAAAGAGCTACAAAAGGTCAAAATGTATCTGGCCGACAACAACGTCTATGGTATTGACTTAAACCCAGTGGCGGTAGAGCTGGCAGAAGTGTCATTGTGGCTAAACGCCTTGTCGGCAGACCGATTCGTGCCTTGGTTTGGGATGCAGCTGTATAACGGTAACTCCTTGATTGGGGCGCGCCGTGAAGTGTATAAGCTGACTCAGACCGGTGCCAAAAAGAACGACTCTAAGCAGTGGCTACAAAACGCCCCAGAAGCGGTTGCGATGAGCCAGCCGCGAGCGGAAGATGAGATTTGGCACTTCTTACTGCCTGCAGAGGGCATGGCCAATTATAAAGATAGGGAAGTAAAGAGCTTACATCCTAAGCAGTTTGATACCATCAAAGACTGGCGCAAAGACTTCTTAAAGCCGTTCAATGGTGATGAGCAGCGCCGTCTAATGGCCCTTAGTGAGAAGGTTGAGGAGCTGTGGCAGCTGCACACCAGAGAGCAGCACAATATCCGTCAAAAGACCACGGACCCTTACGATATCTACGGCATGCCCAGTACAGGCCGTACCCAGACCTCACTGGATTATAAAGATCAGGTATTGACCCAAGAGCTATATGCCGAGGGTCTAAGCAACAGTAGCGCCTTTGGTCGTCTCAAGCTGGCGATGGACTATTGGTGTGCGTTATGGTTTTGGCCGATTGAGCAAGCGGATGAGCTGCCAAGCCGTGATGAGTGGTTGTTTGAGTTAGAAAGCTTACTGTTGGGCGATACCATCGGGGTGCAGACAGGCAATCAGCAAGACTTGTTTGCAGAGACGCAGAACTTAGAGGAGGGCAAGCGCTTTGTCAGTAAATACGGCGTGGTCGATACCAAGCTGCTTAAGCAAGCCTTCCCGCGTTTGGGATTGGTTGAAGAGCTAGCTGATGAGCATAAGTTCTTCCACTGGACACTACAGTTTGCGGATGTGTTTGCGAAAAATGATGGTTTTGATTTGATGCTGGGTAACCCGCCTTGGTTGAAAATTACATGGAACTCTGGTGATGTATTAGGCGATTTTGAACCACTTCTAATTTTGAGAAAGTTTACCGCTCCGAAAATGGCGAAGTTACGAGATGCAATATTTAATAGAAATCCTGATCTTACTAAGAGCTGGTTGAAAGATTATGAACAAAGTGATGGTGTATTAAGTTACTTAGGTGATGTAAGTAACTTTCCACTATTGCAAGGCGTTCAAACAAATCTCTATAAATGTTTTTTACCTCAAGCATGGAGCTATACTAATATTTGTGGAATAAGTGGGTTTCTGCACCCTGAGGGAGTATATGATGATCCTAATGGGGGTATCTTAAGAGAAGCAATATACAGGAGGCTTAAGGCGCACTTTCAATTTCAGAATCAACACATGTTATTTCCAATAGGTCATAGGAATAAATATAGTACTAATGTCTATGGAACATATAAAAAGAGTCCCTGGTTTAGTAATGTCGCAAATTTATTCTCGCCTAAAACAATAGACTTATGTTTTGATCATGATGGAAGAGGTATTGTTGGTGGAATCAAAGATGAAGAAACAAATAACTGGGACGAGTCAGGTCATGCTGACAGAATTATAGATATTACGGAAAAAGAGTTAGAGCTTTTTTCTAAACTCTATGATGAGCCAGGAACTAAAGCTTCAGCTGCACGTTTACCTGCTATTCATGCTAAACAATTCCTAACTGTTTTAGAAAAATTCGCATCCCAACCTAAGCAACTTAGTGATATACAAGCAGAGTACTTTTCTACGCAATTTTGGAATGAATCTGCTGCCCAGAGTGATGATACTATAAAGCGTGAAACGAAGTTTCCTAGTGATAACAATGAACTTGTTTTAGCTGGACCACACCTGTTTACAGGAAATCCTTTATATAAAACCCCAAGAGTAATATGCACTGAAAAAGCACACTATGACTGTCTTGATTTGATAACTCTACAGGATGGCTATCTACCTAGAACTAACTACGTACCTGCATGCGGTGTAGACTTATATAAGAGTAAGATACCTACCGTTAGTTGGGTTGATTACGGCTTCCAAAAGGAAAGAAAGGTTACGGATTATTATCGTTTAGCTTTAAGAGCTATGATCAGTATAGGTGCAGAAAAGGGATTGGTATCAGCTTTAGCTCCTAAGGGTGTAGCGCATACAAATGGAGTAAGAACTTATGCTTTCAAGTCTAGCGAATTATTAGTAGCAATTTCAGGAGTATGCTTTTCAATAGTATATGATTTTATGATGAAGTTATCTGGTAGAACTAACTTGCATCAAAGCATTGAGGATTATGCTTTACCAGAAAAAGTTGTCAATAACCCTATGTTTGAAATTAGGGTTTTAGGATTATCATGTATTACTACGAGCTACAATGAGCTTTGGGATGATTGCTGGGACTCAGATTTCAATGAACAAAGTTGGAGTATTGGCTCTGATAGCAATCACCCCGGTGCAAACGTCTTACCACAAGACTTCTTTAAGGAATTAACTCCTGAATGGCAACGTGATTGTGCTTTGCGTAGTGATTACTCCCGCCGGCAAGCACTGGTAGAGATTGATGTGCTGGTTGCACAAGCGCTTGGATTAACACTAGAAGAGCTGCTGACCATTTACCGCGTGCAGTTCCCAGTGATGCGTCAATATGAGGCGGACACTTGGTATGACCAAAATGGCCGTATTGTGTTTACACCAAGCAAAGGGTTAGTCGGTGTTGGCTTACCACGTACCGCTCGTAAGTCAGACTTAAATGACGGCATTAGCTACGCCATTACTCAATATGCCGACACTGATGATGAGGGCGGTAGCAAATCAATCAAACGCCAAGAGAGCGGTATTGCTTTAGGTTGGAATGACATTCAAGATCTAAAAGCAGGCGACACCGTAAGCAAGACCTATATGGATGATACCCAACCTGGCGGCCCAGTAGAGCGCACCATTGTGTACGAAGCGCCCTTCTTTAAGCCTGATCGTGAAGAAGACTATGCGATTGCATGGACGTTCTTTGAAGAAAAGGGGGAGTAATGGACATTAGAAAAATACCACATATTCTCGAACAACTGGCTGACGTAAATGAGCAGTTAGTATCTTTATCGGATGATATTTGGCTGGGCATCGATCATCGTGATAATGAGTCAATTATCGAGGGCTCTCAGTTTATTCAAGATTATAATTTGGCAACCAGTCAACTGAGTAAGGCTGCTGCTGCTGTTGAACTACAACTTCTAACGTATTTTAAAAACGATATAGAAAGCGTACAGCCAGTCATTGAGCATGGCAATGATGACACGATAAAAAACCAGCGTATGATAAAAGAGTTGGATCGTAGCAAGGCTTACTCGCTAAACGATAACTTCACTTATAAGCGTCCCTATGGTTTTGTGCTAAAAGGTATCGCTTATACCAATATCACTACTTGGAAAGCAGTTTATCTAAAAGTTTTACATGCTCTTTATAAAGAAAGTCCTGCAGCATTTTCAGCATTGGTGACTGATAAACGCTTCATTAGCAAACGAGGAAATCCTTTATTTACAGAAGATCAAAAAAAGTTACGGGTAGCTCAGTCTTTGCCTGCTGGTTTTTATACCGAAGTGAATATGTCTGCCAATAGTATTAAGGATACGCTTTTACAAGTTCTTGCTTATTTTTCAATTGATGAAAAAGAGATGAAGATATATTTGCGCGAAGATCGAGATGCTTAGCTGTTAGAAGAACAAGGCTGATTATTAGTTATTCTTCTTTAAGCTTAGCTATTTTTTTAAGCTTAACTATGAAAATAATTATTTTATCAACTGAAAATTTTTAGAAAAAGAAATATCGAAAATAAATCTTACAACTTCTAAGCAGTAGTATTTCTTATAAATATAAGAAGTAGTATGTACTAAGTGCTTATAAATTTTAACTATTTGAGGATCGAACTAAATATGTACGAATTGGATACTAATTTATTACGTGATGAAGCACAACGTTTATTAAAACAAGAGATTAAAGTATTAGAGCAAATTCAAAGTACACCGAACCTATTAGTTCAAACAAACCAGGAAAACACTCAAACCCTTGATTCTGAATCTATTGTAGAAGCTATTAAGCGTTTAGAGGATGAAAGTTATAAGCTTAATAACCTTGAATTAGTCATAGCTGTAGTGGGAACAATGAAGGCAGGCAAGTCAACTACTATCAATGCTATTGTTGGCATGGAGGTCTTACCGAATCGTAATAGACCAATGACTGCTTTACCCACATTGATTCGTCATACTCGAGGAGTTACTGAGCCGCGTTTAATTTTTCAGAATACAGCACCTGTTAACACCCTAGTCAATGAGTTGAGTGAAAAATTAAAAAATGCGCCTAACAGTCTATTAAAGGAGCTTAACGAAAATGATGACATGCAAGAGCTGCTAGAACAGGTTAGAAGAAAACAATATTTTTCGGAAAACCACGAAGGTAGCGATGCAATTTTTAACTTTCTTAAAAGCTTGAATGACTTAGTTCGCTTATGTACAGAGCTTGAAGTAGATTTTCCATTTTCTGCTTATAGCCGTATTGAGAGTTTGCCTGTTATTGAGGTTGAGTTTATTCATTTAAGCCAGATGGGTCATATGCAAGGCCGTTTAACTTTACTTGATACTCCTGGTCCTAATGAAGCTGGTCAGAGTCATCTGCGACCTATGCTTCGTGATCAACTCAAAAAAGCGTCTGCCATTTTGGCTGTGCTAGATTACACCCAGCTAAAGTCTGATGCTGACAATGAAATGCGTGAAAACTTAGAAGAAGTTGCAAGTGTAAGTGGCGAACGCTTATACGCACTAGTTAATAGATTTGATCAAAAAGATAGAAACAGTGATAGCTCGAATGAAGTGCGTAAATACGTGTCGAGTAATTTAATGAAAGGGCTGATTCCTACTAATCGTGTATACCCCGTATCAGCAAGGTACGGTTATTTGGCAAGTCAAGCTAAGAATGAGCTTGCTATAAATGAATGTCTACCTAGTCACGACACTCATGAGTGGGTTACTGACTTTGCTAAAATAGCAATAGGTGGCTTCCGCTGGAAAGACCAAATTAATGATATTGAGACAGTTACTGCTGCAGCTAATTATTTATGGGAAGAGTCGCAGTTCAACGAACCGCTAGAACATGTGATTCGTCAAGCTTACAGTAAGGCAGCTATTCTTACTATTGATTCCACAGCATCAAAAATGGTTGAGATTGCAGAGAATGCAAAAAATTTCTTAGGTACTCGTAAACAAGCTTTTAAGAAGAGTGTTGATGAGCTTCAACTTAGAATTGTCTCGCTGCAAGATAATATAGATTTTATTCAGAATAAGGAAAAGGCTGTTAGTAAGGATACTAATTCTGCTTTAAATGACGTACGAAAAGGTATTCAAATCGCAGGTCAAGTAGCTCAAAAAGAAACACTGTCTATTCTTGAGACGTACTTTAAAGAAGGTAAGCGTATTGAGCGGACGAAGCAAAAAGAAAAAAAGAAAGGGCGTAGTACAAAACCTAAAAAAAAAGGTACTGAAAGTCCGATGCAAGAACTTGTGAAGCGAATTAGCTTAGGTGGCTATTCTAGTACTTCAGATAGAGAAGAAGACGCTCAAGACTTCGAGTTTAATGACAAACCACTTAAGTTCAAAGACCAAAATGAAGCTGAAGAGCTACTCAACCGTATTGAAGCATCCATTGAGGCAGCAAGTAAAGATGCTGAAGAGACTTTACGTAAGGAGGTCCAGCAACAAATACAATCTTTCAGTGAGAGCTTTCAAGGTTATGTTGATGAAACTAAAAAAGTAATTGACAATATCAAAAAGGATATGGGTGACTTTGACTTAATTATCCGTTTACCAGATGTAAAAGACTTACAGCTAGGCTTTGCTATCGATGAAGTATTAGATGATGCAACACAGAAAAGAAAAGAAAAAGAGACTCGCTCGCGTAGAAAGAGTGGAACATGGGGGAAAATTTGTAGTTGGTTCAATACAAATGATTGGGGATGGGAAGACTATTCAGTCGACGTAGACGTATATTATGTTGATATAAAATCTATCAAGGCGCAAGTCAAAAAAGGAATTGGAATAGCTTTTAGCGACTTGGAGAAGACTCTTGGTTCAACAGTTGAAGCACAGTTAAATGAACAAGCTGATAGCTTTTTTACTGCTCTGACAGCAAAGGTTGAGCATATTCGTGGCGACTTAATAGCTAGTATGGATGATAGGAAAAAAAGTCAAGAAGATCAGAGGCTACTACTAAATAGTTTAGAAGAATTAGAGAAACCTATTCCTCATTTATTGGGCGATAGCGAGGCTATCTTAAAAGATGTACGTGGTCTATTGCTAGGCGTAGGGATAGTAAAATGAGCCAGAACTTACAACCGATAACTCCTGATTGTGTTTTACTAAAAACGCTAACTTCAATACCAGAAAAATTTATAGTAGATTTTGCAAACAGTATTGATGTTACTCGCGATCACTCAGAGGTACAGCGTGAGAGAAACAAGTTTTTTGCTCGCTGTTTTGATGGTTTTACAGGTAAAGATGTAAGACGTCAAAATGAAATTAATACTAACTTAACTAATGCTGTTGAATGTTCATTGACATGGCTAACCGAGCTTACCCAAGACTTAGCTCATACTAATAATGCTATAACACGCGTCAATGAACGAGTTACTAAGTTAACTAGTCAGGTAACATACCTTGCACAGTATTCAGAAAATACTCGTCATAGATTAGATGAGTTGTCGCAAAATCTCAACGATCGCATGCTATGTTTAGATGAAGAGGTTATGCGAATTGGTTTTAATCAAAAAGTAATACTGCATCTTGACCAAGTTTTTAATAAATGGAGGGCTGGGCGTTTAGTAAGTTATTCGCCTGCTGGTCGTTGCTACGCAGCTATAGAAGAGTTACGGTGGGGTGCATTTGGTGATTTCTGCCTCAGTCATACAGGCTCTGAGAGAGATAGCTTTATGCAGCAAGCAGTAGATCGTGCAACTGCACAGCTAGCAACAGATGCAGAAATTAGCACTAGTACTAGATTGAGTTTTTATAGTGGTTGGTTGCAATTGCCTCATAATACTAATCAAGATGACGACTGGCATCAGGCACTAAAGTATTTGGCGAATGGCTTTACTACGGATAAAGCGCCTTTAATTACAACTATTACGCAAAAACTACCAGAAAGGCTAGGAGAGGTTCCTTTATTAGCAAATGCATCACGAATAGCTGAGACAATTGTTGATGAAGTATTTGCGGAGGAAAGTTATGTCTGAACAAATGAAGGTAGGTTTAGTACTCTCTGGTGGCGGTGCTAAAGGAGCTTATCAAGCTGGTGTCCTGCGAGCTTTACAAGAATTAGGTACTCAGATTGATATGGTGTCAGGCGCTAGTATTGGGGCGCTTAATGGTGGGATACTAGCCAGCGCACCAACACTTATTGAAGGTATTGAGAGAATTGAAAAACTTTGGAGTATTTTGGCTGAAACCTCTCCTATTCAGTTAAATTCAATGAGTTATATAAAGCTTGCAGTATCTGCAGGAGCTACATTAGTACCTAGCGCCCGTTATCTGATGTTAGCCCTCGGTGTATATGACGAGGCGATTCTATCAGATACGCCCTTAACAGAGTTAATGAATGAGTATCTTGACACCAATGAGCTCGCTAAGGGTCTTCCTCTTTATGTGTCGGTTTATAGAAGTTTAGGCGCAACAATAGATATTGGCCGCTGCTTTTTAGCTGCAACTGAATTAAAAGATACTCCAGACTCTGAGTTTTTACATGTTCAGTCATTGCCTAAAGATGAGCAGCGTAATGCTTTATTAGCATCAGCAGCACTACCTAAGCTTTTTAAAGCACGAAAGGTGTTAGGTCATAAGTATACTGATGGGGGTCAAGGTGGCTGGTCAAAAGCACAAGGTAATACACCAATACAGCCTCTGATAGATGCAGGTTGTAATCTTATAATAGTAACTCACCTTAGCAACGGTTCTTTTTGGAGCCGTAACGACTTTCCTGGGGTAACAATTCTTGAAATTCGTCCTCAGGCAACTATGGCTAGAGCTACGGGGCTAATGGGAGGTGCTAAAGATTTGCTAGGCTTTGATACAAGCAAAATCCCATCGTGGGTAGAGCAAGGATACAATGATACTTTACATTGCATAGGCCGAGTAAAGAAAGTAACACAGACTAGGGAGGCACTCAAAGCATCTAAATCTACTTTTGAGGAAAGTGAAAAATATGGAGCAGAAGTTGATATAGCTTTAGATGAGATCTTATCAAGAATGAGAGAGTGAAAATAGTTCTAATGTACTGTTTATAACAGAGTTATGGTTGAACTAAAAGAATGTAGAGATTTAACCCAAGGTCAAATTAAAATAGCGAATTCGAATATAAAAAACACCTAACTATCTTATTGAAAAATAGTTAGGTGAATTTTAAATGCTTATTTTATACGATCACTGATATCTAATTAAAATGCTATCTATTCGCCACTTACCTAATTAAAAGCCAGTAAAAAGGACTATCAATGCTTCCTTCGTCAATTGCTCGTGAAATAAAATCTGAGCTAGAGAACTTTTTATCCAGTAGTTTTCCAATGACTACTGCTGGTTTTCAAGGGCACGGAGAGCAGGGATTGATGGAGCAGTTTTTACGAGATCCTAATCGGCCAAACAACCTGCTGAAAGGCCCTTGGCTTGAGGTGAAGCTGCCATTTCGAACAGCCAGCCACTCAGCTGAGTCGCCATTAACTGAGGTCAAGCTTGGCTTTGCCCCTTATATGCACCAGCAGCGTGCTTTTGAACGATTAGCTACCTTGCAGCCGCAGTCGACACTGGTGGCAACCGGTACTGGATCTGGTAAGACAGAGTGCTTTTTATACCCTATTTTAGATTATTGTTTGCAAGAACGCCGCAAGGGCATCAAGGCTATTATTATCTACCCTATGAACGCATTGGCCACCGACCAGGCGCGCCGTTTTGCCAAAGAAGTATCGAGTCTGACTCCAAAGCTTACAGTTGGCCTGTTTACTGGTGATGGTGGCTCTGACTCTAGAGTGATGAGCCCTGACCAAGTCATTACCAATCAGGATACCTTGCGTGATAATCCGCCAGACATCTTATTAACCAACTATAAAATGTTGGACTTCTTATTAATGCGTCCCAAGGACCAAAGGCTGTGGAAGCATAACCTCAAGACTCAGGATTTGCTGCGCTACCTCGTAGTGGATGAGCTGCACACTTTTGATGGGGCACAAGGGACAGACCTTGCCTGCCTGATTAGACGGCTGCGTGACAAGCTGCATCTACGAGATAACTTGGCCTGTGTAGGTACTTCAGCGACTATTGGTGGGGAAAGTGCACGTAAGCAGCTAGCTGAATATGCCAGTGAGGTTTTTGCTACTAGCTTTGGCTTAGACAGTATCATCCTTGAAGACAGGATTACGGTTGAAGAGTATGTTGAGCAGTTTCGCGAAAACTCTTTACTTAATGCAGAGCAAAAACCAGAGATTATTGTCGATTGGCCAAAAGCACTTGAAAAAGAACTGCTTCCAGGCGCACTGACGCAAGGGGTCTATTTACGTCGCCAAGCCAATTTATGGTTCAGTGTCGATCTTGCTTTGGATGTTGATGACCATGATTCCCATGAGTACAAAGCGGCCTGCGTTGCTTTGGGTGAGTATTTGCATCAGCACACGGCCTTTTTGAGCCTATTACGAGCATCAAACCAGATAGCAGACTTGCGTCAACTGGCTGAGCAGTGGCAACAAGACTTTAATCTAAGCAGCACTGATTATACGCTGGCTTTACTAGACAGCTTAACTGCATTGGTTTCTACAGCACGTATCTGGGCGGACGATTCACAGCAAAAAGTCCGTCCATTTTTACAAGTAAGGGTACAGCTATGGTTGCGTGAGCTAAGGCGTATGTTGGCCAGTGTTAGCCCTGAGCCAAGACTGGTACACTCAGATGACTTGATTGACTCTACATCACCACTGCATTTACCTATCTTACATTGCCGTGAATGTCATTCTGCCGCTTGGGGTGCCATGTTACCTCAGGGAGAGCATACGATTAACCCAGAATTACAACGATTTTATGCGGGCTGGTTCTCCCAATCACCAGACTCAGTCCTACTTTATCCCATTGCTGATAATGAAGAAACCCTAGATCAGCAGCAAGCTCGAGAAGTGTTCAAATTATGTACCGAATGCTGCGAATTGAATACGGTGCAACATAATCAATGCCAAAACTGTGAACAGCCCTTGCTCAAAGTATGGATCCCTAATCTGGTCAAACAAGTTGAGCGCGCTGGTCAAACCAAAAATATCCGCACGGATGACTGCCCGCGTTGTGCCGCTAGTGGCAGCTTGATGATATTGGGTTCACGAGCAGCAAGTTTGGCCAGTGTGGCTATCAGTCAAATCTATGGCTCTCACTGCAATGATGACCATAAATTAATTGCCTTCTCTGATTCAGTACAGGATGCAGCGCATCGTGCTGGTTTCTTTGGTGCACGCACTTATATGCAGACGGTTCGTCAGGCACTGGCTCATGTGGCTCGCAATGAAGGTGATAATATGGCGTTGTCACGGTTTATTGATGAAGTGCCAAAATACTGGCAACGAGAGTTCAATAATGATGCAGGCTTTATTGGCACCTTTATAGCCCCCAATATGCAGTGGCTGTCTGGTTATCAGGATTTAATAGAGTCTAAAGGTGCAGTCGTTAGTAAGTCTCTACTTGAATTGGTTGCTCAGAGGCTTCGATGGGAGGCACTAACTGAGTTTGGGCTGCGTTCAAGAATAGGACGCACATTAGAGCGCTCCTCGGTGGCAGTGATTCAACCTGATCCAGATGCGTTAGAAGATTGTATAAATCAGATATTGCGTCACTGGCAGGAGGAGTTAGAGCAGTTTCGTTATTTAAAGGTAGAGCAAGTTCGAACTTTCTTATTGGGTTTTCTAAATCGATTGCGTCAACAAGGTGCCTTTTATGATCCAATCTTAGACAGCTATGTAAGAGAGGGTGGCACAACCTATCTGTTGTCTCGTATTCCTTGGTTACCAGGCTTTGGTTTTTCATCAAAACCGCCTGCAGCACTAACCTTTACACCCGTTAATAACAATTTCCAAAACCTAGTAGGTAGAGGTTCTCAGTGGTATCAAGATTGGTTCAATAAGACAATAGCTTTCGACAATATATTAGCCTCTGCTGAGTATGAACAAGCGGCACGTATTTTAATCAATACGCTTAATCATCATGACTGGTTGATAGAGAAAGACACAATCAAAGGGGAGGGTGCTTGGTTATTAAATACCGAATATTGGCAAGTAGTAACCTCGGTTGCAACGATTGCTTGTAATTGCTGTGGTAGCCGTCAAACAATCTCACTACAGCATCAAGCTAATTGGAATGGCATGCCTTGCCTACAAAGTGACTGTAAAGGCTCTTATGTACCCGTGAATAGCGGTCAGATAGGGCAGTTGGCTTATCGGACTTCACCCAAGCGTTTGGTAACCAGTGAACATACAGGACTGCTAGAAGGCAAGGATCGTTTGGCTATTGAGCAATCCTTTATTTATGGAGAAAACGCTTGGGACGTTAACTTGCTATCGGCAACACCCACCTTAGAGATGGGTATTGATATTGGTGATTTATCCGCTGTATTGCTATGCTCTGTGCCCCCTGCGCAAGCCAACTACTTACAGCGCATTGGTCGTGCTGGTCGTAGTAATGGCAATGCGTTAGCACTCACTATAGCCAATGGTAGTAATCATGATAACTACTTTTATGAAGACCCATTAGAGATGATTCAAGGGGATGTTGCTACCCCTGGTATCTTCTTAAATGCAATGGCGGTATTGGAACGTCAACTCATTGCCTATTGTTTTGATCGGTGGGTCGCAACAGGAGTCAGTGAAGATGCGATCGCTCCAACGATGGGCTCGGTGTTAAACAGTTTGCAAGGCAAAGGAAAAAATACAAGCAATGGATTGGCCATCCAGAGATTTCCTAATAATCTGCTTAGTTTTATCGACGAGCATCAAGAGCAGATTTATAGTAGATTTATTCAGTTGTTTAAAGAGCTGGACGAAGAGGGGCAAGCACACTTAAAGGATTTCATTGGCTTACAATACTCAGGCAATGGGCAGGGAAGAAAATCGCTATCTGGAGAACAAGCAGAGCATACGCCGCTAAGCTGGCGTATCGTTAATAGGCTAAAAGAGTTATTAGACAGCCGTGAGAGCCATAGAAAGCGCGCTGCAGATCTGAAGAAGAACTTTGAAGTGCTATCAAAGCAGCCGGCAGACGATGCACGAGATCAGACGCTTGGGGACTTAAAACGAGAACGTGATGCATTGCTATCATTAATGGGCAGTATTAATAAACAGCCAACGCTCAGCTTCTTTACAGATGAAGGGTTGTTACCGAACTATGCGTTCCCTGAAGAGGGTGTTACCTTAAACTCAGTCATTGTGCGTAAAGTCGACCAAAAAGACAGGACTGGCTCTGATAAGTCTTCTGAGAAAAACAGTTATGAGCAAGTCTCTTTAAAATTCCAGCGCTCAGCACAAGCTGCGCTCAATGAGTTGGTCCCCGAAAATGTCTTCTATGTATCTGAACATAAGATTAGTATTGAGCAGATCGATCTGCGGTTGTCTGAGCCTAGTGAATGGCGGATGTGTCCTAGTTGCCACTACACTGAAGATATAACTTTATCGGGTGATAAGCACAGTGCATGTCCGCGTTGTGGTGATCCTTATTGGGCGGATATCCAGCAAAAGCACAATCTGCTTAAGTTACGCCAAGTTTATGCACGTGCTAACTCTCGCTATGACCGTATTAGTGATGACAGTGATCAGAGAGAGCCTAAGTTCTTTCAGCGTCAGTTATTGATTGATATTGATCCCATAAACTGTCGCAATGCCATGCGTATTGATAACCCTGAGCTACCTTTTGGTTTTGAATACGTCAGCACAGCTACTTTTAGGGAAGTAAACTTTGGCGAGCAGTTTGGAGAGTTTAATAGCTTCTCTGTCGCTGGTAAGAGCAGCTCAAGAAAAGGTTTTCAGATATGTAAGTATTGTGGCATGGTGCGTCGTAAAAAGCTTAAGAAAGGGCAGTTTGCTCATGCTTTAGATTGTAGGCTGGCACGTCCTGGTGCTATTGAGTCTGAAAATGACTGGTTTGAAAGCCTTTATTTATATCGTGAGCTTAAGTCAGAAGCCATCCGCATTTTATTACCTTTAGCTGACGTAGCTGAATCAGAACAGGCAAGATTGTCTTTCATTGCTGCTATTAATTTGGGGTTAAAAGAGTATTTCCATGGCGCGGTACAGCATCTTGAAGTTACTGAAATGCGAGAATCGAGTTTATCTGGTAGCAAACAGTACTTGGTGATTTATGATCGTATCCCTGGCGGTACAGGGTACTTAAAGCAGTTAATGGTATCTCCCACAGCTTTATTTACAATGTTGGAAAAAGCGCTGAACCATCTAAGTACTTGTAAGTGTGTGAATGATGAGAATAAAGATGGCTGTTATAGCTGTATTTTGGCTTATCGCAATAGTCATCATAGACAGGATATCTCACGACAGGCTGCGGTTAAGCTACTGACACAGATTCTGCATAACAAAGATAAGTTAGTGCCTATTGATGCTTTAAATGAGGTACCGACCAATCATATCTTAGAGAGTGCTTTGGAAGAGAGGTTTGTTCAGGCGCTGGGCAAGCAGTTTAAAGTGATAAAAGAGCGTATCAATAATAAGCCTGGCTATCTTATTGATACGGGATCAAGTATGTGGCAACTAGAGCCACAGGTTGAGTTTGGTAAAGATGATGGGGTGTTAGAAACCCGTGCAGACTTCGTGTTGCGTCCGCTCAAAGAAGCAGAACGTACTCAAGATAACGAGCTGATTATTTATACCGATGGTTATGAATATCACAGAGATATTGTGACAGACGACTTGCGGAAAAGACTCAGCTTATTACGCTCTGGTCGAAAAGTCTGGGTACTTACTTGGGATGATTTGGACAATGAAAGTACGACCAAAACAGTCAGCCAGCCACGTCTACTATTAGATTGTACAAAGGAGTCTAGCCCAGGTTGTCGATTATGGAATACGATTGCTCCGAGGCACTCATGGAGAAACTTAAAAGAAATCCGTGGCTTATTAGAGCAAGGAAATTTTGAATGGCTGAAAGCATGGCTCACAAACTCGAAACAAACATGGCAAGAGCTGACCGAGTCTGCATTATGCTTGTCTTTCCTACAGCTGGTACCACGTCGACCACAGTTGGATGAGTTTGTTGCGAATCAGATAGAAAACAATACCAATTGGTATGAGGCAGTTGTCGACAGCTTACCGAGTGATCCTAGTAACTGGGGCGTTGTTGCAGATAGAGATAACCATTCGAATGCTTGGCATCTGCTCAGTTATATTGAAAAGGATCATATAGAGTCATTAAAGACCGACCAGCCAATGTTACACATTTTTATGAGTATCAATGATGCTGTATTCAATAGTCAGCATTCTAAAGAAGTAAAAGAAACGTGGCGACGAATTTGGCAGGCTTATAACGTCTTACAGTTTGCGCCAAGATTTCATCCAGTCACAGAATCAGGTCTGCAAGTTGGCTTATTTACGGATTTACTGGGAATGGGTACGGAGCATCAAGAATCTATCGGAAGCACTACCGCAAGTTATGATGTAAATAGAAGTGCTTTAGATAAAGAGTGGGTTGATATTCGTGAGCTCAGCGAATTAACGAATGATGAGATTATGTCTTTACAAAACCTTATAACAGTAGCGCCTGAAGTGGGAATTGACTTAACGAATGAAGAGGGTGCCACAATAGGTACCGCTGAATTAGCATGGTTTGATCGTAATATTGCTGTATTTATTGAACCAGTTGATGAGTTGCCAGAGTTAAAAAATTGGTTACTTATTTCATTAGAGTCTGACAACTGGTTAGAGCAGTTAGAAACGGCGCTAGGCGCTAATTAAGGAGTAGAGTATGGCTAAGGTACAGCCCAAAGTAGCGTTAGGGGACGGCTTTCTTCAGGCTTTTGCGAGCATTCCTCGTAAAAAGCAAAAAGCAGTAATGAACTTTGTCAGTAAGTTTCGTGCTGATCCTCGAGCATCAGGCATTAATTATGAATTGATACGAAATGCTCGAGATCCCAACTTTCGATCTGTACGTATTGATAGAGACTATCGCGGCATTGTACTTAGCCCAGAGCAGGGAAATGTTTATATCTTACTATGGGTAGATAATCATGATAATGCTTATACCTGGGCGGTGCGGCATCGTTGTCAGATTCATCCAAAAACAGGATCTCTACAATTATTTGAGGTGGAGCATGAATTAGAGAGTGTTGAGGAAGATGCACAACCCCCTGTTGTAGAAGCTAATGCTCTACAAAACCAGGCTGAAAAGGTGAGTGCAGCTGTTGACGCAGCACCATTGTTTGATTTAGAAGACGATGTGTTATTAAGGATAGGTGTCCCGCAGGAGCGCTTAGCACTAGTACATTCTTTGACTAGCGAAGTGGAGCTAGAGAGAGTAGAGCGCCGATTACCTATTGAAGCATTTGAGGCACTATATCTATTAGCAGCAGGGACGCCCTTAGAGGATATTGTTCAAGAATACTCGGTCTTGAAGTCCAAAGAGCCTGTAGACACGGAAGATTTTGAGAGAGCATTAGATAACCCAGCGACACAGCGTCGATTCCATGTTCCTGAAGATGAGCAGGAGCTAGGTCGTATGCTTAATGCACCTTTAGAGCGCTGGAGAGTATTCTTACACCCTTCACAGCGTCAGCTGGTAGAGCGAAACTGGAATGGTCCAGTACGAGTTCTAGGGGGTGCTGGTACAGGTAAAACGGTTGTTGCTATGCACCGTGCACGCTGGTTAGTTTCTCAACCAGATTGGCCAAAAGATGCTCGTCTGCTGTTTACCACATTTACGAGTAATTTAGCTTTAGATATTGCAGATAATTTACGCAAGATATGCACGCCTGAGCAAGCCCAGCGCATTGAGGTAGTTAATCTTGATGCATGGGTCAGTCAGTTTGTTAAGCGTAATGGTTATCAATCTACCATTATTTACCCTGGTGGCAGAGATAGACACTATGAAAACTGCTGGAGCAAGGCAATGGCTTTAGTTCCTGGCGAGCTTGACTATCCTGATAGCTTTTATAAAGAAGAGTGGCAGCGGGTTATTTTGTCTCAGCAAGTGCGTAGTCGTCGAGAGTATTTTAATGCTAGTCGTATTGGTCGAGGTGTTGCGCTAAATAGGCGACAGCGAGCAGATATTTGGCCTGTTTTTGAGGAGATGCGAGAGCAGCTGGCGAGAGGTGGGTTTGTCACTGTAGAAGATGCAATGCACCATGCCCTAGATTTAATGCAAAGTGGTGGTGATAAACGTAGTTATCGTGCTGTCGTCGTAGATGAAGGGCAGGACTTTACATCTGAGTCATTAAAACTGTTACGCGCACTGGTTCTAGAGAATCAGAATGATATGTTCATCGTTGGGGATGCGCATCAACGTATCTATCAACGTAAAACAAGCTTTAGTCAGTGTGGTATTAATATCATAGGGCGTGGTCGTAAGTTGAAAATTAACTATCGTACTACAGAACTAATTCGTCGTTATGCGACTGCTTTATTAGAAAATGTAGATATCGATGATCTAGATGGTGGTATCGATAGTACAAATGACTACCGCTCATTGGTATTAGGCCAAGAGCCTGTTGTTCAAAATTTTACAGATATTGATAGTGAGATACAGTGGTTAGTACAGCAGATTGAAAAGTTAAAAAATGAAGACGTTTCTCTTTCAGAGATATGTTTTGTTGCACGTACGAATCAATTATGCAAATCGTATGCAAATATTTTACAAAGTCACGGAGTGCCTACTCATACACTTTCTCGCCAAAAGTCAGACGATCGATCTAAAGAAGGGGTACGTCTAGCTACCATGCATCGTATTAAAGGGTTGGAGTTTAGATGCGTCATGATGGTGGGTATTAATAAGGGGGTAGTGCCATTAAACATTGCAATAAATGCATCGGAAGATGTAGTAGAGCAGCGTCTATCAGATGTTAATGAAAGGGCTTTATTTCATGTTGCAGCAACTCGTGCCGTTCGATATTTATATATTTCTAGCCATGGTACGCCGAGTGAGTATTTAGGTGGTTGAAGTCTAAGATAGGTTGTCTTACGGTTAAAACCCAAATATGAATCATGCCACCTGAATCTTACTAAAAATAGTAGGAATACGATAAATCGTGTCAGAAAATATTTAATTAGCTTTTTATAAATAATGTAGGATAACGTGCGTATCCATAGTGATTTCAACGAGTCACTCTTTAATGAGGACGGTTCTGCAAAAGATGTTCTTGATAAAGAGTACCACCTATTATATGTTGCCATGACTCGCGCTAAGAAGAAGCTATATGCCACTAATATCGCTAAAGTAATCGGAATCATACAGTAAGGGTAACGAGATGGCGTTTGTTTGCTTAAAAGACAATCAGACTATTTATAGTTTTCATTACGCCTTAAAGGACTGGATTGCTTTGAAAGAGGATAAGCACTCTTCTTTCAAAATGTCTTGTTGCAACACGCCCGCCATCCTTAAAACAAGTAAGCTTGGCACACAGTTCTTTTCTCATAAAGCCAAGCCTACCGATACAGATTGCTCAAGCGGTGGTGAAACGGCTGAGCACATACATATCAAGTACCTGGTCAGTAAAACTCTGTTCGAATGTGGTTGGAATGTGCAAGTCGAAAAACGTGGTGTATCAAGCAAGGGCGAGGAATGGATAGCGGATATCTATGCCACTAAAGGCAAGGCTAAGATCGCCATTGAGGTGCAGTGGAGCCCGCAAGCATTTATTGAAACCAAACGTCGTCAACAGGTTTATAAAGACTCAGGTGTTAGAGGCTTATGGCTGCTTAGAAGTGGCTCAATCAAAGATAGAAATGCCATTACCGGTGATTACTTGTATAAAACCAAGGATGTGCCAGTATTTTCGGTCTACAAAAACAAAAAAGAGCCTGGTAGCTCCTACAAGGTTTTCAATGTCAATCAGGAAGATACCGAGGAGGGTTTGATTTATGAGCGTTTTGAGCCGATTGCGTTGGATTTAGGGGATTTCATCTCTATGATGATGTCATCACAGATAAAGTTTTATGCAAAATACAGCCGTAGCACAGAGTTGTTTTTAAAAATCATTAAGCAAAAATGTTGGGCTTGTAAGAGAAGCATGAATAGCGTGGCCAAGGTTGTTTATAGAAACACCAATTATGGTGTGCCTTACGAGGATCGTCGTTATAGCGGTCATATAACAGATTGTGACAGTGACACCATTCAGGTTATCAATAACAACCTTGCTCAGACTTATGGGTTTGCGCCTCTAAAAAGCATGTATAGCAAAACAATGGGCGGCAGCTTCGTGTCTAACTCATGCCCGCATTGTGGTGTTTTGATGGGTAACTTCTTTACTGAGCGAGCATTCATTGAGGCCCGCTACCATAACCGCGTCATACAAACAGATAGTATCAATATTTCTAGAACACCAGTCATCGTAAATGGCAAAGAAATGGAAGTCGACTTTGAGCGCGGTGAGTGGGTACTACTTAACACCTTGCCTAAACAAACCCCGATATCATTCAGGCTACCTAAGAATTTTGTAAAACTGACAAAGCCCTGTTAAGCGTTTGCTATTATAGCCTAGCAGGGTTTCTTTGTGCCAAATCGTACTAGGCGCATATCACTCTACTCTATGAATACTGATAATGCGATATCCTAAAAAAGGACAGAATAGTCACCTGATGAGTAAGAGGAAATTAAACATCACCTTTATAAGTTGTCAGTCACTCGTGATCAATATCGACTCAAAATATCGCATAACCTAGAAAAAAATTACTAGGTAATCTACTATACTTGTCTTAACGATAATCACTGATGAGCGAGTGAACATGACAGCTATTTTAATTGATGAGGATGAACCTCTTATTGAAACAATAGCCCATGCCTGCGCCATTACCTTTAAAGGCAATGCCAGCAACGGACTACAACAAGACGCATTTTTCTTCTTAGATCACTGGTATCAAGAGGATTTAGGAGTGATGCCAGCGACCCAAGTTGTTGCTCCATTTTGCCTTGCCGTATCGGACGGTGTCGGTAGTTCTAACCAGTCACAGCACTGTTCAAAGGCAGTTGTCAAAGCAATTAGATCACTATGGAATGACGATCAAGTAAACGTCCGAAACATGACCTCAGATCGTATCTATCAACAACTGAGCCAAACCAAGCACACCAAAAAACGCTATGGTGCTGCGTCAACTCTCGCAATGATCATCGGCGCGCTGAATGATGACGACTCAATCAATATAGACATCACTCATGTAGGTGACAGCCGTGTGTACTTGCTAACAAAAGAATCAAAAGAATGGCAATGCTTGACTCGTGATCATAATCTGCTTAATGAGCTGGTAGATGAGCAAGCGAAAGATGAAGATCGCCAAGTAGAGTTTACGGAGTACAATCGCACAGGTATGGCAGGCAGCTTATATAGCATTACTGAATGCTTTGCTTTAGCAGTAGATAGTGATGACCCAAGCAGCGAGCCACCTAAAAGTATAAGGCAAAACATCACGGTACAATCAGGCAATAGTCTCATTGTCTGTACTGACGGTGTTCATGACTTAGTGCCAAGTAATGAATGGGCGCGTATCGATAATCAAACGGATTTACAGGAGTGGCTACAGTCGCTTAGGAATCAAGTGTATGACTCAGATGGTCATGCTTATGATAATGGCACGGCGATTGTGGTGCGGTTTGATTAACCTTTTTATAAGAGCCTACTTTTAAGATGACAGTTTGATAGATTCTATAACCTATAGAGTAGCTTATATGTCTACACACCCAATCGCAACCTACAAAAAATCAGCCCGTTTGTTTGCGCTCTATCAGCGCTTGCCACGTAGTAAAGACAAGGCAATATCACTCACAGAGCTAATGAATGTTTATGGCAATAATCCTAACCATTACGCAAACGAGCGCAAAAATTTAGAGAACGATCTAACAAGTCTCAATCAAATATTCAATGACGTTTTTCACAGCGATGCTTTAATGCGTCTGCCAGCTTGGGGACGGAATATCAGCGGACAGACGGCAAGGTTTTATATTGAGCCAAGCTTTAGTATTGATGTCATTAATGAGCAAACGGTGTTCTTTTGGCAAATGCTTGATAAATATACCGCAAACTATTTACCAACGTCTTTCAAGCAAAGTATTAGTGAAAAGCTTGCCCAGTTAGATCGTCAAGATAAGACCAGCTTCAATCAAAGCAGACTAGGGCAGTGGCAAAATCATCTCATTACCCTGCCAAGTATCGTACAAGCACCAAAGCTTGATAGTGACGTGCTCGCTAGTATCCATCAGGCGTTATTACACAACAAGCAGCTTCAAATCAGCTATCAAAACAAATGGCGTAACAGTCCTACAATCAGGGTAATCTATCCTAAAGGACTTATTTTTATCGACAATATGATCTATCTTACTGGGTTTAATCCAACGAGTGATCATATCGGTGATAACGTCCTGTTGAAGGCACATCGTAATTTTGCAGTTAATCGTATTGAAGCAGCTGAAGTAACAGAGCAGTTGGTACCGGACTGGGTAGTGCGCAATGCTTTTACTCTTGAGAATCTACGTAAGCTAGGAAAGTTGGAATTGAATAATGGTTTAAAAATCGGACTGGTTCTAAAGGTGCAAAAATATGCCTGCCAGCATTTATATGAGCGGCCGTTATCATCTACTCAAACGATTACGGTTATCGATGACACTTGGAACGAAGTGCGTGCAACAGTTGCCAATACGCAGCGCTTGCAAGACTGGCTGGTTAGTATGTCGCAGTTGGCAGTGGTGATTGAGCCTAACGAGTTAAAAGCAGTAATTTTAGAGCGCCTAGAAAGTGGAATGAAATTATATACAAAATAGCTGATCAAGAGTTTTACCAAAATCACTCAAACACAAATACATTTTTTAATTTAATCAAGGGGCTAGAATGACCACACCTAACTTATTTAAATTTGCCACCTCTGAATTATCACAAGACGCTTTTATTTGTTGGCTTCTTTCTTGGGCAGACCAAGACTATCAGACAGGAAGCGATAAGCATAGAGCGCTAAATAGATTAGCAACCAGTGTGTTGGCGTTATTCTTCAAAAAAGCGGGTAAATCGCTACCAAGTCGTATTGATAAAGTAGTAGTAAAACGTCAGGTGAGTAATATTGATGTTCTTTGTATTGTTAATGACACTTACTGTGTATTAATCGAAGATAAAGTAGGTAGTTTGCAGCATTCCGATCAGTTGGTTCGATACAAGCAGTTTATGCTTAATGGACACGCTCAAACCTTTACAGAAGATAAAATCATTCCTATTTATTTGCAAACGCATGATCAAAGCAACTACAAAGCTGTGTTAAAGGACGGTTTTTATCCAGTAACTAGACAAGATTTATTAGACCTCTTTAATAGTGAACAAAATGCGGCACTGCAAGAGAGTGATATATATAGCGATTATCATAACCATCTGCAGTCTATTGAAGAAGCGGTGCAAAGCTTTAAGTCAAAGCCTGTCAACGAATGGAAAAAACGCGCTTGGATTGGCTTTTTTCAATATTTACAGTCTTACTTAGGAGAAGGCAATTGGGGTTATGTTGCTAATCCTTCGGGCGGCTTTATGGGCTTTTGGGGTTTGGGTCATAGAGTAGAAAATAATATAGATATTTACTTGCAAATCGAGCAAGAGAAAATTTGCTTTAAAATGTCTGTTCCTGCTAAGGAAGGACGAAGTAAGATTAGGAATGAGTTTTATAAACTATTTAAGATAGAAGCTTCTGATTTTGATTTAAAAGTGACTAAGCCAAAGCGCTTTGGTTCAGGTAGGCATATGACCTTTGCTGTATTAGACACAGATATATTTGATGGTAAAAGTTCAATAGATCTGCAACAGGTAGATAGGCTAATGAATGAAGTGCAAAAATTCATTAACCATGCCGTAAATCAGTATAAAAATAAAAACGAGTGATAGTCGCAGTGTCATAATATTTAAAGTAATAAAGGGTCTAATGATGAAATATCAGCTCGATAAATCGAAAGTAGATGACATTCCATGTATCGCTTTATATCGACCAAATAAAGGCCATTATTCGCCATCTGTTATCGCATGTTTTATCCTCAGTGATGGTTGGAATGAGCTGGCATTGCTAAAGCTAAAAGAGAAAGCAGAGGCTGATATTTTAGTAGGCTTACAAACAGATGATCATGAGTATGAACGCTTAGATATCATAGAAGGGGTTATTAGATGTCAGCTAGATGAAGTAAACGATGTCATTAGACTGCTTGATGTTAATTCAGCCAGTACGCTTATCGGTATAGACGTTATAGATATCGAAAGCTTGTTCAAGCGTGGTTATTCATTTCAGTTTGTCCAAGCAATTGCCACAGGTGAGCCTGAATCAGATATGATAAAAACAGCTACATATAAGATGATTGGTCTACTTACCAACGCTCGTAATACTAAAGGGGTGCTTATTGGGACGCAGAGCGTGCAAAGTCTTCCACTGGAAGCCTTTGCTTATATATCAGATGCTATTGAGGAGTTGTTGTCTAATGATAATGCATTTACTTATCTCAGCTCAAGTATGACTGAAGAGCCTGACTGTTTTCGTTTAAAGGCGGTTTATGCTGAAGAAAAACAAAGCCACACGTAATAAACGTATGGCTTTGGCTGCTACTATCGATTGAGGCTAGTTCTATTTGCTAATAGAGTCTCCGCGCCACATAGCATGCTCACATACTGCACAAAACCAACTCTCTTTTGCCCGCATATAAGCAATATCGGCAGGTACTTCAATAGGACAGGCGTTTCCGCAATATTCACAACACACATCATCTAAGCAAGCGTAGCATTGGCTTACGGTTTCAAATAATGTATGGGTACTAATGCTATACTTTTGACAAAGTAAACTAACATAATCCACATAGCTGATTTTATGATCATAGGCCCAATAATCCTCACAGACCCGTTTGTCCCAAGCGTTTTGTGTCATGCTCCATTCAATGCTGATGCCCACAACGTACTCCTTTTTAATGACCGATACCTATGATTAGCGTTACCTTTTTATAATAATGATATCTATCGAACCAGTCGCACCTATCATCATTAGTGAGCTATTGAGCAGCAAGATAGGTATATGACATAATAAAGCGTTAGTCAGCATAAAATAGTTTTTGACGGAAACTTAGTTATTGCCAACGAGTATTATTCTAGCAGAAAAGTAGTCACTGGCAAGTATTTTTTACTTACCAATAAGGATTTTATTGTGATTTTTTGTAATCTCCCTGTGCTTTTAGCAGAAAGACGACTTCGAGTTGCTGATTTAGTAAGGATGACGGATATTAGTAAATCAACACTTCATAGGATTTATAACGATGAGACGACTCGTATAGAGTTCGACACCTTGAATAAGCTATGTCAGGTATTAGAAGTCACCCCAGGGGATATTTTGAAGTATATTCCTGATGAGAATGAATAAGACTAAGCTTGATAGGAAGGTCGACTGAAATAATACGTTAACTTCCTCACCTAACTAAAATTGAAATTTTAAAATACTCTTTAGCCTTTATTGCTTATAGGTTAAAGAGTATTTTTTTTGCTTAAAAAATTGATTACAGATCAATATTTAAGTTATCTAAAGATAAAAATATAACAGCAATATTAAAGGCTTTACAATCGATAAGTTATAACATATCATAATTAGTATGATTCACTATTAACTATATCAAAATGAATATTATTCATCTAAAGCCTGCTCAGAAGTTTATAACTTTCAGTAAATATAATTTGGTTGTTCATCAAGATGCGCAAAAGCCATTGTTGATATGGCATCAATTTAGGCCAAGAATAGCTAGTATAAATATGGCTAGCTTGAATGATTATTATCGACCACCACTACGTTTGGTAAATGATAAAAACGAGACTTATTATTTTTTTAATGAGTTTAGAAGGTTTGATGAAATTCTAATAGAAGAGATGAGTTTACGTCAGCCTTGCTTAGTTGCCGCTGAAAGCCTGAGAGATATTAAGTGCTTAGCTTGGAGTGAGGTTGTCCGGCTGGCCTTCTCAAGGGGAATTAATCATCCTGAATTTCTAAAGGCTTTAAGCTCTAGTGCACCAAAAAGCATTATTTGCGAACTCATGAATATTGATCGCCTGACGGTAGACAATTATTGTAGGTTTGCTGGTATCAGCCAAAGTGCTTATGAGTATCAGCAGGGCAAAGCGGCTAATGATGAGATGATGCTAGGTCTGCCCAAAAGTCTGAATTGGATGGACGCCTCTTATGGGTCACACTAAATTATTTAATGATGTGATCGACAGGCAAGTGTTGAACAAGCTTATCCCAATAGGTTCACCACATCACATACAAATGCGTCAGCTCGTGATGGATGTAATCAGTCTGTTGCCAGATGATGATATTGATTTACTACCCTCAACACTAGAGTCTAATATTGCAGACTTTACTGGCATAGACTGCACTGAGGTAATGACGCAAATCATTCGGGAAGGTAAAACTGGAGAGTGGGCGGTCAGCTATATGCTCATTGTCTTTTATCAGGAGTATGGTGCGATAGACGTTAAGAGTAATGCTTGGCGGTTTATGAGCGGCTACTTAAAAGTGATATTTATGATCACAGCACGCCATGATAAACACTTTGCTAAAATAGATAAGCTTGGTGTGCGTGTTCGTATGGCCCTAAGACCTTCTGATCCACAACGTGGCATTCTCGACCAGTTAATTAGCATTCACGATCAGTGCGATAGCTTGTCCTCATGCTTATCTTATATCAGACAATATGAAGCGAGCGTTAAACAGAAAGAGGCAACAGGTAAAACAGCGAACCAATATCTTGGTAGTAAAATCGGTCAAATCAGGCTGGCTTATGAGGTAGCAATTAATAATAAAACCTTTATTGGCAAAACTTATACTGGGAGCACCAAACGCGTAAAGTCGGCTCAAACCGTCATCAAGACAGTGGTGAGTACTGACAATGAGCCACTACAAAGTATTGTGTTTGGTACGAAACAATCAAACAAGCAAAGTAACGTGGCAATCGCTGAAAATATTGCTGATGACGACGAAGTACCTTTGCTAGACAATGACTTTAAGCCAGCCACACAAATTGCTAAATCTTCTGAGCTACAGCAGTGGCGATTAAAGAACAACCACCAACACGCCCGCCGTAATCAGTTTCATTTCCCAACCAATCATCGTCAGCTAAGCATTACCGGATATCAGATGCTATTTGCCACGCTTTGGCAACGCTTTATGAGTGTTGATAAAGAGGGAGGCACTGGGTATGCCGTTTTAATACTATCACTGTTAAGCGGTCTTAGTATTGATAGCATCATTGCTGATTGGCAATGCAGTCGCAGTCAACGGAAGTATTTCGTCTATGACCGTGTCCGTAAAGTTAGTAGCATTGCCATCACGATTGATGTGACGACCAATACTCGAAGTCATCTTCTTGCCCACAGACAAAGTTATGGCAGTACCTTTTATCGTGCAATTCCTGAAGCTTTACAAGTTATGCTTGAGGATAAAATTACCGTTTCATCCGATACTGTTAAAGACGCTATCTCTTATGCTAAAGATCTGCTTAACCTACCAGCACTGAGTCCGCAGTATATTGAAGTAGGCCTATTTATCCTCATCAAAAACGAGCTTAATAAGCCCTTATATGCTGACCTGATCACAGGTGTTGATGTACGGCATAGCTCTTCGCTGTATTACCTTAGCACTAAAACGGTAGAGCTAGAGCAAACTTATCTAAAAGCGGTACAGCTGATAACTGAATATTGCAATGATGAGCAAAAAGCACTTTTAATAGATGAGTGTAGCGTACCGATGAACGGGCATAGAAGCCACATTGGTAGTGATATGGCACTAAAGACCACAATGTGCCAGCAGTTCTTTAATCAACTGGCTGTCAGTGCCGAGAGCTTTAATGGCAAGCTAAAATCCAACATGGATCGCTATATTACGCAGTTTAATAGCTATAGCATTTGGCTATGGCATATTGTTATGATCCAAACGGGTATCCGGCCAGTCAAGCACGCACCAGGCTTGCTACACCAGTTTGACTTTAAGCGGCGCATGTTATGGGTATCGGACAAAGAAGAGCGTCATGCGCAATCTGATGGCAGGCTCATTCCTCTTAGCAAGTTTTTGATAACGGCTATAAAAAACTATATGACTTATATTGAGCAATTTGCCGCTATCTATAATCCATTATGTCCAGCAGCGCCTTATCCCATCAATGCCATCTTGCAATCAGAACAACCCCTCATTCAAATTTACCAAAAAAACCCAAAAGGCTTCGCCAGTATTACGCCAAGCCGAGTCCGTTATCAGTTGCAAGACTTTTTTAGTCATCAGGATAATTGGCTGCGTCATCAGCTGAGATCCATGCTTACAGGGCGCGTACCTGACTATCTAATTTGCGCGCTTTACGGTCACGAGCATCCTGATCAGGAGTTCATGCACCCGATGTCATCAAGCTCTATCAATCAGCTGCACCAGCTCAGCCCTCATTTAGATGCGATCGCTACAGATCTTCACTTAAAACAAATTGAGGTTCGTCTATATGGATAATATAAGTGCTCATAAACTGCGACAGCTTAATAGAGAAGAATCCAAAAAAAGTGTTAAGCATGACGCTAAAAAATTAATCGAAGAATATATCAATCAAAATTCTATGCAGCCGCCTTGTGAGCTGCAGTATCATTATTCAGCAATTAACCAGTTGCTAGAAGGGACGTTCGACACCGCTCAAAACTTCCAATTGGCTCGGCGTGGGTTTTTAGAGTTTGTTCGTGATTATAATAAAACGCATCAGATATATCTTAATGAGCCTGTGGTACCGATACTGGCAACTCGTGAGCGCTTGACCATTAACTATGATTGGTTTGTGAATGGACGTGCTGTGGCAGACAGTAGTACGACAATGATAGAGGTTTGGCAACGAAAACGGCGTTTCTCAGTAAACGACTTGGTTGAAGGGGTGTTGTATTGCAGCATCATGTATGGTGGTATTAATGACATTGAGGTACTAAGAGCGTTATACGATTGGCTGTTTGGTGAGCGTCAGATGTATCAGATTGACATGCCAGCGACTGATGAAAAAAGTAGGGCAGAGTCAGTGGCTGTGATACCGCTTAGAGTGCGTGATGATAATTATGGCTGCGCGGCTGATGACAGTGAAAGCTTACACCGTTTTGTTGATTATATTCCTGATGATATGAGCTTGTGTTTTTTATATGCTCTAAAGGATAAAGAGTTAAACACGGCCAAGATAAAGTCATTTAATACCATAATTAACGATATTTCAAAAACGCTTAAGCTCACCAATAAAGATAGTGAGCGCCCGCAGCACTCATTGCTTATCAAATATGCCAACTATCACTGGCGGCAAATAGAAGGTAGCCTGATTGATGGTGCGCTTACTGTGGTAAAACAAGGTGGTCTCAAAACCACGGGGCTATCGACTGATAAGCTTATCCATTATAACCGAGAGGACATTAAGTCAAATCCTGTACCACTAACGTGGTCTGAACTGTTTAATGCCAGCTATCCATCACCAATAAAGTCGAATAGCCAAGGCGGTACCATAAACTACCCTAGTTTTAGTAAAAATCTGATCAAAGAAGTTCAAGAGGTACTTAAATCAACCAGAAATGACGCTATTTCCACTATCACAATATTAAAAACAGTCGCTAGCCAGCCCAATGCGAAGCGTTTGCTTAGTTGGGCGTTATCGCTGCTTGATGATCATAGCATTCGGCTTAATACCATCAGTAAATACATCGGCTGCATTGGTCGCGACTGGCTAATGCTAACAATGGATGAGGAAATTAATCAATGGGAGGGTGATGATTTTGAGGAAATCTATGAGCAAATTATTCAAAGTAAGGTTAAAGATGGTCGGAAAAATTCAATCTTAAATAAATCATCTGAATTTAACCGGAGTACTGATGATACAGAAGATGAAGCCAACACACTAGTCGATTCTATTGAACAGAAAGCAGAGCGAAATACTTCTACGCTAGATCATTTAAAGGATAACCAAAAATTCACTTATGGTCGTCTGCGAGCATTTCATGATTATCAGCGGGCGCGTTTCGATGCACCTTATGTGTATTTTCCATGGGGCAATAACCGGCAAGTGGTTAAAGCCGAAATGGTGTCACCGCGTGTATACCAAGCAATGCAAAATTATATTAAAACATCAGAGTTAGAGGTTGAGCAACAGCAGCTATGCCTAATTGTTTTGGCACTTGCTTATCGGACTGGTATGCGTATTAACGAGATCATTGGTATTAAGGTCGGCGATATTGCAGATATAAGCAGTATCAATGGCTATGTCATTGAGAACCCTAAAATTATCCTCAGACCTAACCATTATCGCAGACTTAAAAGCAGCAGCGCTAAACGAGTGATACCGATAGATAGCTTGCTGAAAGCAGATGAGCTAAAGCAAGTTATTTCGTATTATCATCAGCAGCGTAGACTAAAAAGAAAGTATTTATTTTCGCAAGGTTCAGGTGATCAACCACTGCCGCCTGTGTTTTTTAGTAATATGATGAAGATAATTTGGGATCACTTATTAAGCAATCATAGCTTTACTTTTCATAGCTTTCGGCATACGGCACTTAGTCAGCTGGCATTGGTGTTAAGCGGATCACCACTGGCTCAGGTGATGACAGACTATGATAAAGCCCATAGCGATGCTATCGTTAGCGTTGTGCTTGCTAATAACAAAGAAAAGGGGATGTGGTTTGGGCTAGCTAGTCTTGCCGGGCATTTAACGCCAGACACTACATTTGAGTACTATATTCATACCGCTCATTTGCTGGCTGGCTGGCAAATGAGTCAAGCTAAGCTTGTTATGCCTGTGACCGTATTTGAGATGGTAACAGGTATTAGTTATCAGACAGTGAATAGGCAAGAAGGTAGAGCATATGATGGCAGTACTAAACAGGTTAATCTTGATAAGATGCGTGGCTACTTAATTAACAAAGTTGTGAGCAAAGAGTCTTTATTTGTCGATAACAGTACATCAGTTAATGTAACTTACCCGCAAAACATAAAAAATGATGCGGTAGATACTCAGTTATCTATATTTATTCATCCAAAAATATACGATGTGATTGCGCTATTAGAGGAACTACAGACAGTAAATGTTGATAAACGAGCAGGGCAGTTGGCAGAGGTCGCACTTCGGCATGGTATCGCTATCAGTGATGCTAGAAAAATTTACAATAATGCTTGCCAGCTGTTTACCGATGATAGACTAATTTTAGGTGCACCTACCGGACATAAGAACCAAGAAGTTTTAGTGACTGCGCTTGATCGTGCGTATCAAATGTCAATTGATGAGCCTGCTAGACTGAAGTCGTTTGTGGAAATATTTAAAGATAAACACAACCTAAATACCTCATCGATTCATTTTGGGATTAAAGAGACCCGGCTTGAGATGCTACAGCAGTTCGTCACAGTAGGTTGTCAGCTTATCGATGCCAGTCATTGGCAGATTAGGGCGCATAGCGAGCAAGCAGTGCGTAATATTAAAAAAGAGCTAGGGCTTGATAGCGCAATACGTGTCGGCGCTCGTGAGAATTTCCATGGTTATGAGGTAAAAGTGGTACAGAAGAAGCACAAGCTATCTAATAAAAACATGGCTATCACTGATGAATATTACGGCTCTTCAGGATTACTGAAGTATGTTGGTCACACTTTAATGATATTGGTTAGACAAGAATAGATTTAAAGAGTTATTTTATATACGTGTCAAAAATATCATAAATTATAATCTAGACTTTTGTCAGTTTTGTCAGTTTTGTCAGTTTTGTCAGTTTTGTCAGTTTTGTCAGTTTTGTCAGTTCGGTTTGAGGTAATATATTAAAAAAGTGGTGGTGTTCTAAAAAGTATGCCGGCATCAGACGTAACCATAATTGACATAAAAGAACACCAGATCGAATACTTTAAAGTGATTATCAAGCTTTTTTGAGAAGCAACAAGTCTTTCTAACCGCTCGTCTTAACCGGTGTCTAAGACGGCAGTTATTACCTTCAATACCTACCGTATGTTGTTTGCCAATTCGTTTGTTATCACTTTTAAAGGCGGTTATAAAACTGTCCCAGTTATCCATACTAATAGAGCCATAGCTGACTTTAAGTTGCTCAAGACGTGCTCTTAGCTTCTTAGCCGTTTTCAAATCACGTTTGCCCCAGACATAAGCGACAATCTCATTAGTAGCACGGTCATAAGCGTAGATGAGCCAGACTTTACGCTTCTTGCGATACACGTAAGTCCAGAATTCATCAACCTCTAAGCGTTCATAGTAGCGCTTCTTAGGCGCGATCTTATAAACAGACGAGCCTATGGTGCTCAATACTTTACCGATACTGACTGAGGCTATAATAGCTACGTCTCTAACGCCGCAACCTCTAACCGTCATTAGCTGTATAATGTCTTCTATTTGAGAGTGACAGCCATTATAGTTTAAGGCATGGTCGCCAATGAACTGGCGGTTGCAGCCCTTACATTGGTAGTTTTGCTTACCATAGCTTTTTATGCCATTTTTCTTTGAACTGGGACTGTGACAGTCGGGGCAGCTAATATCTATTTGTGTCTTCATAACCTCAAATATATCATCTTGCTTTGGCTGTCACCCTTCTTTTAACTCCTCAGCATACTTTCTGATACACCACCGATAATTTTAATCTGTTGGCATCGCTAACAGACTAAAGTAAATCACTCTCCGATGTATTTGCGGCAGTTCAAAACATTTTATGTAGATTATTCTCTATTCTTGGCGCTGGAGCTTTACCTGTACTCACTTTTTTTAGATAGGATACTCCCTACCGTCAACTCCGTACATATACAATACATGGCTCATAGTGGTGATGCTAAAGAGCTGCTGGTTATCCTTGAGGTAGCGTAATTCACTAATAGTTCGCTAAATGAACTAGTTACAAATGTTGCATCGATTGTAGAAACTAACACTAAATATTAAAAAAGTATTATCTAACAATAGCGCTATAATTCTGTACTGACAAAATCTAAATTTGAAAAATAAAAAAGGCGCTATTTTTCAATAACGCCTAGATGCTGCACTGACAGAACCTATAAAAGCTCTCTTAATCTTGAGTTGATATAGTAACGCTCCGTTGGTCGCCCGCCTTGTCCTGTACTTTCAATTGACTGCCATGTTAGCCAGTCATGCCCTACTAAAATATCAAGCGCGTTCAGTACGTCTTCGCTATCAGTTAAGCCTTTCCAGTTTTTGCGGTGCAAGTCTCTTGCAGTGAAGCCATGGTTTACCCAGTCGGTTTTGTCAGTTTTGTTACCTCCATTCTTAATCATTTTTATTATTCTATCAGCTAAATTAGAGGCTTTAATATTGGCGCTATCGGTCACTATGCTATAAATACGCATCATGTGAGTTTCTAACATATCATGCCATGCGAGGGCTGCATCAAGCGCTATCATACTGACTGCACCTAATGACGCGCCATGTTCGATGCAATCGACTAAGTGAAATATAAGCGCTAATGACGCTATAGTTTTGGGATATTTAGTTATATGCTCAGCTATCACGCTATGTTCACACTCATCAGCTTTAGCTTTTTGCTCATCGTACCAATTCATAAACTTTTTATAAGCGTCATCGGTGAAATGATAATAAGGTCGCTTGTGATAGTCATCGACTGGGTTTGCGCCATACTTGATGAAATCACATAAACTCATATTGTCGATGGTTTCAAACAAGTCATACACAATCTGCCTTATCTCAGCATTGGGTGCTATATCACGCTCTTTTAGCCCTTTGATATGGTCAGGATAGACGGCAAGCTGAAAACGTTGCATCAGTCCATCATTATCTAACCCCTTGATGGTTTTTTCTAAGTAGCGTTCAAGCTTGTTCGGTTGTATGCCACCGACAACAGACAAGCAATGATGTTCAATAAATATCGAACCTCTAATCACTCTATCCATAACATGGCTGCCAGTACCGTTAAAGGCTTCAAGATAGAAGTTGCGAGCATCATTATTTTGCTCACCGTTAAACGAGGCAAGTAAAGCTGTCAGTTCGTCACGTTCCACTAGCAAGCCATTATTGGTTTGGGTTAGTATCTCGCCTAGCTTTTGATGAGTACCATCATTAGCTATGTAGCGCTTCATAATGGGCTCGCTTTCATTAGCTTGCTGGGTTTCGGCTATCGTTTGCGCTTTTGCTTTGAGATCGTCATCAGTGATTTTGTGCTCAGCATCATCAGCTTGCTGAACTTGCTCTCTAGCAAGTTTTTGTAATTCACTTTTAACGGCTTTGGTCTTAAATTCATTAATCTCCTTTTATGCTGCAAAGTCTTTTTGTGATTGCTCATAATCTGCTTTTGCTTTATACGTTAAGTTTTTAAGTGGCTTCATGCCAGCATCAAGTGCTGGGCTTTTTTTAGTCGATGGATTCCCAATAATAGCGCCCCATATATTTGGTACGATTTCCCAATCATCGTACATCTTTGGGTAAATACTAACCTTTGTACCGATGACGCTTGCTAACGCAGTTATCAGAGGTATTGCGATATATTCAGGTGGGGTGCTTAGGCGCTCAGCATGGTTATTCACGTAACGCTGTAAGCTATCAGGTAGCATTCCATCAGTTACATTCTTAACTGGTGGCAAGATTTGGTTAATCAGTTTTGGCTTTGGTTTGCCTAGCGTCTGTAAGTCGATAACCTCTGCATCAGCTATTAAGTCATTATAGCTAGCCCCATACTGTATAGCTTCATATATGGGCGTATGTTCACATACAACTGCTTTAACATTCATCCCCTCAAGCTGTTTTAACTTTGCTTTATCGGCTGGCAGGGCAGTCACAATAATGGTTAACTGTCTTACTTTTTCAAACTCTGCTACCGTCTGCCTAAATAGACTAGGTACTATGCTAGTAATAACACTTGCTCGTACACCTGCATCTATATAAGAGTTATAGCAATTAATGGCATCGGTCAGGTTATCAATAGCTATAATCACATCATTAAAACCCATAGAGCCCAATATAAAGGCGCTGGGTTTGGCGGTGTCGGCTATAAAAGGTCTGCCTTTGCCATTAACCGGTACGCTGGCAAGGTTCACTATTTGCGCTTTGCTATCTTGCATGACTAATCCTAGGGAATTAGCGGTACCTAACTTTATTTCTCCTTTTAGTTGTCCAGAAAAAATGGTAATATCACAATGTAGTTTGTAGATATTAGTGTTTCCATGATTATTGATAAGGTTTTCTAATATTTCGTTGCCTGCTACGTCTGCCAACGTAGCTGCTTCACAATCAGTTAAATACTGACCTAAGCCCATGCTTTGAGCATGGGCTTTTTCTTTGTTTGAATTAATCATTAGTTTCCTCCTGCACATCAGAAGGATTTAGGCTTTGCTTTTCTAGCCACTCTAGAACGTCCGCATTTCGCCAAGCCACCATTTTTGGAGATAGTTTAACACTTGCAGGAAACCTACCATCGTTACTCCACTCATGTAAAGTCGTTCTCGAAAATGGTAAAAGTGGCAGAATGTCTTTTGCTCTAGACATTCCCTGAAGCGGCAAAAGGTTACTAACCACACTTTTTTCAGTTTGGGTATTCTTTGTAGAATCTTTCATTCTAGCGTCTCCGTATATTACGATGATTATCCACCGCAACGAACAGTTACGGTGTAGCTAGAATATAAGGTAGGAATCATACATAGTCATCGCAACTTGCGACTTGCAAATCGCAACTTGCGAAAATTAGTCTAAACTACGTTTGTTAGCTTCTGTGAAGATCTTTTCAATATTGCTCTTGCTGAGCTTTGGAGTCTCCTTAGCAGTGATGTGATCAACTATTTCACTTTGATTAACAAAATTGATTTTGTTCTTTTTCTCAGTAGATAAAACTTTGGACTCTTGGTCTAATCCCAATATTATATCCTTAAGAGCGAATATAAGACGATAGGCGCTGTCCTTCACATCATTTAGATTTTCAGTAGGTTCTTGAAGTTGAGTAGCTCGCAGATCTCTCTTTAATCTATCGACTTCTACCTCTAATAGGTTTCTACCACGTTTTAAACGTTCAATATGCTCTCTAGCTTCTTCAAGTTCATTTTCTAAATAATCGTTTCTTTGCTTGTTTTTATATTCACTGACTATATCTAGTAATTCTTCTTTATCAAAAACTATTTCGCATTTCAAACCAGTTTTTAGGTGTTTTTCATTTATCTTGTCATTTATATTATATAAACAATAACCTAATGAAAGATCCTTATTTTTTAGATTTTCATTACTAATACTATAGATCTTAATTTTTTGAGCTACAGGATTTCCAACTCCTAAGATAGCTTCAAGACAAAATTCTGAAAGGAATATGTTTTCGTTAGATAACTTAAATATACCCGAAACATAAAACTCTTCTTCAAAGAGTTTGAAGACATAGTCAATACCTCTCAAAACTGTTCCATTTTTAGTAAGGTGGGCAGCACCTTTGTAGTCAAGATAGGGGGTCAATTGACCAGATTCTATTCTTCTATACACTTCAGTGTCACTTATGCTTTTATCTATCATATCTTTGAAAAGTGCAACAGAGTCTTTAAAATTATAAAAATCACTACTTTTTAACATAAAAATTGCTCTATAAGTTGAAATAAAATAAATTTTTTGATAAAAATTGCTCTATAAGTTGAAATAAAATAAATTTTTTGATAAAAATCAATAACCTTTTCGAAAACTATTATCTATAAAATCTGCCCACGCATTCATCATATCTCGACGATAATCTAAATGTTGGGCACCGTTATATGCTTTACTAATTTTGTTCTCTTGCTCATGGGCGAGTTGTAGCTCTATAGCCTCATGCATATAGCCCTGTTCGTGAAGGGTGGTGCTTGCCAGCCCTCGGAAACCATGCCCCGTCATTTTGTATTTATAACCCATCTGATAAAGCACGTTAATAAAAGCATTTTGGCTGTAAGGTTTGCGAGTTGAAGGGTTGTAGAATACGTACTGCTCTGAAAAATTCAGCTCTTTAATTTGTTGTAATATATCTATGACCTGCGGTGCAAGAGGCACAATGTGAGGTCTATCCATCTTCATTTTGTCTGCAGGTATACGCCAAATTTTATCCTTCCAGTCGATTTCTGACCATTCCATAAATCTGATCTCATTAGTTCGTACAAAGGTATAGCATAAGAACCATAGACCTAGTTTGACTGGGATATGGCCAGTGTAGTCATTGATATCTTGTAAAAGTTTTGGTAACTCTTTTGACGTAATACGGCTGTGATTTTTAGTCTTATGCGGTTTGATTGCCGCTGATAAATCTGCCGCAGGATTTGATGTTGCTATACCTATGCGAATAGCATGTTTAAATATCTGTCCAACCTCTGCCATTATACGTCGCGCCATTTCATTAGCGCCACGAGCCTCGACATTCTTACCAATCTTCAAAATATCAGGTGGGGTAATATCATCAATTAGTTTATGACCAATAATCGGTTTAACGTCACGCATATAGGCTGAATAATTACGACTAAACGTACTTGAGGCTAAAAAGGTCTTGCGATCCGCATACCAAGCTTGTGCAATAGTATCAAAAAGTCTTAAACCGTCTTGTTCAGCAGCTTTCTCTTTTTTCTTATCCTTCGGGTTAATACCTTCACTAATTAACTGTTTTATTTCTAGGTTACGCTGGCGTGCTTGTTGTAATGTGATTAGTGGATACTTGCCCAAAGTGAGTGATTGCTGTTTACCTTGCCAGCGGTAAGCACTGACCCAGACTTTGTTTCCCGTATGTCTTACCCACAGTTGAAGGCCATCGCCATCGCTATGCTTGTCAGGGCGGCTAGGGGTGCATTTTTCACTTGGTGTTAATTTATTGATAATCGTATGAGTTAATGTCATGTTGGTATATCTCCGCGTTGGTATAATCTATACCAACAAATATACCAATATTCTATATGGTTCGCCATATACCAAGGTATTCTTAAATCTGCCGAAACCCCATAAAAAAAGGCTTGCCGCATCGCTGCGAACAAGCCTGATTTCTTTATGTACTATAAATATGGTGGGCCCAGTAGGACTTGAACCTACGACCGAACGATTATGAGTCGTGCGCTCTAACCAACTGAGCTATGGGCCCTAACGGTAGACGGATAATGATACATCATTTTTTTAAATTTTCAAGTAAAAGATAGCAAGTTGCCCGCTTTGATTGACATATTTTCTTTATTCCATGAATCTTAGTCAGAGCCGCCTGCTAAAGTCAAACGGCGACCACCATCTACGTTGATCACTTCACCTGTGATATAGCTCGCTTTTGCCAAAAAGAGCACTGTATGTGCGATATCTTCAGGAGTGCCAATCCGCTGCATAGGAATAGAGTTAATAATGCGTCGTTGCTGCTGATGATCTATCGCTTGGTCGCTACTGTTATCCGGTAATATATTGACGCCAGGGGCGATACCATTGACTCTGACGTCAGGTGCAGCTTCTAATGCTAAAGACTGTACCAGCATTTGATGCGCCGCCTTTGCCATATTGTAGACCGTATAATGCTCAAACGGTTTATCCTGAGCGTGGATGTCGAGTAGGCTAATGATGCATCCTTGATATCTTTTGAGATAAGGTAGTAATGCTTGGCTTAGGAACAGGGGCGCTTTGGCATTACTTAAAAACAACTCATCCCAGTGGTTATGATCTATAGTGCTAAGCGGAGTAGGATAGAAGCGCGATGCATTATGAACTAGTACATCGAGACGCCCAAAGGCATGTATTATTTTTTGTACAAACTGCTCAAGCAGATCAACATCATTTATGAGACTCAAGTCAGCAGCGATAACAGCGGCACTGTGCTCACGAGCAGTATTGAGCTTAGCTGCCAAAGCTTGTGCCTGTTGCACGCTTTGACGACAATGGATAATCACGCGGTAGCCTTGATAGTGCGCGGCTTGGATGATAGCAGCGCCAATACGTTTGGCACTACCCGTGACTAGCATAACAGGCATTTCATCATTTTTTAAAGTGATAGTCTCAAAGGTAGTATCCATCATAGTGTTTGCAAGCGCTCTATACGCGCTTGGCGTAGCGCTTCTCCAATTTTTGCACCCTTAAGATCAGGGTCGATATCTTGAATACCAACAGCATGGAAGCTACCCAGTGCTAACATCATTTGTCGATGATCTCTAGCTAATTGCAACACGTGAGCAGTGACTAGTAATTGTGAGAGTTTAGCGGGATCCTTATGCGCGCTACAGGCTTGAATCAGATCAATCTTTTGCGCTGCACTCAGCTCGTTTACTCCACTCAACTTATCGTTTTGAGTTATAAAGAGACTAGCGAATTGAGTGAGTGCTTTGGGGACTTTTGCACTATTGCCTATAGCAACGATGTCTTGCGTAGCAGTTGTGGTATCTGACTTGGCATCAAACATCTGGGGAGCAAGACTGCTCATTAGTAATGCCCAGCGCTGTGAGAGATTAAGCTGCATTTGCGCGGCAAAATATAGTGTAGTTTGCACTGTTTCTCCTATATGCCCATTGCTCCAAGCCTCATTTAGAGGTACAAAGTAATGAGTCAGCGCGCCAAGCTCAAACAGTTGCTGCCAATAGACATGAGGCGAGGTTTGCATCGTAGCGCGGCTCGACTCCTGCCAGATACGCTCCGCACTTAGATGCTCAAGCTCACCTGATACGATTAGTTGCTTCATTAGGACTAACGTCTCGCTAGCAATGGTAAAACCAGAGTCAAAGTACCGACTATAAAAACGAGCGACGCGAAGCACACGCAAAGGATCTTCGCTAAAGGCTTTTGAGACATGGCGCAGAATCTTGTCCTTGATATCATTCAGACCGCCATAATAGTCAACGACATCTCCTGTAAGAGGAGTGTCATCAAATAGGCTAACTACTTGTATAGCCATAGCATTGACGGTTAGATCTCGGCGCTGTAAATCATCTCTGAGCGTGACATCGGGGCTGGCATGAACGCTAAAGCCTTGATAACCGTGACCTTGCTTGCGCTCAGTACGGGCAAGGGCATATTCTTGCTGACTGACAGGATGCAAAAACACAGGAAAATCAGCACCGACTTGCAAAAACCCAGCAGCGAGCATCTCATCAGTAGTGGCGCCAACTACGACAAAGTCTTTGTCTTTGATAGGGCGTCCTAGTAGTTGATCACGTACCGCACCGCCAACCAGATAAACTTGCATAACAACCTCCCAATATATAGGTACAAAAAAACCAGTCAATACCGCATGAGCATTGACTGGTTTGAGTATAACAGACGCTGACTTTGGAACGTCATTAGCGTCTATTAAAGTGGAGATTATAGCGCTTTTTGCTCATCTTCTAAGTCTATAGCTTCTGTGACCGCAAGAGCCGTCATATTAACGATACGACGTGCCGTCGCTGAGGGCGTCAAGATGTGCACAGGCTTGTTAGCACCCAACAAGATAGGACCGATTGAGGCGCTACTGGTTGCGGTTTTTAGCAAATTAAAGGCGATGTTCGAAGCATCAAGCGTTGGCAAAATTAGCAGATTGGCAGAACCCTTTAGCGGGCTTGATGGCATGTCTTCAAAACGGATATTTTCATCTAGAGCTGCATCACCTTGCATCTCGCCTTCAAATTCAAAGTCGACATTCATATCGGTCAAAATCTGATAGACCTTACGCATCTTCACAGCGCTTGCACGGTCTGAGGCACCAAAATTAGAATGCGAAACGAGAGCTACTCTTGGCGTGATACCAAAGCGATGCAATTGATCTACTGCCAAAATAGTCATCTCAGCCAATTGCTCTGCTGTCGGATCTTCATGAATATAGGTATCTGCGATAAAGATATTGCGGTTTTGCATAAGAATCACGTTCATCGCATAAAAATCACTGACCCCTTCTTTTTTACCGATCACGCTCTGTACATAATCTAGGTGCAACTGATAATGGCTAAAGGTACCACAAATCATACCGTCTGCGTCACCATTGTTCACCAGTAGAGAACCAATCAGCGTAGTCTTGCGGCGGACATCACGGCGGGCAAGCTCGATACTAACGCCGCGGCGCTTGTTTTGCTCATAATAGCCCTGCCAGTAGTCTTTGTAGCGCGGGTCATCGTCTGGATTGACGATGGACATGTTGACACCATCTTTTAGACGTAGGCCAAGTTTTTCGATATTGTTCTCGATGACGGAGGGGCGACCCACCAAGATAGGCTGAGCCAAGTTTTCATCGACCACGACCTGAACCGCCAACAGTACGTTTCTGTCTTCACCTTCACAATAGACAATACGTTTAGGGTCAGTTTTTGCACGAGCAAAGATAGGCTTCATCACGAACGCTGAGTTGTATACAAACTCTGATAAACGCTGACGATAAGCATTAAAATCTTTGATAGGTAAAGTGGCAACACCAGAGTCCATCGCCGCTTGTGCAACAGCAGGTGCAATCTCAATAATTAGATTAGGCTCCAAAGCGCCTGGAATGAGATAGTCGCGACCGAAACGCTTGATATTATCGATGCTTTTGACATTGCTCATTGGGGTCGCTTCAACGTGCGCCATAGCAGCGATAGCACGTACGCAAGCAACCTTCATCTCTTCATTGACAGTAGTCGCACCAACATCTAGTGCGCCGCGGAATATATAAGGAAAGCATAGCGCATTGTTGACTTGGTTAGGATAGTCTGAGCGACCTGTCGCCATAATCACATCCGAGCGCACCGAATGCGCAAGCTCTGGCATGATCTCAGGCGTTGGATTGGCAAGGGCAAAAATAATAGGATCGCGTGCCATACGGCGTACCATATCAGGGCTCAAGATACCGGGCATCGATAGACCAATGAACATATCGACATCATCCATCACCTCATCAATAGTGGTGGCATCAGTCACGCGTGCATAGCGCTGTTTTGACTCATCTAAATTCTCACGGCTAGTACTGATAATACCGCGTGAGTCAGAGACAAAGATATTATTCACATTCACGCCAAGTGCGGTAATGATATCTAAGCAAGAGATGGCAGCTGCGCCTGCGCCTGAACAAACAATCTTGATGTCCTCAATTTTTTTCTCAGTGAGTAGTAGTGCATTGAGCATAGCGGCTGCAAGGATGATCGAGGTGCCGTGTTGATCATCATGGAACACAGGAATATTCATGCGCTTACGCAGTTCACGCTCAATCTTGAAGCACTCTGGTGCTTTGATGTCTTCTAAATTAATACCACCAAAAGTAGGCTCAAGCGACGCTACAGCTTCGATGAACTTATCGGGATCATTCTGTGCAATCTCGAGATCAAAAACATCAATACCCGCAAACTTTTTGAACAACACCCCTTTACCTTCCATAACAGGCTTGGACGCTAGAGGACCAATATTACCTAGACCAAGTACCGCGGTACCGTTGGTGATGACGCCGACCAGATTGCTACGAGCAGTGTATTTCGCAGCTAGAGTAGGGTCTTTTTCAATCTCAAGACAAGGAACAGCAACACCTGGCGAATAAGCCAGTGCTAGATCGCGCTGGTTTGCTAATTGTTTGATAGGGGTGACGGATATTTTACCAGGTCTTGGAAACTCGTGGTAATGAAGCGCCGCTTGTTCAAACTGCTGTTGTTCCGTGTCTATTTGGATATCGTCTTTCATAGTAATGGCCGTGGTTGTTATAAAAGGAAGTTAAAAAAGGGAAACACTATCTACCTAAAAGATATGGTAAAAAAAAATTATTTTGAGCAAAGCATCTAAAGCTTATACAGGTATGTATCATGCGCAGCATACAAAAAAGTTATTTTAGCATCAAAGTCAATTAACTGCCTAGTAAACGCCGATAAAAGTTATCACTCATAAGGCATGATAAAACATGAACTTTTTATCAGTAGCGTCATACGCTGTGCCTATCAGCAGACTTATGACGAACAACTGATTGGCATTTGCGGCGCGTCGGGCGCTGGTGGAGTTGTATCCAAATCGGTGGCAATATCTTGTACTTTATAAGGACTGGTAAGTAACTCATACAAGCGTGCAACTTCATCAAATTGCCCTTGCTCGGCTGCTGTTATCGCACGCTGTGCCATGTCATTACGCAAGACATAAACTGGGTTGTTACCTTTTAGATCGTCTACTACTTGTTCTGTAGAACGCGCGAGCTGTGCCAAATAATCTAAATAACGTGATGACCAGTCTTGCCAAATAAGTAGCGCTTCGGCCGATAATTCAGCTTGCATGGTGTTAAGTAATATCGTCTCAAAAGGGTGATTGCTTGATGCGACTACTGCCAATAGAGCACGAAAGCTATTGGTATAATCAAGAGTATTATCTTCAACAAAAGTCATAAATTCAAACGCGAGACTCAAGCTCTCAGAGCTATGTGGTATTCCTAATTTGCGGCATAGACCTTGTTGATAGTGCTGCATAAAACTAGCTTCGTAAGGTGCTAAGCACTCAGCCAGCGTCTCGCGTGTTACCCCTTCTAGGTGCATAAAGTGCGGCAACCATACGTTGAGATTCCAGTGACCAATAGCGGGCTGGTTTTGGTAAGCATAGCGCCCCGTATGATCTGAGTGATTGTTGATCCAGCCTGGATTAAAACGCTCCATAAAGCCAAAAGGACCAAAATCTAGCGTACTACCCGTAATAGACAAGTTGTCAGTGTTCATAACGCCATGTGCAAAACCTATGAGTTGCCAGTCGGCAATCATACGAGCAGTACGCTTAACGACCGCCTGTAAGAACGCCGCTATCGGCTGGTCTTGCTCTCGGCACTCAGGGTAGTAAGTGTCAATCATATAGTCTGTAAACTCGCCCAATAACTCAGGGGCGTAACTGGTGATCCATTCGACATGACCCAAACGAATATGGCTATCTGCCACGCGCATCAATGCAGCACCAGCCTCCATGCGCTCACGGCGTACAGGCGTCTCAGACACCACAAACCCTAAGGCGTTGGATGCCCGAACGCCAAGACCTCTAAAAGCATGACCACACAGATACTCACGTATAGTACTACGCAGTACTGCGCGGCCATCGCCCATGCGGGAGTAAGGCGTTAGTCCAATGCCTTTTAGATGCAAGTCTTGTAATTGATCGTTGTCATCGAGCACTTGAGCCATGAGTAGTCCGCGACCATCGCCCAATTGTCCTGCCCATTGCCCAAACTGATGACCAGCATACGCCATAGCGAGTGGCTCAAAACCTTCTGGAACATAAATGCCACCGATAATCTCAACCCAGCGTGCCATCAACTCGTCATCGTTACTAAAGCCAAGTTGATCGGCAACTTGTTGATTAAAGTGACCTGGAGTAGGGTCTTTGAGTGGTGTTGGTGGTTGGCGATGATAAAGGCGTGGATCTAAAGTAATATAAGTATTTTGATAGCGCATAAACAGGGTTCCTATTGGGACGAGCTAAGAAAGCTTGTGATACATCAGTACTATAGCATGACGATATATTACACTCACTAAAATCAAACGCAAAAAAATCCCCTTATCTATGGTAGATAAAGGGAAGGAGAAAACAATAAGTCAGTAGGTTTAGCGAGTAATCATTTACGCCGCTTTTGCACTATGACCGATAGAGCGAAAGGCTGTTTTCAGATTACTATTATGCTCAAGGATACGTTGCTCAACTTTGGCGTATTCATGCTTGAGTTTGTCATCCACTTCATGCAGACGATCTGCAAACTCAGTCTTTTTCATCTCGATTGTTTTGGCTTTAAGAGCCTGCCATTCTTCAACCGTTTTGGTAAAGGCATCATACTCAAACTTGATACGATCTTGGAATTTTTGCATAGTGTGCGGTATATCAATACCATTAGCATTGATCTCATCAATCTGCTGCTGCGCACGTTTGAACTGCATTTTGACTTCAGCGTGCTTGATCGTTGTATCATCCACTCGGCGCAAATCTGTAGTCAATCCTACTTTGGATAGAGCAGTAATCATCCATTTGGTTGGGTCATACTGCCACCATTTAACTCCATTACGATAGTCATACTGGAAGAAATGGTGATAGTTGTGGTAACCCTCACCCCAAGTAAAGATCGCTAAAAAGAAGTTATCGCGAGCCGTGTTGGTATCGGTATAAGGACGCGAGCCAAACATATGACATAGCGAGTTAATAAAAAACGTAAAGTGATGAGTCAAGACTAACCGTAGCAAACCTGCTAGTACTAGCGTACCCCACACATCTCCAATCAACCAGCCAACCGCTGCTACCATAGCGACATTCGTCGCTAGAACCCACAGACCATAGTATTTATGCTGAATTTGTAGCACTTTATCTTTGGTCAAATCAGGAATGTTTTTATAATCAAATTGTCCGCTTGGGTAGTTACGTAGCATCCAGCCGATATGACTAAAAAAGAAACCACGTTTAGCTGAATACGGATCTTCCATACGATCATCGACATGACGGTGATGCGTGCGGTGACCGGATACCCAGTCGAATGCTGAGCCTTGAACCGCAAGAGTCGCGCCTAGCAATAAGAACTTCTCGACGATAGGGTGTGCCTTGTAAGCACGGTGAGCAAGTAGACGGTGATAACCACCTGTGATACTCATACCTGTCCATACCATGAAAGCACCAAACACACCCCAAACAGGCGCACTCACTTGATGATTGAGCAAATACCAAGGCGTAATCACCGCTGCGGCTAGCGGCGTTGCGATCAAAAATATCGCTGGTACTAAATTAATAGGAGATTTTTTGAATTCAAGCTCAAGGGGATCTATGTTCTGGCTATTAATAGTATCGCTATTAAAAGCGATCTCTTGTCCGCCTTGAACATTAGCAGTGCTATGAGTCGCTGTCACAGGTGTCTCATCGAGAGCGGTCTTGGCTCTGTTACTATCGAGCATAGTTTTGAACCGCGTGGCTTGAGACCCAGCAGTTTGGATGAGCATATCACCAGATTGAATTGCAATACGTAAACCTTTAAGTGGCAAGCTCAGTGCTTTTTTTAAAATCATGTATTATTCCTGATAGGATTGATTTCGATATCCTATGTTACCTTATATTTTAGGTAAAGTGAACACTTATGCACTATAAAAATCTTGCTAAATAACAATAACTTGTATGAGTTAAAGGATGAATTTACGTAATTGATGACTAAGCTATCACTCCTAAGATATAAGTGTAACTAATACCCCAAATATGTAGCTACAAAGGAATGTAATTAAGTTCAGTAATTGAGGCAATAGTCCTAATGATTGATAGACATTGCTGTTGTAAATTGTCCTATAAAAACAGCGTCGGTACATCAGTGACAATCACATCAACTTGCCACTTCACAAGCTGCTGCGCGCTATCAACGTCATTGACGGTCCAAGCAGTCACTGGCAATCCATGACGATGACTATTCTCGATAACAGATTGTGTGAGGAGCGGGTAATGCACGCCGAGTTGTGTACAGCCCAGTTGCATGGCAGTAGTAGGCGCCGCTGCCAAAAAGGAGGGCGTACGAGTCAGTAGCCCTCGCGGGATACTAGATAATGTTTTATGTCGCTGTAGGTGTGCAAGAAGCTGCCTATCAAAGCTTGTGAGAACAAGGGGTAAGCTGGCAAGCGCCGTATCTACCAAGTCACGTGACAACGCTGCAACGAGCTTTCCATAATGAGTACGATTGTGAGTCTTTATCTCAAGCTCAATGTGGTTAAACTGGCTAAGCACTGGGGACGCGGTGTTTAAAACGCTCGCTTGAGTGCTATTGAACACATTTAGGGGATCAGTTGGAGAGTTGGGTGTGTGATGTGAGGATAACGGCGCGGATGACAGGGGTAGCGTTTGGGATAACATCGCAAGGGTTATAATTTGATGTCCTGATTGCAAATGACGCTGAATCTCAGGTAGGGTCAGCTGATCTATGCGAGACTGCGCTCCGCACAAGCGCTGTAGCGTCTCATCATGGAACACTACTAGATGACCATCACCGCTCAGCTGCACGTCAAACTCAACGCCCGCAAGTCCGCGTGCTTGCAGACTACGTGCGCGCTGAAAGCCGGATAGAGTATTCTCTAGTATTTCGCTACCTGCGCCTCGATGACCGATGAGGCGAGTACGATTAAGGTTCAACATATTTTGTTTTTTTGGAATTATTTGCGTGCTTTGCATAGTCATCAAATTTTCAGTGAGTAACGACTCCTATCATATAAAAATAGCTGATAGTACTCTCAAAAGTTTTCTTAATGATTTGTTATGTTTTTGCAACTACAGCCTATTTTACCGCTGATATACAGATATTAATCAGATATTAATAGAGTACAGTAATGAACATCTAGGCCAAACACCGTATAATGACGTATTTTTGACCCTATCGTGGCTATAGTATAACGAGTAAATAGGCTATCAATAGCAAAACGTCAGCCGACAACGAGCAAAGCGGGAGCAATATAAGTATGAGCGTAGCAAACAACAAGTGGATGAAATGGCAGCATGTGGCAGGTATTAGCCTCATATGTGGACTGGCAGTTGCAGGCTGTAGCCGCTCGGATGAAGATACAGTAGAGGTTGTAGAAGAGCCTGTAGTGGTAGAGGATACAACACCTGTTATCAATTGTGATAATCCTATGGTGCAAGACCGCTTAAAATCTGCGCTCAAAACTACTCTCAATCAACAAGCGCAATCGCTAGCTGCTAACTATGCTAATGAGGCTCAAATTAGTCTGAGTAACGCCACTATTACGAATAAAGTAAGCGGTATCTTAATCGATGTACAGAATATGGCGGTGATACAAGAGATTAACGATAGCGGCATGACCACCTGCCAAGCAAGCGTCAGTATGACTCTACCTAGTGAAGATCTGTATCTTGCTAGCCAGTTACAGGCGGCGAATAATCAACCAAGCTTGCAGACGCGCCTTGCACAAGACAATATCCGCATCAACAATAACATGCTCGTTGATGATGCCTTTACTTATGTCGTCGGCACTCAAGGCGGACAAGTACAAACTCGTATTGCAGGGCAACCGGCTATGGTTGGTATTGTCGCTGATGTCATCGCTAGCGCTACTTTGAGTACCGCTATTGGCGAACGTCAAGCGCAGCGCGCCGCCGAAGAGGCAACCCGCCAACGCCGCGCGCAAGCCCGAGCCGCTGGAGAGGAACGCGCTCGTCAAGCGACTCGTCAGCCCAGTCAACCACGAGTAGTGACGCCCGTGGCGCCAAAACCTCCAGCTGCGCCGTCAACCCCTGCGCCTGCGGTTAGACCTGCAACGCCGCCAACTATCAATACCGATAACAACCAAGTCGCTGTCAGTCCAAGTACTAATGCCTCAGTACCAGCTGCGTCAAGCACGCCAAAAGCTGTCCCTAAAGATGAGACTATCGATATGATTATCGTAGAAGACGAAAGCGCTACTTACTAGGTTCTAGAGCTTAGTACATTAGCACTGATAATGAGGCATCATAATAAGCGCCCATGACATCGCAATGTCATGGGCGCCTTTATTTATCACTTCTAATTAGCTATCTATAGTTCTAATAGCGAAAAGATGATCCTAATGACTACTATGCTCCATTATAAACGTCCTTATGTTTTAGACGTTTTTATACTTTAGATGTCTTCATCAAGACTCTTTAAGACCTCGCTGTCCCAAAGTACCTCTGAGACTTGTTTGGGATCTGTACAAAACCGTGCGGCGACAAACAACCAATCCGATAGGCGGTTGATCAAACTGACAGCAAAAGTGCTCATAGCCTCAGGGTGCTGCTCTCGAAGATTAACGGCTTGACGTTCAGCACGGCGACAGACCGTACGCGCAATGTGTAACTCACTGACCAGTACTGAGCCTGTCGGTAAGATAAAGTCTTTGAGCGGTGGTAATACACTGTTCATCGCATCGATCTGCTGCTCAAGCCACGTTGTGTGAGCAGCGCTAATACCCTTGTATTCAGGCATCGCAAGCTCGCCGCCGATATTAAACAATAGATGCTGTATGATGACCAGCGCTTGAGCAAAGTCTGTGTTCTTTGGCTTATCTAGCAAGTGTTCAGGTAAGCTGGTTCCTACTTGAGCTAACTGTGCGCGTACCATTCCAATATGGGAATTGAGCTCATCAATATCACCCATCACGCTAAACAGATCATCCGCTTTACTCACGCGGCTACCGTCAGCCATGCCTGTACTACCATTATCGCCAGTACGGGTATAAATCTTGGTTAAGCGATTACTCATAAATAATTCCTAAAGTGTATTATTGCGGATAGCCTTTGATTTGCTGCCATTGTAGTATTTCAGCGCCTTTTTCGCTAAGATATAGCGTTGTTAATTTATTATAAAAATTTGATGAGTATATCTCATAAAAAGGGTTCTTGTATTATGACCACATCAGTTAGCGATGCTAAGTCCACTCTTGTTATCTATGACTCTCTAAGCGCAGCTAAGCAGACGTTTGTACCTTTATTGGCAGGACAAGTCGGTTTGTATGTATGCGGTATGACTGTTTATGATTATTGTCATATAGGGCATGCAAGGGTCATGGTAGCGTTCGATATGGCAGTGCGCTGGATGACGCAGTTGGGTTATCAAGTCAACTATGTGCGAAATATTACCGACATTGATGACAAGATTATCAACCGCGCCAATGATAACGGCGAAAATATCAGTACATTGACCCAGCGTTTTATTGAAGCGATGCACGAAGATGCGACAGCGCTTGGCTGCCTGATGCCACATGCTGAGCCGCGTGCGACCGATCATATCGATGAGATGCAACAGATGATCGAGACCCTTATCGACAAAGACTATGCGTACCCTGGGAATAATGGCGATGTGTATTATGCGGTAGACAACTTCGCCGACTACGGCAAACTATCGAAGCGTAATTTGGAAGATATGCAAGCAGGCTTGCGCGTACAGGTTGAGACTGACAAGCGCAGCCCCTTTGATTTTGTATTATGGAAAGCGGCCAAACCTGACGAGCCAAAATGGGCATCTGCTTGGGGACAAGGGCGTCCAGGTTGGCATATTGAGTGCTCAGCGATGTCGACCAAATGTTTGGGCAACACCTTTGATATTCATGGCGGTGGTCATGACTTGCAATTTCCGCATCACGAAAATGAGATTGCGCAGTCAGAAGCTGCAACAGGCTGTGAGTATGCCCGCAACTGGATGCACGTCGGTTTCATTAATGTCGATGGCGAAAAGATGTCAAAGTCGCTCGGTAACTTTTTTACTATTCGTGATGTCACCGCAAAATATCAGCCCGAAACCGTAAGGTTTTTCTTATTATCGAGTCATTATCGCAGCCAAGTGAACTTCTCCGATATTGCTTTGGATGAAGCACACAATAGCCTAAGCAGGCTTTATCATACTTTAAAGATTGTCGAGCAGCAACGAGAAGATGAGCTAATCGTCGAAAACAAAGATATCGAGAGGGCTTATAACAGTGAGCTTGGACGTCAGTTTGTTGGAGCGATGAATGATGATTTTAATAGCTCAGCGGCGATTAGTGAGCTATTCGTGCTGGCACGCAGTATCAATAAACTGATCAAGGCTAACGATTTAGCAGCAGCGTGGCAACAAGCGCTTGAGCTTAAAGCGTTGGCGCAAGTTTTGGCCATACTCCAACAGCCCGTCACTCAGTTTTTGCAAACCGCTATCGGCGAGCAGTCTGATAACGCGCTTAGTGACGATATGATTGAGGACCTAATCGTTCAACGTAATACGGCTAAAACGGACAAACAATACGCCCGAGCTGATGAAATACGTGAGCAGTTAAAACAGGCAGGTATTGAGTTAGAAGACGCGCGCTCTGGTACGACATGGCGCCGTGCATAAGAAAAGATTAAAATTAGCGTGTTTGTTATCTAAAAGTAGGCGGAAGAATTAAGTACGTAAACTAACAAATAAAGTCAGCTACGCGCTGGCTTTTTTTTCTGCGCTGTTTTAGCTTAGCTACATACTTAAAAGCTAGATAATAACTATGGATCACCAAAAAAACCTGACTAAAAATCAAAGGTATCCGAACGATTTTCTCTACAATACAGATTCAATGAGCAGTGATAAGCAGACGACCATGCAGCGACAACACAATAATAATATAAGCGTCTTTTACTCGTATGTGACTAAAGTACTAGTAACTGTAGTTTTGCTCGTTGTGTTCGGTACTTCAACGTCTTTAACACATGCTGCAAATACTGAGGTTAATGATGAGCAGAATCGCTCATCGATATCGTCACAAGTGGTCGATAAGCCAGATGATTTTGTAGATTATGCGGCTCAGCAAATCGAGACGTTACAAGAAGAGGGTATAGATTTTCCTGATTCGGTAAGTGAGCTAATAACGTCAACAGATAAAGGCGCGCCGCAGCAAGCGGGTCAGCTACAAGGCGATATGGCACTAAACGGTGAGTACAACGCTAATTATTATATTTTGGATGAGCTTAATAGCGGTTTGCCTAACCTATCGACGCCTGCAAACTTAGCAACGCCGCTGGCAATGCTAGAGTTTTTCCAATCTGCGGTGATGAAGCAGCAGTATGATCTGGCAGCACACGCACTCAATCTAAACTTGTTCGATGAGACAATACAGCCGAGTAAAAGTATTGAGTTATCGAGGCGTTTAGATTTTTTACTCAGTAAAAAGAAGCTCTACGTCTTTGATGATCTGCCGGATCGTCCCGATGGCCTGATACAGCCGCCACTTGGTAGTAGTAGTAGCATCAACGGCATACCGCGCCGCTCCATTCAACTCGGCTATATGGATTACCGTGAGCGACAAGTCCCAATCTATATTCAACGGGTACGCGTCGCTGATAGCGCCCCTATTTGGGTGTTCTCAGCGCAAACGGTTGACAATATTGATGACCTATATGATCAGTACCAGCCAGCAGAATTTGAGCGCTACTTGCCGCCGCTTTTGACCTTAAGACTACTTGGCATTGCTATTTGGGAATTTTTGGCGCTTGCTCTTTTCTTTGTCATTACGATGAGTATTGGTTGGCTGCTCAGTAAAATTACCGGAAAGCTGATTAATAGATATGTTGACGATAAAAAAGAGACGCCAACAGGTGGTCAAAACAGCCTGACGGATATGATTAATAAACTTACGGTGCCGCTGACTTTTACCATTAGCTTTTCGTTGATATTTACGCTGGTATCGGGCGGCTTTCCTTATGTCGAAGCTATTGCTACCGCAGTTAGACCGATTGTATGGGTGGGATTGATGCTGAGTGCGGTATGGCTTGGTATTAGGGTGATTCACTTTTTTGCTAATCGCTATAGAGATCTGCAAATCGATGGTCTCGCGGATGATGAATATAATACTTACCGCGTACGCTTAACTTATTTGTCTATCTTTAGACGAGTCTTCATCTTCGCTATGATTTTGGGTAGCTTTTGGATTGGTATGAGCGAATTTACCAATATCGAAGGTCTAGGTAAAACCTTGCTAACGTCAGCGGGTATCGCAGGTGTCGTGCTTGGCGTTGCAGCGCAGCCGACGTTGGGCAATATCATAGCGGGTATGCAGGTTGCTATTACGCAGCCTGTACGTATTGGGGATACGGTCATCATGGAGGGCGATTGGACCACTATCGAGGATCTGCGATACACCTATGCGGTGCTAAAGACATGGGATGAGCGCCGTTTAATAGTTCCGATGCGTTACTTTGTCATAGAAATCGTAGAGAACTGGTCGCATACAGAGTTTCATCAAACTTGCGTGGTTTATTTATATGTAGATTACGGCGTTGATGTAGATGCCATTCGTCAAAAGTTTATTGACATGGTTAAGGCTCATGATCTTTGGGATGGGGAGACTGAACCTGCCATGCTTGTCATCTCTGTCGATGAGGATACCATAAAGCTGCGCGGAGCATTGGCCTCTGATAGTCCATTGAACGCGTGGATGATGGAGTGCGCCGTTCGGGAACAGATGCTCGATTACTTGAGTGAGGAGCAAAAGCCGTATCTACCTACCGAGCGCATTACCTTTAAGCGAGGCTAAAATTTATCATGTGGAACAAGGTATTATTTGATATAATGTGGCGTTATTTTTAAGGGATAGCTGAGACTTAGTGCCTATAGATTCTGCTGCATTGGCAGGATTTGGTCACATGATCAAGCGCCCACTCATCAAGATAACCACCACTAGGGGTATGTATGTTACGTATTGTCGATGAAGCCTTAACCTTTGATGACGTGTTGTTGTTACCAGCCTATTCTGAAATCCTGCCAAAAGACGCCAGTCTATCTACTCGCTTGACTCAGAACATTACCCTAAATCTGCCACTCATATCAGCGGCGATGGATACGGTTACTGAATCTGAGATGGCAATCACTATGGCGCAGTTAGGCGGCATTGGTATCTTGCACAAAAGCATGGATATCGATAAGCAAGCGACTCAAGTGCGCCGTGTCAAAAAGTTCGAAGCAGGCACAGTCGTAGACCCTATTACGGTTCATCCTGAGATGACCATTGGCGACTTGCTGCGCTTAACTCAAGATAATAATATCTCAGGCGTCCCTGTGGTCGAAAAGGGCACAGATAAGGTGGTCGGTATCGTCACACATCGTGATTGGCGCTTTGAGACCAACTTGTCACAGCCTGTCAGTCAGATTATGACGCAAAAAGATCAGCTCGTCACCGTACAAGAAGGTGAGAGCAACGAGAATATCAAAAAATTACTGCATGAGCATCGTATCGAAAAAGTCATCGTCATTGATAATGATTTTCGTCTGCGTGGCCTGATTACGGTCAATGATTTTGCGAAGGCTGAAAACAACCCAAATGCTTGTAAAGATGAGAAGGGTCGCTTGCGTGTTGGTGCAGCTGTCGGTACTGGCGCAGATACACAGGCACGAGTAGAAGCTTTGATCGCCGCTGATGTGGATGTGTTGGTCGTTGATACCGCGCATGGTCATTCCAAAGGCGTTATCGATAAAGTTTCTTGGATCAAAAAGACATTCCCGCATATTCAAGTTATTGGCGGTAACATCGCGACCGGTGATGCAGCAAAAGCTTTGCGTGATGCAGGCGCTGATGCGGTCAAAGTCGGTATTGGTCCTGGCTCTATCTGTACTACGCGTATTATCGCAGGTATCGGTGTACCGCAGATCTCTGCTATCGACAATGTGGCCAGCGCATTGCAAGATAGCATTCCACTCATTGCTGATGGTGGTATTCGCTATTCAGGCGATATGGCAAAAGCGATCGCTGCTGGTGCATCGTGTATCATGATAGGCTCGCTCATGGCAGGAACTGAAGAGGCGCCAGGTGAGGTTGAGCTGTTCCAAGGTCGCTACTACAAGGCTTACCGCGGTATGGGGAGTTTAGGCGCGATGTCAGGTCAAAATGGCTCATCAGATCGATACTTCCAAGACGCCAAAGATGGCGTTGAAAAGCTAGTTCCAGAAGGTATTGAAGGCCGCGTTCCCTATAAAGGTCCGGTCGCTGGTATCGTTAATCAATTGGTTGGTGGGTTGCGCTCGTCGATGGGTTATACCGGCTGCGCTACTATTGAAGATATGCGCACTAAACCGCAGTTCATCAAGGTTACCTCTGCTGGCATGAAAGAGTCGCACGTGCATGATGTGCAAATCACCAAAGAAGCCCCGAATTACAGAGTATAATGCTATCTGTTAAAGGGATAGTTAGTACGCTATTATTGTTCTAGTACGATAAACGCTTAGGACTCGATAGCGAGTACGTTATTATAGACAGTACACAACCAGCCAACAATGCTTACTCGTTGTTGGCTTTTTTTTATAAAATCGCGTATTGAGTAGACAGATATGATTTTATTCAATATCTTGTTGATTACCGTAAATATAATAAAAAGGATATAACTACAATGAGTTACTTTGGTACAGATGGCATTCGAGGCAAATTTGGCCAACTTCCTATCACCCCAGATTTTATTATGAAATTGGGCTATGTGACGGGCCGTGTTTTGGTTGAGAGCAATACTAATTCTGCGCGTAGACCTAGCGTCATTATTGGTAAAGACACACGGCTTTCAGGCTACGTCATTGAAGGGGCGTTACAAGCAGGATTCAATGCAGCGGGCGTCGATGTGCATATGTTAGGGCCTCTGCCCACGCCAGGTATTGCTCATTTGACGCGCAGCTTTAACGCGGCAGCGGGCGTTGTGATTTCAGCTTCACATAACCCCTATTACGATAATGGTATCAAACTGTTCTCAGCTGATGGCAAGAAGCTATCCGATGAGGTGCAAGACGCCATTAACCACAAAATGAAAGCCATCATGGAAGCAAAAGATGAGGGGATGCCTATTCATGATCCGGCGCAACTGGGCAAAACTACCCGTATTAACGATGCCAAAGGTCGCTACATCGAATTTTGTAAAGGTAGCTTCCCTTATCAGTATGATCTCAGTGATATGACCATTGTAGTCGATTGCGCTAATGGTGCCGGCTATAGCGTCGCGCCTCGGGTACTACGCGAGCTTGGCGCCAATGTTATCGCTATGCATAACAACCCTGATGGTATGAATATCAATGCAGACTGCGGCTCGACCCATCCTGAAGGGTTACAGCAAGCGGTCTTAGACCATAACGCTGATGTTGGTATAGCGCTCGACGGTGATGGCGATCGCATCGTCATGGTCGATGATCAAGGCAAACTGGTAGATGGTGACGGTATTATTTATGTGCTGGCCACTCAAGCGCAAAACAAAGCCAACGGAGTAGCAGGCACGCTGATGAGCAACATGGGGCTAGAGCTGGCTCTAAAGGAGCATAGCATTGCGTTTAGCCGTGCTAAAGTGGGCGATCGTTACGTGATGCAAGACTTAGAGGCCAATGGCTGGATACTGGGCGGCGAGCCTTCAGGCCATATCCTATGTTTAGATAAAAGCCGTACCGGAGACGCTATCATTGCAGGTTTGCAAATCTTAGCAGTAATGAAAGAGCAAAATAAAGCATTGAGCGAGCTGACTGACGGCTTTAAATCACTCCCACAAAAACTAGTCAATGTGCGTCTGTCTGATATGAAAGATCCTTTTGCCTATGATGAGTTGGTTGTTGCATTTGACAAGGCTCGTGCAACCCTACAAGGCCGCGGCCGCTTACTCATTCGTCAATCGGGCACAGAGCCTATGATCCGAGTCATGGTGGAATCTGATGACGAGATAGAATGTGACGTTATGGCTAACGATTTGGCAGATCAAATCAAAGCAGTATTGGATTAGCAAATAGAGGATAACTATGAGCATGGATTTCACTGATAAACGTCTGTCTTATGACAAAGGCGAGCTGGATCAAAACAATATACCAGTATCGCCGTTTGAGCTGTTAAAGACATGGATGAATCAAGCGCTGGAGCAAAAGGTAAAAGAGCCTTATGCGATGAGCCTAGCCACTTGCGGCGCTAATATGAAACCTAGCGTGCGTATTGTACTGCTGCGTGAGATTACTGACACTGGTATTGTGTTCTATACCAACTATGAGAGCGCTAAGGGTCAGGATATCGATGAAAACCCAAATGCTGAGGCTCTATTCTTTTGGAATGAGCTTGAGCGTCAAGTTCGCGTTAGTGGTTCTATCGCTAAGATTGAGGCTGAAAAATCCTCAGCTTACTTCCAAAAGCGCCCGCACGATAGTCAAGTTGGTGCTTGGGTCAGTGAGCCACAAAGCGCAGAGGTAAGCAGTCGTGATGTAATGGAGGCGCGCTTTGAGGCATTAAAGACAAAATACCCAGAAAACGCACAAGTGCCAACGCCAGAGTTTTGGGGTGGTTATGAGATTACCATAGAGACGATAGAGTTCTGGCAGGGCCGCGCTAATCGTATGCACGATCGAGTAGTCTATACTCAAATCGATGATACAAGCTGGAGCACCAAACGCTTATTGCCCTAAATAATGGTGGTTTTTAGCCATTGATTTCAAGGTTTTAAAATAAAAAAAGCAGCTCATTATGAGCTGCTTTTTGTTCTAATAATGACAATCGATAGATCAATGAGATCATGACTATCAGTTTGACTCATCATAGTTAGCTTCTAAACGCATCGTACGCTGATAGCTATCCAAACTCGCTAATTGCATAGCGTATTCTTTGATATGTGGATAGTCATCTAATGCCTCGTTTTTAGCCAACATAATCAAATCAAACGATAGCATAAAGTCAGCACCGCTCAGCTTATTGCCAACGATAAACGATTTACCTTTAACCTCGTCGTTGAGATATCCAAGTAGCTTGTTTTTCTCCGCTCCGATATAGCCGTTCAGAAACTCATTATCAGTGATACCTGCCTTTACGGTAAACAACTCAAGCAACAAAGGCACCATCAATGAGCTTTCGGCAAAATTAATCCACTCCAAATAGCGACCATAAGCGGCACTATCTGGCGCAGGACGCAAGCGCTCAGGTGCGAATCGCTCAATTAACAACTCAGTGATCGCACCAGATTCTGTTACTATTTCACCATCGATCTCAATAACAGGCGACTTGCCCAAAGGGTGCACAGCTTTCAAGCTACTAGGTGCCAAATTGGTCTTAGCATTGCGCTGATAACTAATCACCTCGTAAGGCTCGCCAAGCTCTTCTAATAGCCATAATGTGCGTAGAGAGCGTGAACGATTAAGATGATGCAAACGAATCATAGTGTTACCCTTTTAATAAATATAGAAACTAACTTTTGAGCAAAGATTAGCCGTTAAGTTTGGCTATCAAGCGCTTAGCAGCTTCTTCTGATGACGCTGGGTTCTGACCGGTGATGAGTAGACCGTCTTCAACGACGAATGATTCCCAATCAGCTGCTTTTTCGTAGTTGCCGCCATTGGCTTTTAGGGCGTCTTCTACTAAAAACGGCACGACATCAGTAAGGCCAACCGCGTCTTCTTCAGTATTAGTAAAGCCTGTGACAGTTTTACCTTTTACTAAGTATTCGCCATCGACTTTGACATTTTTGAGTGCAGCAGGCGAGTGACAAACAAAGGCAACAGGTTTGTCTTGCTTGACAAAGGTTTCAATCAAATTGATAGAATTTTGGTCAACAGCTAAATCCCACAATGGACCATGACCACCAGGATAGAATACAGAATCAAAGTCATCGGCTTTTACATCAGCAAGTTTTTTGGTAGTAGCTAGATGCTTTTGCGCATCACTGTCTTCTTTAAAGCGTGTAGTATCTTTGGTTTGGTTGTCTGGGGTATCACTACCAGGATCCAGTGGTGGCTGACCACCAGCAGGCGAGGCTAGGGTAACATTTGCGCCTGCATCCAAAAATGCATAGTAAGGGGCTGCAAACTCTTCTAACCAAAAGCCTGTTTTTTTGCCCGTATCGCCAAGCTTATCGTGTGAGGTGAGTACCATTAAAATATTCATAATTATCCTTAGTTTGTTTACGGTTTGATTAAGTGCTATTTAAAGTAACACTTTTTTGCTTGATTCACTTACTTTGATTGAGCTACTTAACGTCTGACACTTTGACTACTGTTTTGCCAAAGTTATCACCATTTAGCATTTTAACAAAGGCGTCTGGTGCTTGTTCTAAGCCTTCAGCGAGGTGTTCTTTGGTCTTTACCTCATCTGATTCAACCCATTTGCTCATGGTTTTGAGGAACTCTGGGAAGTGATCGCCATACTCTTCAAAGATGATAAAGCCTTTGATCGTGAGACGACGGCTCAGAACATTTCCCATCAACACACCCAAACGATCTTTACCATCAGGTAGCTCAGTTGCGTTGTATTGTGAGACAAGCCCACATACTGGAATGCGAGCATGGGCATTTAATAATGGCATGACCGCGTCAAACACTTTGCCACCAACGTTTTCATAATAGATATCGATACCCTTTGGGCAAGCTGCTTCTAACTGTTCGGCAAAATCATCGGCTTTATGATCGATACAGATATCAAAACCTAATTCGTTAACAGCAAAGTCGCATTTTTCCTTGCCGCCTGCGATACCAACAGTGCGTGCGCCATACAGCTTACCTACTTGGCCAACGGTTGCACCAACGGGACCGGTTGCGGCGGCAACGACTAGTGTCTCACCAGACTGAGGTTTACCGATATCTGTCAGACCCATATAACCTGTGAACCCTGGCATACCGAGCACACCTAAACCATAAGAAGGGTTAGGCATGTCCTTGTCAAGCTTGAGCACACCTTCACCATCGCTGACGCTATAATCCTGCCAGCCGGAATTGGCTACCACCAAATCCCCAACGGCAAAGTTATCAAGGTTAGACTCAACGACCTGAGCGACCGTACCACCCATGATCACATCACCAACATCTAAAGGGTCAGCGTAGCTTTTGGCATCGCTCATACGCCCGCGCATATATGGATCTAACGATAAATAAACAGTACGTAGCAGCATCTCATTGTCATTAGGCGTTGGTATATCGCTAGTGGCCATGTCGAAGTTTTCAGCCTTAGGTTCACCCGCTGGGCGACTGGCTAATTTAATCTGACGATTTGTCTTATCATTTTGTTGTTTATCAAAGCTCATTTTGATACTCCTTATTTTAATTATTTATTCTAATTGTTTATTCTAATTGTTAGGGCGTGTCCTCATTTTGAAGATAGTGACAAAATTTAGCCGTTCTTAACCCATTTAGGTATTGTCGTTCAGCTTGAGGAGCCGCACTAGTTCTAAGGTTTTGTAATTAGCAGCCACTCAACGCACGTCGCAACTGCTAATCATAACGGCTACTATAAAAGATACTCACGTATAGAATCAGCTCATTACTTTTAGTAGCTTATTAGCAATTGGTAGCTTATTAGCAATTAAGCAGCACTTGTTAGAGCACGTTCCAAAATACGGCGCGATACTTCTAAGTCGTTAGTACTATGCTCGCCCAGCTTCACCATGTTATGAGCCTCTAACTGCTTGATAATAGGGTCAATCGCTGACTCATCAAGTTCAGCATCTGCTAAGCTGACAGGTAGGTCGAGGCTTCGAAAGAAATGTTCAGTCTTAGCAATCGCCGTTTCAATGACGCTATCATCATCTTGAGTAGTATCGTTGAGACTCCAAACATTACGTGCATACTGAAGCAACTTGTCTTTTTTGCTGTCTTTGAGCTCACGCAGTACTGATGGCAGTACGATAGTTAGCGTACGAGCATGGTCAATACTGTGCAACGACGTCAGCTCATGACCTATCATATGCGTTGTCCAATCTTGAGGCACGCCAGTACCGATAAGACCATTTAGCGCCATAGTTGCTGTCCACATAATATTTTTGCGGGTTTCCATATTGTCAGAATCCGCTTTAACCGCTGCGCCTTCTTCAATAAGAATCTTAAGTAAGCTCTCAGCAAAAGCGTCTTGCACTTTGGCGTTGACTGGATATGTAAGATACTGTTCCATCACGTGGACAAAGGCATCAGCAACACCATTCATGACCTGACGTTCAGGCAAGGTTAGCGTCTTGGTTGGATCTAAGATTGAGAACTTAGGAAAAGCGAGCGGGTTGCCAAAGGGTAGTTTCGCATGACGTTCACTATGATTAACGACGCCGCCCGAATTCATCTCTGAACCTGTCGCTGGAATCGTTAATACCGCGCCCAAATCAACCGCAGAGTCGAGATCTCGACAGTAGCTGGTGAGCGCATCCCATGCTTGCTCACGTGAGACGGTGCCATCTTCTTCAATCAGTGAAGAGACCAGTGCAACGAACTTACTGCCGTCAATCACTGAACCACCGCCGACCGCTAATAGGAAGTCGATGTTATTCTCATTGACCATATCAGCAGCTTTGAGCAAAGTATTAAACTCTGGGTTTGGCTCAATGCCACCAAACTCAAAAACTTCGCGGCTACCGTTTACGGCTAACGCGGTTCTAACTTCGTCCAAAGTGCCTGTGCGTTCAGCTGAACCGCCACCATAAGTGATGAGTACTTTTGCTTGGCTAGGAACTAAATCTGATAATTGTTCGATTTGGCCCTCGCCGAAGACGATACGTACGGGATTGTAATATTGAAAGTTATTCATAGGATTCCTTAAAGGTATAGATCAAAGTTATTAGGTGTTTTGAACTTGAAAGCGAGATTTGAGTACTTCTCAATTGTGACCATTATATATGAATTAGACCGGTCGTCTAGTAATGTTTACAAAACAGTCTCATAAGTAAAGTATATCGACTGAGTATTTTATATTTGAGCTAAGTGGCAATCTAGTACAGAAGGTATGATTATCGTCCCATCTGAGCTGTTGTCATTTGCCAGACTTCCGCTAGAGGAGTGTTCGTTTGACTGGTCTTGGCAATGAGACTTGCGCCAAGCCAAGCAAAGTACCAACGCTTCGCCATGCTCTCAGCGCCAATATTATCGGTTTGTGGTATTGAGCCCTCTATCCAGCCCGCCTTAATCAAAGAAGTGAGCCATTCGATAGTCTGCTGATAGCCTTCATTCAAAGCACGGCGCATAGATTCTGATATATCAGCGACTTCGGCACTGAGTTTTACGACCAAGCACTTCTCATGATCGCAGCCGTTTTGCTGCGTATCATACCAGCCTTGAAAGTAGGTATATAACTTCTGCTGCGCGTCAGTATCTACAGCGCCCATAGTATCCAATCTTATTTTATAGTTAGCAAAATAGTGGGTAATGATCGCTTCACCAAAGGCTTCTTTTGAGGCGAAGTAATGATAAAAAGAGCCTTTAGGTACACCTGCGGTATCTAGTATTTGTTTGATTCCAACCGCACTAAAACCCTTTTTTGCAAGAAGCTGATACCCAATATCCAAGAGATGCGTTTTGGTATCTGGTGGCTTAGCATCTGACAGCGTAGAATTTGGTTGTGTAGTAGCTATAGACATAAAGTATATGCTCTCCATAAAATCATATAAGGTTATAAAGCAAGGCCATGAGCAGTAGTAGCCGATACTTAAAATTGAGCGAATGGTTTATCGTGCAACTTAGAGTAGCGTTAAGTTGTTGAAGCCTATTGAATAGCGTTATTTCTGTTTTAATGGGGCTTATAATAACATTAGACCAGTCGTCTAGCAAATTGAATTCAGTCAACGTCGTCTAAAGACTTGAAACGACGAATTAGGAGAAGGCCGTAGTATTAATAGCAACGCTCTAAGGATGAGATTTTAGGAGCAATTAAGCAAGCAACAGAGCTGTAGCTAGAGGAACCTATCGCCTTTAATCGTCCCTCACATTTGACTTGCGCTTAATTGCACCCGCCACCTTCCAAGCAGTATCAAAGCGGGTATGACTCACATCAATGACACTAGGGTGAATGAGGAGAGCAATGCGCCGTTTGGCGGTGAGCCGCATTCTACTCTTAGTTGTTTTAACGGGGAGTGGATACTAGAAGAGTTCACTACTTTACACAGGATATTGGCTCAGCATGAGCCGCGTGATTATCCTTTTTAGAAGCACTTTTAGGTGCTAATTGATTTACCGTTAAGTCTTATCTAACTTATATTCAAATAAAGAGATCGCTGTCGTAGCGGTGTTTTTTTGCCTTGAGGTTATTTCAAGGTAAATCCCAGCATGACTTCAATGTCTTTCATCGTCATACGACGCACCAAGGCCTGCTCTTCAACAGATAAGCGATTGGTGTGCTCCTTTATCATCGTATGAATACTGCGGGCAATCTCAGAGGTAGTCGCATAGTACATTTGCGGCTCTTCACGCGTTAATTGTTGTAAGAATCGATTGACTATTTTGCGTTTCTTTACAGGATCGGTATCTTCGCTCATGGCATTCTCCTAGGTATCCGTCATCTAATCATTCAGGCTCTCTTGAGTCAACACAAGGTAAAAAATTGCAACAATTCACACGCTTTATACGGTATATCGCGATTTTACTATTATAGTGATTATAAAGAGATATTTAATTCTAAAGGGTATGTATGACAAATCAGCACGTGGGTAGCGAGTTAAATCATAAAGTCGTATTAATGCTGTTTCATAACGATTTGCGGGTGCATGATAATCAGGCTTTGCATACTGCGGCGCGCCTAGCTGATAATGGATCTCTACTGCTTGCTTATGTATCAGGACTGGCTGATAGCTCAACGCCAAACTGGGGAGAGGCTTATCACTTTGATGAGATGGGGCTGGCGCGTCAGCAGTTTTTAATAGAGAGTTTGACAGATTTGGATGCCTCGCTACAAAATTTTGGCAACAGATTGCTATATTTAAAAGAGGAGCACTCCGAGCAAAATTTAGATGCTTTTATACAGTTATGCCAGCTTATTGAAGCGCAAAAAGTAACCGATATCTGTGTTAGTAGCACCGCTGACTACGCACAGAATTTGGCTTATAGAGCGCTAGAGGATAAGTATCCGCAGATAGTTTGGCACTATCGCTCGACCGTAACGCTTTTTAAATCTATGCCAACCAAAGAGCTGCCCCGAAGCTTTACTCAATTTCGCAAAAAAGTAGAGTACGAGCACAATCTGTTAAGTGCTCAAGATGATCTTGTCACTTGCCAAAATTTTGCCAAGCTGCCCTGTGTGCCTGAAACGCTAGGAAGCAACGATTATACGTTTGAGCCTAGAGCTTTTGATACATCGGTACAGTTAGAGCCAAACTTCAAAGGCGGAGAAGGGCAGGCATTAGCGCACCTAAATGCCTACTTTGACGCGCAAGCGCCAAGTGATTATAAGGTTACGCGTAATGCTCTTGATACTTGGGATCACTCAACCAAGTTCTCGCCTTGGCTTGCTAATGGGAGTTTGTCCGTTAAAGTCTTATTAAACCGTTTGCGTCACTATGAGCAGGAGGTGGTCGCTAATGACTCGACCTATTGGATATGGTTTGAGCTGTTATGGCGCGAGTATTTTTGTTGGTACGGCGTTACTCATGACAAAGATTTGTTTTTGTTCAAAGGTATCAGCAACCGAGCACCCTCCAATCGTCATAATCAGCAGCGCTTGGAGCAGTGGCAAAGCGGCGAAACCAAGTATCCGATTATCAATGCTTGTATGAAGCAATTGAACAGTACCGGCTACATGTCTAATCGGGGTCGGCAGTTAGTTGCCAGTTGCTTTATCCATGAGTTAGGACTTGATTGGCGCTACGGTGCGACTTATTTCGAGCAGCAGCTGATTGATTATGACGTCAGTAGTAATTGGGGCAATTGGCAGTATTTGGCAGGTGTTGGCGCGGACCCTAGAGGCTGTCGTCAGTTTAATCTAAAAAAACAAACGCAGCAGCACGATCCAAACGGCGATTTTATGGATAAATGGCTATCTTGAATCTATCTTAATAACCTATAAGTATTCATTATGAAAAAGCCCAGCCCTTATCTCACGTTTGCAGGTACGATCCCTTTTATCGCTTGCGCTATCATGATCACTTTGGGTATCGATGCGGTCATCGCACTTGGTACGACCGCCGAGGTTTTATCCGCTTATGGACTCGTCATCGCCTCCTTTATGGCAGGCGCGCATTGGGGCAATCATTTAAGCCTAGCGGACGACGATAGTTGGGCGGCAAGATTGCCTATCTTTAGCAATATCGTAGCGCTTGTCTTATGGCTTGGGTTTTTGATCTTATCAAGTGCTGGATTCATCTGGTTACTAATCATCGGGTTTTTGGCTTTGCTCATCATTGACCACGGTCTTTATCAAGCTAATATCATTGATAAAACCTATCTTAAAATCAGAAAGTACGTGACATTAATCGTAGTGATTTCTTTGGTCGTATCAGCGCTTGGGTTGCAAACAGTCATTAAAAAATAAACGTTACTAGAGCAAGGAGAGTGAATCTCGAATAAAGGGTAATACATCGCTGTTTAGATAAAAACATTCATTTGAAATTAATCTTTATAAGTGAATTCAATTACTTTTGTTTTATGTAGAGTGTCATGCAATCTATCAAATTACCTAGCAAGCCACCAGGTTCGCCCCATTCCATACTCAATTTAAGCTTTTGCATTTTCTGTAGTGCAGCGCCAGTTTTGCCGTAGTGATGATGGTGCTGTGGTCATTTGTGTTCACAGGTTATACCTATATAGATGCACAAGTTTTGAATCCGCTGTATTGGCACGGTCATGAGATGATTCATGGGTACGCCTTGGCAGTGGTCGCAGGATTTTTGCTGTCAGCGGTAAAGACCTGGACAGGGGTCATGATGCCACATGGATATAAGCTGCTCAGTACAAGCAGATGAATATTTTAGCTAAGTTTGCGCTATTAACTTTGGGCAGTGGCTTGTGTTACTGGGGCGTTATTAACGCTGATAGGAGTACGACTAGAGTAGGGGTCTACTTAGGGTTTGACTTAATTATTGATTTGGTATTGACCATAGGTCGGCGCATGGATTGCGCTATTTTGCGTGAGCTATCTACCGATGCTCGCTCGCCCTAGACCTGATGGTCTATATGGGTAACAAGACTTGGATAATAAAAATGATACAAAATAAATGGGATATGAGATGCGATTGACCAATTATAGCGATTATGGTTTGATTATATAGAGAGTGTGCGTGGTAAGAGCGGCAGTGTTCGGCTAGCTGTTACACCGAAAGATATAAATTTTTACAGGAAAAAGAGCTACCGTTTTGGCAGCTCTTTTTTATTGATACTTCAATAACATTATTTAAGCTTTTTCAAGTTAAGCTTTTTCAAGCTTAGGACGGGCTTTACTCACCGCCTTTAGTAGTGCCTTTTCAAATCCACCAACTTCAAACTTAATCAAGTTTGAATGCGCGGCACAAAAGTTACTGACATCGCGCCATTCATGAGCAATCTCGGTTGCCCAATCACAGAACTGTTGGCCCGCATCTGGCTCATCATTGAGGGCTTTTTTAGTTGTTGGATGTAGCATAAGCTCTGGTAACACTGCTTCTAGGACTTTGTGCGGCGGACTCATAAAGGTGTCATCAACATGCAGGCTCTGACTGGCAGGATGATAGGCGAGTAGTGAACCTGCGTGAATCATCTCATTAGCATGAATATAGGCGATACCTTGTGACAATGAGAATTGCAATTCAGGATAGCGCTGGGCTACTGCTTTACTTTCAACTAAATCCTCACTCCAATTGACTTCAGGTATCTTTTTTTTGTGGCGGCTACTGCCATAAAATATTGCTTGCGGAAAGTCCTTTGCCATACGGGCGCAATGAACAGTATGAAACGGATGTAAGTTTAGCACCGCTTCAACGTCCGCGCCTTTATTGGTTAGCGCCATGACTTTGGCGCGTACGTCTTCGGTCAAGGTATAGCTGTCCAAAAAGATAAAGCGTCCTGAATCCAGCTTAATTAGTGAACATTGAGTGCCGATGTTAAGAACGCCGCCGATACGAAAGCTGCCTCTAATGTTCCAAAATCCTGCACCCAAATCGATTATTTTATCTGACATAGTTTTATTCCTCTATAGTTTTAGGTTGTAAGATACTAGCCTTCAAGTTCTGGTCGAGCTCTTTTAAGCGTTGCTAATAATGATGCTTCAAATCGTCCTTCTTCAAAGACAACCAAACCTGAATGCGCGCCACAAAAATTACGCACTTCACACCAGTCGTGTGCTAGCTGTGCTAACCAATCACAATATTGCTCGCCAGCATTGGGCTCATCTTTGAGCGCCTTTAGCGTTGCTGGATGCAAATTCAACTCTGCCTGTACATCATTAAACAATTTTGATGGTGGAATCTCAAAAGTATCATCAACATGTATCGTTCGACTGGCAGGATGAAAGACGAGTAACGAGCTGGCATGGACGCTATCATCAGGGGCAATGTAATGAAGGCCTTTGGGCACAGAGAATTTAAGTTCAGGATAGCGCTGGGCTACCGCGTCACTTTCAACCAAGTCCTCTGACCAGTCGACTTTGGGCGCTTGCTTGGGATGACGGCTACTGCCATAAAATATCGCTTGCGGAAAGTCTTTTGCCATCTGTTCACAGTGCACCGTATGAAAGGGATGGACGTTCAAAACGGCTTCAACGTCCGCACCATCATTAGTTAGCGCCATGACCTCTGCGCGTACATCACCAGTCAAGGTATAGCTATCCAAAAAAATAAACTTCCCTGATGCCAGCTTTATGAGTGAGGACTGATTACCTATATCAATTATGCTACTTCTCACAAATGAGCCACGAATGCTCCAAAATCCTGCGCCTAAATCATGAATTTGATCTCTCATTTATACGTCTCCTTTAATCCATATATGTGATTTTGATGTGTCCAGATAGGGTATTGCATGCTATGAACAGAACATGAAAACATTAGCCAGTTAAAATCGTTTATGAGCACTTTGCATAGTCATAAGCAGATATACGAGAATCTTGACTGTAGTCCTCGTTGCGACATAAAAACCGATCGAAACGCGTATCATCATTTAGATATCGTTGCATCCAAGCAATGCTAGGCTTACTCAGTAGTTTCTCGTTGAAGCGATAGCTGGTACAAAAGTGACTGCCGTTATTGATCTCAATCTTCATCTTAGGACCAGTAGTGTTTTTATAAAAGATATTGGTATATTTCTCATTAGAGGCAATGCGATCGTTTTCGCAGGCAATAATAAAGGTCGGGGTATCGATTGCACCGTAGTCTTTATCGTAATAAGGGGTTGCGGGGATAATAGCACGAATAGCATGACGCTCGGTTGCCAGTCTGAGCGCGCCGCCGCCACCCATTGACCAGCCTATAACGCCTAATCGATCGGCGTCGATCATCGATCCCACCGTATCGTCATCGATGATGTGATCAAGCGCTGCGCTCAATTGCTCTGCTCGGCTATCGGGTTCGTCATAGATTGAGTTGGTATTAATAGTAATGACGACAAAACCCCAGGCGGCCAGACGCGGTCCCCACCACTTGATTGAGGACTCATAGGACACATAACCGGGCACAACGGCAATAGCCGCCAAAGATCCACAGCCATTGGCATTGGTTGGATAATGAATCGTACCACCACCAAAACCTTGTGCTAATTTACGCGGTATGCGTTTGGTCATGACTGTAAAAGGACCATTATCGTGAGTTTTTGCGAGATTATCTGCACTGATCTCACTATCGGCAATGCAGCCGGACAATGCAGGGTCTGTCGTTAAGAGAGGCATAGGTTCAGAGTTGAGCTGAGCGGCAGTTGGGCTATGATTACAAGCGCTCATAACACATACTAATGTAGCAGCTACGCCTACAGCTTTGAGCGTTCCAATAGGATTTTTCATAGTTAGAATTCTTTATGGCAAGGGTAAAAAGGGCGGTACTGTCTTAAAGGTAAATGGTTACTAAAGTAAGGTAAATAGTTACTAAAGTAAGTCGCTACTGATAATGGACAAAATAATAGCAGACATCTCCCATCAGCGCCTAAATGCTTACGTCTTTTATACGCGCTACTAGCATGAGCGTACCTACGACTGTGCTACCATAGCGCGCTTGGCCACACAGCCCTGGCGCGTAATCTGCACTGCGCGACAATATTATCTTTTCTATTCCTTGCCAGCTATTTGTGGCAAGATACCTCTGATAAAAATATGAGTACTCGCGTGAATCAAACCCAAGATGATAATCAGGTACAAGATAGTCAGGTACAAGAGGACGCTCCCGTCTCTGTCCAGCCCGCTCAAGCTAATATCCCGCAAACCGACTCACCTTCACTAGTATTGAAGCTCACGATTGGTCTGATCGGGGTATTTGCGTTTTTGCAAGTGTATTCTATCCAAGCCATTTTGCCCGTTCTCATGATTGAGTTTGGAGCCGGTGAGGTTCAACTTGGCATGGTCGTTGGCGCTACCGTTCTGGCGATTGCGATCATGTCGCCTTTTTTGGGTATGCTGTCCGATGCGATTGGGCGCAAGTCACTTATCGTTGGTGCGCTGATATTTTTGGTAATACCGACGGCACTTATTGCCCAAAGTCCTAATATTGAATGGATGGGCGCGTGGCGGTTTATGCAAGGGCTGTCCGTGCCCGGTATTACCGTTGTGATCATTGCTTACATTGGTGAAGAGTTTGAAGGTCGCGCCATGGCCGAGCTGATGTCTTTTTATGTCTCAGGCTCTGTACTTGGTGGTTTTATGGGCCGATTTATATTAGGCCATTTAGAGGAGTTCATTGGCTGGCGTGCCGCTTATTATGCGATGGCAGTCGTGACCCTCATCGGTGCATTATGGGTAGGCAAAGCGCTACCAGCCTCACGTCAATTCATAGCTAATACTAATTTTCGTTCTGCTATGCAGACCTTGGCCGGGCATCTAATAGACCGCTATGTGGTCACCGCTTCTTTGCTTGGCTTTTGTGTTTTGTTCTCTTTAGTAGGATGCTTTACCTTTATCAATCTACATTTGGCGAACACGCCGTATGTCCTCAATAGCGGGCAATTGGCTAATATATTCACGGTGTATCTAATTGGCGTTATAGTGACGCCGTTATCAATCTCTATACTGCGTCGATTCGGAGCTGCCCGCACGGTTCGAGTAGCGGTTATCGCCTCGATGTTTGGGGTATTACTGACTTTGTTATCTCCGTTATGGGGCATTGTTTTGGGACTGACAGTGATGTCGACAGGTGTCTTTATTACTCAGTCAGCAACCATTAGCTATATCGCAGTCAATGTAAAACAGGGGCGCTCGCTTGCCTCAGGACTATATTACATGAGCTATTATGCTGGCGGGACAATGGGCGCGTGGCTGTGCGGATTGGCTTACGCTAGTGGACAATGGCAGACCACAGTTATGCTATTACTGTTCGTGCAGCTGCTGGGTTTGCTTGTTTCGGTGTTTGGTATGGTTAAAACGAAGATGCCTGTGCCTACGTGATGCTGATAAAGCATGCTTACGTAAGCTGACTTTACATAAAACGAGTTTTTTCATACCATCAATTGAGTTTATAGTACTGAGTTAGCCTAGAGTAGTTATTGGGCTTATATGACTAAATACTCATTTTTCAAATACGTAACGCTCAATTATTGAACCATTTTGGCTTTAAATCACTTATATTTTTATAAACACAACGAGGACGTCAAACCTATGTCAAATCATTATAATAGTGCCCCTTTGGCTTATAATTATCCACTCATCATCAAACAGCTTCTAAATCGTGCTAAGACGGTCTCACAGGATCAAGAGATCATTTATGCTGACAAGATACGTATGACTTACTCTGATCTGTTTGCACGTATCAATCGATTGGCAAATGTATTGGCAGATCTAAACCTTGACGCCGGCGACGTCGTTGCCGTCATGGATTGGGATAGCCATCGCTACTTAGAGTCCTACTTTGCGATACCGATGTCAGAGTACATCTTGCAAACCGTCAATGTGCGCTTGTCTCCTGAAAAAGTGCTGTATACCATCAATCATGCCAAACCAAAGGTTTTGATGGTCAATTCTGAGTTTGCGCCCTTGATTAAAGACTACCAGTTTGAAAACTCAAGCATTGAGCATATTATATGGCTTGATGATAATGGTATAACTGTCGAAGGCGTGTTTGGTGATAATCAAAGCCGTGTCACAGGCGAATACGAGTCGTTGCTCAAAGCTGTGGACGATGAGTTTGATTTCCCAGAATTTGACGAAAACACCATTGCAACCACCTTTTATACCTCAGGCACTACGGGCGATCCCAAAGGCGTCTTCTTTAGTCATCGTCAGCTGGTACTCCATAGCATGGCAGAAGCTGCAACGCTCGGTATGCTCCCAAATAAGCAAGGCGTGAGTTATGGCGATGTCTACATGCCAATGACGCCAATGTTCCATGTACATGCTTGGGGATTTCCGTTTACCGCAACGATGGTCGGACTCAAGCAAGTATATCCAGGTCGTTATGCCCCCGATACTTTGTTAGATTTAATTATTAACGAAAAAGTCAGTATTACTCACTGCGTCCCGACTATTTTGCAAATGGTGCTGGGTGAGGCCCAAGAACGTAACGCTAGCTTTGGGGGTCTAAAAATGATTATCGGTGGCTCAAAGTTAACCGAAGGCTTAGCAAAAGCTGCTCTAGCACAAGATATCGAAGTCTACACAGGGTACGGTATGTCAGAGACCGCACCGCTCATTAGCTTGACCGAGTTTAGTCTTGATGAGCCTGAGATGAGTGAGGAAGAAGACATCGCGCGCCGTTGTATGGCAGGTAAGCCTGTACTTATGGTGGATGCTCAGATATGGAGTGAGAAAAATCAATCAGTCGGTACGGGTAAAGATAAAACAGGTGAGCTGGTATTACGTGCGCCTTGGCTGACCCAAAGCTACTTCAAAAATGATGACGCGGGTACTGAGCTGTGGGAAAACGGCTACATGCACACTCAAGACATCGCCTACATGCGTCCTGATGGCTATATTAATATAACTGATCGCCTAAAAGATGTAATCAAATCAGGTGGCGAATGGATATCCTCGCTTGAGATTGAAACGATTTTATCTCTACATCCTTCCGTTGCCGATGTCTCAGTCATCGGGGTAAGGGATAAGCAGTGGGGCGAGCGTCCTATGGCTTTGATTGTACTTAAACCTGATGCCAAAGAGACCAGTAGCGATGATATCAAAGCGGTCGCTGAACAAGCAGTCGAGCGCGGTATTATTCCAAAGTACGGTATCCCTAGCGAGTTTAAATTCGTTGACGACTTGCCTAAAACCTCAGTTGGTAAACATGACAAGAAGCTGATGCGTGAGATGTACGCCGATCAAACAGAGATTTGATGCTCTAAAAGCTTTATGAGTTTTGGAGTGTTATAGGTTTGAGAGTTGATTTTTATCGACAGCTCTGCTACATTTTAAACCGATACGTTATGTATCGGTTTTTCTATTTTTACAATTGACGTAATACCAATAACAAGGCATAACCGATAAGAATCGTCAGCGTCTTAGCTCAATTTAGTTCAATAACGTTGTGCTATTGTTGTATAAACGATAAACGATAAACAGATTCAAATGAAAACCGCACCATTTCTTTCTCGAAGCTAAGGATAGCATTATGAATGAGCAAGACAACCAGCTGACCTCACAGCAAGACTTCCAAAGCACCGATAGTATTACGGACATTGAGTCACAGAACTTTGCTGATATCTATAAATCCTCTATTAATAATCCTGATCAGTTTTGGGCTAAGCAGGCAAAACGTATATATTGGCACAAAGAGCCTGAGCAAATTCTTGACGATAGCAATCTACCTTTTGCCAAGTGGTTCGTCGGCGGTGAGACCAATCTATGCTACAACTGCGTTGACCGTCATCTAAATGGTCGGGCTGAGCAAGATGCTTTTGTTTGGCTTTCATCAGAGATTAACCAAGAACTGATGGAGACTTATGTAGGGGTAGAGCAAGCCTTTAGCGACTTGGGCAACAACGTTGAGTTTTATACCGACTACACAAAACGCCGTTTGACCTATAACGACCTATATAAAGAGGTCAATTATTTCGCTGATGTCTTGCAGCGCCACGGTGTTGGCAAAGGCGACCGGGTTATCATCTATATGCCCATGATACTTGAAGCTGCCTATGCAATGCTAGCCTGTGCTCGGGTTGGGGCGATACACTCTGTGGTATTTGGCGGTTTTGCTGCGCATAACCTAGCGATACGTATGGACGATGCCGAAGCAAAAATGCTTATCACTGTCGATGCAGGTCTACGCGGCAGCAAGGTGATCAATTACAAGAGCTTGGTTAATAAAGGAGTTGAGCAGGCAACCCATAAGCCTGAACAGGTGCTGGTGGTGAACCGAGGTATACTGCCGTTCGAAGCGCAGTCCCTAGATATTGATTATGCAACCGAGCGCCGTATCAGCTGCGCGGCCAATGCTATCGTCGATCCCGTTTGGCTTGAGTCTAATGAGCCGTCATACTTGCTCTATACTTCTGGCACCACAGGTACACCCAAAGGGGTACAACGCGACACAGGAGGACATGCGGTAGCGCTGACGACTTCAATGGACTACATTTATGATGGCAAGGCGGGCGAGACTTTTTGGGCAATATCGGATATCGGTTGGGCAGTTGGTCATTCTTATACTATATATGCACCACTACTAGCAGGTATGACGAGTGTGATGTATGAGGGTCTGCCGCATCGTCCCAATCCTGGTATCTGGTGGCGTATCGTTGAGGCCAATAAAGTCAATATTCTATTTACCGCGCCTACAGGCGTACGTATGCTCAAAAAACAAGATGAGACGTGGATGACGCGCTATGATGTCTCAAGTATCAAGTCGTTCTTTTTGGCTGGTGAACCACTTGATGAGTCAACGGCCGAGTGGCTGACCAAGCATCTAGGCGTACCCATTTTGGATCATTATTGGCAGACGGAATCTGGCTGGCCCATTCTCAGTCATACGCCTAAATTCGACCACAAACCGCATAAGCAAGGCTCACCAGGCTATCCGATGTACGGCTACAAAGCCCACATCCTCAACGAAGAAACAGGAGAGCATTGCGCCGCAGGAGAAAAGGGTTTACTCGCTATTAGTGCGCCGTTGCCACCAGGTTGTTTGACTACGGTCTGGCAAAATGATAACCGTTTTGTAAGTAGCTACTTTAATCTATTCAACGGTAAAGAATACTCGACCTCAGATTACGCCGTAGCAGATGAGGACGGCTACTTTTATATTCTAGGTCGTACTGATGACGTCATTAATGTCGCAGGTCATCGCATTGGCACCCAAGAGATTGAAGAGGCAATCAGTACTCATCCTGAGATGATAGAGTGTGCGGTCGTCGGTATTCATGACGAGCTAAAGGGCGAGTTGCCTATTGCGTTTTGTGTGATAAAAGATCAGGGACTTACCGAATCAACCGAGCACCGCTTTCGTTTGGAACAGCAAGTGATCGGCGCTGTGGTAAAATCACTTGGTGGTATAGCAAGACCTGCCGTCGTGTATTTCCCGCAAGCGCTACCTAAGACGCGTTCAGGTAAGATATTGCGCCGTGCTATTCGAGCGCTAGCTGAGAACAAGCCTACAGGTGATATGTCAACGCTTGATAATCCGCTGGCGATCGATGCGGTCAAGCAATCCATGAAAGACTACTAATATAATTCTCTATAATGATAAGTTTTATTAAAGAGGCTCATGCATTGTCGTGAGCCTTTTTTTAACATGAACGTATCAGGCTATAAATCTATAATAAAGCGCTTGACCCTAAAATTGATTTATTGTTATAGTCAATAACGATACGTAATAAATCATTTTAATTACAGTTTTGTACTTAAACATTCTCATTCCATATACTAATACTATTTTAAACGCTTATTTAAGCACTTAATAAAGATAAGGATATCTTATGCATCACGTTCAGCAGCTCATCAACGGTGAATTTACTCAATCAAATACTAACGAGTGGATCGACATCACAGATCCTGCGACCCAAGAAGTCATTGCCAAAGTCCCTCAGTCAACTGCTGATGAGATCAATGAAGCAGTGGCTGCCGCACAAACTGCCTTCCAAACGTGGCGTAAAACCCCAATCACTACTCGCGCTCGTATCTTTTTGAAGTATCAAGAGCTTATTCGCGCTCACATGGATGAGCTGGCAGAGATACTGACCGCTGAACAAGGCAAAACCCTTGCTGATGCGCGCGGCGATGTATTTCGCGGTCTAGAGGTCGTCGAGCACGCTGCGGGTATTGCCAATCTACAAATCGGTGATTTCGTTGAAAATGTCGCTACAGGCGTCGACACGTATAGCATCTAGCAGCCGCTTGGTGTGTGTGCTGGCATCACGCCGTTTAACTTCCCAGCGATGATTCCACTGTGGATGTTCCCGATGGCGATTGCTACAGGCAATACCTTTATCCTAAAGCCCTCTGAGCAAGACCCGATGGTGACAATGCGTCTTGTAGAGCTGGCAATAGAAGCAGGTGTACCCAAAGGGGTATTGAACGTCGTTCATGGCGGTAAAGCCACTGTCGATGCGATCTGTGATCACCCTGATATCCAAGCGGTTTCCTTTGTAGGATCAACCAACGTAGGCAAGCATGTCTATGAGCGCGCAAGCCAATCAGGCAAACGCGCACAGTGTATGATGGGTGCCAAAAACCATGGTGTTATCTTACCAGATGCTAATAAAGAGCAAACCCTTAACCAATTGGCAGGGGCGGCCTTTGGTGCAGCGGGTCAGCGCTGTATGGCATTATCAGTTGTGGTACTTGTTGGCGCAGCAGGCGAGTGGATCGACGATATCAAAGCCAAAGCAAAAGGCCTTGTGGTATCAGCAGGTAAACATGATAAAGACTTAGGGCCGCTCATATCGCCTACGGCAAAAGCCCGCGTTGAGCAGCTGATCGGCACTGGAGTAGAAGAGGGCGCAAGCTTATTACTTGATGGTCGCGGTATTAGTGTAGAGGGCTATGAGAAAGGCAACTTTGTAGGGCCGACGATTTTTGATCATGTCACCACCGACATGCAAATCTATCAGCAAGAAATATTTGGTCCGGTGCTCTGTATCATGCGTGCCAATAGTTTGGATGAGGCGATAGAGCTGCTTAACGCCAATCCACATGGCAATGGTACTGCAATTTTTACCCAATCTGGCGCGGCCGCACACAAGTTCCAACAAGACGTTATGGTCGGTCAGATCGGTATTAATTTACCTATTCCTGTGCCGCTACCGATGTTTTCGTTCTCAGGATCTCGCGGTAGTAAGCTTGGCGACTTGGGCCCTTATGGCAAGCAAGCGGTACAGTTCTACACCCAAACCAAGACAGTTACCGCACGCTGGTTCGATGATGAAGCCAGTCGTAGTGTCAACACTACTATTTCTATGTAATACTTGAAAAGTAAGTAACATATCAAGGATGCAAAGTTCATAGATTTTGAAGTTACAGCGCTAATCGTGCTTGGTATACTAGCTTACGGTCTACTTTGAGCTAGTGTACTGAATAAGATTTACTCATTTATTTTATATCGAATTAACGTCAAGCCCCTATATTTATAACGTAAGCACAAGGATGACCTAATGGATTTTTTATTGACTGATGATCAGATGGCTTTTCGTCAAACGGCCAAGCAGTTTGCGCAAAAAGAGTTAAGACCGAACGCGGCTGAGTGGGATCGTACTTCACACTTTCCTATTGATGTGATCAAAAAAACAGGTGAGCTTGGGTTTTTGGGTCTCTATACCAATCCAGACTATGACGGTCTAGGGCTATCACGTTTAGACTCTGCAATGATATTTGAGGAACTATCATGGGGGGATACGTCTGTCGCCGCTTATATGAGTATCCACAATATGGCGTCGTGGATGATTGGCGAATATGGTAGTCACGATCTGTGTCAGCAATTTTTACCCAAGATGGTCAGCGGTGAGTGGTTGGGTAGCTACTGCTTGACCGAGCCAAATGCTGGCTCTGATGCGGCCTCACTGCGCACCAAAGCAGAAAAGCTGGGCGATTATTACGTACTAAATGGCGAAAAAACCTTTATCTCTGGCGCAGGATCAACTGACATATTGGTCGTCATGGCGCGCACAGGTGGCGCAGGACCCAAAGGCGTCTCCGCATTCGTCGTTGACGCCCATAGCGATGGCATTGAGTATGGCAAGAACGAGCATAAAATGGGCTGGAAAGCTCAGCCAACGCGCGCTATCAGCTTCAAGGACGTCAAAGTACCTGTATCCAATCTGATAGGGGATGAAGGTCAAGGCTTTAGTATCGCGATGAAAGGGCTCGACGGTGGTCGTATCAATATTGGTATCTGTGCGGTGGGAACCGCCCAATCAGCGCTTGAGACCGCCACCAATTATGTCCAAGAACGCAGTCAATTTGGTAGTCAAATTGCAAACTTACAGTCGGTGCAGTTTAAACTTGCTGATATGCTGACTCAAACTATTACCGCGCGGCAGATGCTCTATCTAGCGGCAAATAAAGTCGATAACTTTGATCCGCAAGCCTCAGTGTACTGCGCGATGGCCAAACGTTTATCTACTGATTTATGCTTTGATGTGGCGAATGAAGCCTTACAACTTCATGGTGGTTACGGCTATCTCAATGAGTATCCTTTAGAACGGCACGTAAGGGATTTACGCGTGCATCAGATACTAGAAGGGACTAATGAGATCATGCGCGTCATAATCTCGCGCCAATTACTCCAAGACGATGCGCTCAATAAGTTACGCTAAATGATATGAGCTACTAGTAGAGGATATGAAAATAAAAATATTAAATCAAAAAGCGCGAAGCCTTCGTCAAACTGTTTGATACCCAAGATCAGCGCGAGGGTATGCAGTCATTTTTAGAGAAGCGCATAACAACTGGCAGAATAAATAAACGCTATATTTTACTTATAGGTCACTTCTATGACAGTCATAAAATACCCAAACACCAAAACAGCCAAACCTAAAACCGCAGATGTTAAAGACGCAGAAGCACCAGTACTATTCGATACCGAGTCGACAGACTGTGGTCACCTTCTAGGTATTATGACCTTAAATGCGCCAAAGTCACTTAATGCGCTGAGTGTTGAGATGTGCCAACTGCTATCCGCGCAGCTCGAAGCGTGGCAAACCAACTCGAAAATTGTGGCTATTGTACTAAAGGGAGCAGGCGACAAGGCTTTTTGCGCAGGTGGTGACATCCGTAAGCTCTATGACAGTATGTCGGCGAATGCGCCACTACCGAATCCGTATGCCACAGAATTCTTTGGTCATGAGTATCGTCTGTATCGGCAGATGCATTTTTATCCCAAGCCGCTGATTCTTTGGGGTGATGGTATCATCATGGGCGGCGGCATGGGTCTAATGGCGGCTTGTAGTCATCGTATCGTCACCGAACGTACGCGCTTTGCCATGCCTGAGATTACTATTGGCTTATTCCCTGATGCCTCGGGTAGCTGGTTTTTGCGACGTATGCCCGCCAAGACTGGGCTGTTCTTAGGGCTGACAGGCGCACTGTGTAACGGCAGTGATGCGTTATTCACGAGCCTCGCTGAGTATGCAGTTGCAGGTGAGGATTACGGTAAAGTGATCGACTGTTTGACGCAAGTAGACTGGAACGCGGCAACCACACTCAATCAAAGCAGCCTAGATACGGTGGCAAGTCAAGCACTAGCGGCGCATCCAGTGGCCAAGTTACCTGAGAGTAAGCTGGCACTATATTGGCAGTCTATTTCTCAAATTATGAACAGTGGCGGTCTCAGTGATATCGATCATCTGTTGCATGATGATGAGGCACTTGCTGATATCAACGCTGATTTTGCTACTGATAAATGGACACAGCGCGCGCTTGCTACTTATCGACACGGCTGTCCAGTTAGTGCAGCTCTGACTTATACGCTGTATTACAAAGCGACGAATCTATCACTTGAGCAAGTACTCTATCTTGAGCTCAATACTGCCGTACACTGCGCAGCTAATCCTGACTTTAGAGAAGGCGTACGCGCTTTACTGATTGATAAAGACAAAGACCCTAAATGGTCACGATCTCTTTTTGAGTGCTTATCCCCTGAGGGTCGTGATTATATTGAACAGCATTTTGACAATCCTTATAGCGCAGGCAAGCACCCCCTAAAGGAATGGCTAGGCGCTGACGCCTTAGGCGCGCAATACGTTCGCTAAGTTTTATGCCCTGATACGTAGTCAATCATTAATCATCAAGGAGTGATGACATGAGTCCAAGCAAAAATAACGATAGCCAAAATAAACCCAATATTGCCTTTATTGGGCTAGGTAATATGGGCGCGCCAATGGCGGAGAATTTGATAAAAGCAGGGTATAAGCTCTCGGTATATGACTTGTCAGATGCAGCGCTCAAACGTCTACAAAGTGCTGGCGCACGAGTTGCAGCTAGTTCCAAGGATGCGGCACGCGAAGCTCAGGTAGTCATTACCATGTTGCCTGCTGGTAAGCATGTTCATGCGGTCTACTTAGATTGCGATGGGTCAGAGGGTTTGCTGTCATCATTGCCAAAGGGCACACTGGTTATCGATAGCAGTACGATTGCCGCAAGCGATGCCCGTAAAGTGGCAACAGAGGCCAGTAAATTGGGTATCGATTTTTTAGATGCCCCTGTTTCAGGGGGTACGGGCGGCGCTATCGCAGGTAGTCTTACCTTTATTGTTGGCGGCGAGGCTGACGGCTTTGCCAAGGCAAAACCTATCCTTGATGTGATGGGCAAAAACATCTTTCATGCAGGCGATCACGGCGCAGGACAAGTGGCAAAGATATGTAATAATATGCTACTTGGTATCTTGATGTCAGGGACGGCTGAAGCGATCAACTTAGGCGTCAAAAACGGCCTGGATGCCAAAGTACTGTCCGAGATTATGCTACAAAGCTCAGGACGCAACTGGACGCTTGAGGTCTACAATCCTTATCCGCAAGTGATAGAGAGCGTACCTTCTAGCAACGGCTACAAAGGCGGATTTATGACCGAGCTTATGCAAAAAGATCTAAACCTTGCGATGCAAACCGCTCAGGCAGTAGATGCTGAGACACCGATGGGTGCCAAAGCTACTGAATTATACAATGAGCATAGCATAGAGCATGGGGACAAGGATTTTTCTAGTATTATGGCGCGTCATGATAAGTCGGTGTTATCCTCTTAATGGTATAGATCCCTACCAATCTGTTAAGTTTAACGTAAAAAGCCGTTGGTGCTACTTTTGATAGCATCAATGGCATTTTACGTTGTAGATACTGTTTAACTTTGCAATTCATAGACCAAGGTTTGAATGTCTTTTGCAGCTTCGCGCAAACGCGGCACATGAGTGAGTAACTCTTCTAATGAGACTCGTATCGTTGGTGCATGAATATAGAGTGAACCTAGATAACGTGATTTTTTATCTAGTATGGCTACGGATACCGCTACCATCTCGGAGATAAACTCTTCGTTGTCGATACCTACCCCTGTCTGAGCAATATGATCGAGCTCATCATTTAAAGCATCGATATCAACAATCGTATTTTTAGTAAATTTGTCCAGCGCCAGGCTCTCTAGTATCTTATGCCGACTGTCCAAACTCAACTGACTAAGATATAACTTACCCGTTGCGGTGCACCACATAGGTGATTTTAAACCTATGGGCAAGTATATCTGCAATGGCAATTTGGTCGCTACTCGGTTGGTATAGATCATATCTGTATGATAAGGAACCCCGATACCGCAGGTCTCTTTTATCTGGTCGACTAGTTTTTGCAGGATCATTTGACGCTCATTAAAGAACTGCCTGTGCTGCCATAGCTCTACACTTAAATTGCGTACGCGCTTGCCAGGGATAATACCGCCACCGATGTCTACTGAAATGAACCCTTCATCAACTAGATTTTGAATCAAGCGATGTATCGTTGGCTTTGGGATGTCGAGTGCTTGAGAGAGCTCAAGCGGAGAGACGGGCTTTGGAGAGTAGGACACCGCTTCGATGATTTCTAATACACGAGTAATAGAGGATACTTTAGGCATATATAAAGCTCAGTATGAATTGATGTTTCTAGTGTCAACGAAGTTTAATTCTGATAGTCAGACGACATCAGTAGGGCGTTTATTTTGAACCTAATAATTATAATAGGTATTTTATCCAATCACCAGTTATAGCAGCATACTAGAGTTACCGGCAAGTTTAGAGACGTAAACCATAAGATGGTGGTTGTAAACCGGAGTCGACGGATACATCAACTCACAAACCGAAACAAACTGTAGTAATAAGTACTAGAATAATTACTGTTAGTATAATATATATAGTCCATTATACAGAAACATCTTGAAATACTTTTAAATTCATTTTTAGTGAGTTTCAAAAGTACTAGGCAGTAAAAAGCAAGTGTTTTAGATTGTAAGTATGCCCTTAATTACAATATACACCCAATCTTTACATAATGCTAAACAAAAGGCATCTCTATAGGGGTGACTTTTGAAGCTAAAATTGTTTTAATCTGCCCAACAAAAAAATGATTATTTAAACCATCCAATCGATCATTTTTATGGGCAAACAATCCCACACTTAGGAGAGAGTTATGAAATTCATCAAATTATCTTTGGTCACTGTTGCTGTCATGGCATCAACTGCTGCTATGGCCGCTGAGCCAGCATATCAGTACAGCAGCGATGCTGGCATCATTCGTAACACTACCGGTGCCTTTGTCGGTACAACTAAAACTATCTTCAATACTTTAACCAATCCTGCTTCAGTCAGCGCTGAAGTTGGTTCTTTAGGTTATGGTGCTAATGTTGGTTTTAGTGTTAACGAAAAAGTAGAATTACAAGCCGGTTGGGCAGGTGGCGATGTTGCTGACCTATTCGGTGGCGATTTTGACGTAGAAGACGTTGAGTATGATGTTGATTCAGACTTCAGCAACCCGTACCTAGGTGTTCAATTACGTCCTGCTGGTAACTGGTTCACAATGGGTGCTGGCGTAATCGTTCCAGACAACGAAATCGACATCAGATCAGATGGTGACAATGGTACATTCGAAATCAACGATGAAACCTATACTGGTGTTGGCGAGTTACGTGGTAGCATCAAACATCGTAACGAGTTGGCTCCTTACTTAACCGTTGGTTTCCGTCCAAACATCAGTAACAACTTTGGTGTATTTGGTGAAGTTGGTGCAGCGTATCTAGGTGACGTAAACGCTAAAGTAACTGCTACTGGTCCTGATTTGCAAGGCGCTGCTGATGCCGCGAACCAAGAACTAGAAAATGAAGATTACTTAGAGTGGTTACCTATCGTGAAGTTGGGTGCTACTTACCGCTTCTAATATCAGCTAATAAATAACTGATACGATAAAAAGACGTCCTTTGGGGCGTCTTTTTTTATGTGCCTAAATTTATATCTCTTAGGTCGTTTTTTACTTATAGAGTAATAACTATCTGCTGCTCAGGCAATAGCATGATTTGATAAGTGCTTTGCATGTCCTTTATCGCCATTGGCTTAGAGTTGTTGCCATCAATGTTTATGGATAGCTCATCTATTAAGTGAGCGTAATTAACACCCATACCTTGCCCAAGCGTATAATCATGCACTTTTATAAAGCATTCTTTAATTTGCCACAGTAATCGACTGACATAATCGCGCTCTATGCTATCGAGCTGAGTCAAGATAGCTAACTCATCTACATGATAGTAGCGCTGTACGATAGGCCACTTCACACTTTGTATCTCTATATCGATGCCTACTGGTCTATGAGTGCTCATAACGACAGCGACTTTATTAACAGAGTGGCTAAAACAGACATAGTAGCGATGGATCGTTAGCCGATATGGGAACTGAGTCTCATCTAGATCATCTCTAATATTAAGTTTATAAAGTAAACACTGTAGTAGATCTCGTACGCCTTTACGTTGCTGTTGACGTTCATGATTGAACGGAAGCTTATGGAGTTGATGGTTATTACACTCGTGGCTGTCTTGTCTATCGTAATGGTCAGGTATGATTTGCGCGCTCATGCACCATGTACTAGCGTCAAGCTGAGTAAAACACAAGTGGGATAGCGAGTCGGGCGACATAGTTGATCGAATATAGAATGAGGATATATTGAGAATAACATGCTTTTAATCAGCAAAAAACCCAGCGACGCTAAGGGTACTGGGTCTAATCAAATTAAATAGCTAAAAGTTAAAGGATTAACCTTTTAATTAGTAAGACAGTTCAGCGCGACGGTTTTGAGCGTAGGCCGCTTGAGTCGTACCTGTTGCAACAGGGCGCTCTTCACCATAGCTGATAACTTGAATATTGTTGACAGCGACGCCTTGATTAGCAAGATAGTCACGAGCGGCCCCCGCACGGCGCTCACCTAGAGCAATGTTATACTCACGGCTGCCGCGCTCATCTGTATGACCTGCGATCAGAACACCCGCTGCTGGATTTGAGCTTAGTAGACTCACATGCTGATTAAGAACGCTTGCTGCTTGAGCGGTAATATTACTACTATCAAAATCAAAATAGACCACAGCTTGTAGGTTATCAGCTGCGTTTACCACCATACCTGGGTTATCGACGAGGACAGCACCTGAATAGCCTACCTGACCACTAGGTACTCCGAGTGGAGCTACAACAACTTCTGAGGTCGCACGTTTGGTGGCGCAACCTGAAGTAATAGCAATCGTACCTGACAGTACAGCAAGCGCTGCAACCTTTACAAAGCGGCCGTGCTTGACAGAGTTAGTGTTCGTTGACATATAAATCTCCTAAAAGGTAAATTGAATTCTTATTTTAAAGCCACTCAATATATCATTGAGATAATTGCTACTCATCATATAACTAATGTTAATTTATGTAAGTATCATTACTGTAAATCTTATTTTGCTTATGATATTACCAGCGACCTCTATTCCAATTCTCAGGATTAGCCCAGTACTTACTGTTGAGCCAATTGGGCAGTACTTTATAATCATAAAGATTAAATTGCCATAAAGTAATGGATTGATCTAGTGCTGAAGACTCAGCAGAAGATGCGCTTTTGCTTACGGCTGGCATTTGATTAACGATATTAAAAGGCGTAAATCCATAGGCGCGCAAATCTATAGCGCTATCGATGGCGATGAGCAGATGAGCGGCGTATAGATCACGATATCGCATTAATAATGGAATATAATATTGTATTAACTCCTCAGGTAATGTTGGCAGCCAAAAACACACCAACTCATAACGCTCAAGCGTTTGCTGCTGATCGAGGATAGGTAAAGTTGTCAGTTTTGTCTTACCGTTATTGGTGCTATCAAGCTGTGTTTGTAACGATGAAAGGGTTACTTTATCTTTTGCTACCCATAGTAGTTCTAAACTATTACCAGACTGAGAGGATGCTTGCGTCACTTTTGAGGTCAATGTCGGCAGCAACGCCTTAACATAGTCAACTAGTAACGGCAGGCTGATGTTTGAGTGCTGAGTTGTGCGCTTAGTCATAGAGGTGAGCCGTTCGTTTAAATGAATATCAGTGCTGTCATTAAATCATTTTAAAGCGCATTATCCAATCATTAATGCTACTTAGTACTATACACAACGTCTAAGTTAATTCTCTTGATGTAAGCTATTTAATATTAGTTTTTGATAGTCTACTTGAAATACAGCCGATCAAATCAATGTAGCTAATATAGTCGATACTAAATAAAATGGATGCATTATTAAATAATGCGAAACTGGTATAAATTTTTGGGCTTGCTGTGCCCAAGCTGCTCGATGCTGCGAAAAATCCATCCTAGCTCCGCTATATCTTTTTTTATATTGAACTAACTATAGTATCTAAGAAATAAATAATAGTATAAAGCGCTGCATTTAGGCGCAAATTTTTTATCCCATAATCAATAATAGGAATAACCATGTCTGCTGCTGATACCGCAACCCTTATCAACCCTGATATGGCTGATGTACCCTTACATGAGCCAAGCAAAATCCACCTAAAAGACTACAAATTGCCAAGTTTCGATGTAGAGACCGTTGACTTGAATATCGAAGTATTTGAGGATCACGCTACTGTCGAGAGTACGCTGGTCATGCATCGTCAAACCGAAGGCGACTTGGTATTGTATGGGGAGGATGTTGAGCTGCTTAACATCCAGCTTGACGGAGAGTTGCTAGCAACTGAGCGCTATCGTATCGAAGATGGCAAGCTGACCATCGCTGATGCGCCAGACAAGCTAAGTTTGTACATAAAGGCTCGTATACATCCGCAAACGAATACGGCGCTTGAGGGTCTGTATATCGCAGGCTCTGGTAGTGAGACGATGTTTGTGACTCAGTGTGAGCCTGAAGGTTTTCGCAAGATTACCTTTTACCCTGATCGACCTGATGTCCTAGCTGTCTTTACTACTCGCTTAGAGGCAGACAAGCGCTATCCGACGCTACTTGCCAATGGGAATTTGATTGAACAAGGTGAAGTTGCAGGCGATGCCAATCGTCACTATGCAATTTGGGAAGATCCGACCAATAAGCCAAGCTATCTGTTCGCTTGTGTTATTGCAAACTTAGACGTACTAACCGATCATTTTACAACCAGTGAAGGTCGAGACGTCACTCTTGAGTTATATGCAAAATCTGATGATATTGATAAATGTCACGTCGGCATGCAAGCACTAAAGGATTCAATGCTATGGGATGAGGTCAACTATGGTCGTGCTTACGATCTCGATCGCTATATGATCGTTGCGGTTAGCCAGTTCAACATGGGTGCGATGGAGAATAAAGGTTTGAATATCTTTAACACCGCTTGCGTACTGTCTAGTCCTGAAACGACGACGGATGCACGCAGCTTCAATGTAAAAGCCGTTATCGCTCATGAGTATTTTCACAATTGGACAGGCAACCGTATTACGTGCCGTGATTGGTTTCAGTTGTGCCTAAAAGAGGGCTTTACTGTTTATCGGGATCAGTCGTTCTCAGCAGATCAGCAATCAAGTGCCGTACAGCGGATCGATGATGTCGCGACACTACGCGCGCATCAGTTCGCGGAGGACGCAGGACCACTGGCGCATCCTGTACGCCCTGAAAGTTTCGTTGAGATTAATAATTTTTATACCACAACTATTTATGAAAAAGGCGCAGAAATCGTGCGTATGATTGCTAATATGCTAGGTGCCGAGAATTTTCGTAAAGGTACAGATGAGTATTTTCGTCGTTACGATGGTCAGGCGGTGACCGTAGAGGATTTTTTATCTGCAATGAGTATCACTGATAGCAAAGTTGAGGGCTTTATTGATTGGTACCGTCAGCCGGGCACGCCCGTACTATCTGGTTATCAAAATTACGAAGATGAGACTCAAACCTTGACCATTACTTTGAGTCAACAGACGCGCCACGTCGCAGGGTTTGATGCACCAAAGCCGTTGCCTATTCCTGTCGCAACCGCAATATTTGATAGAGACTCAGGCAAAATTATCAACGAGCGTATGCTATTACTGGAGCAAGCGACGCAAACCTTTGTCTTTGAGAATGTCGCAAAGGCGCCTGTAGTGTCTTTGCTACGTGATTTTAGCGCACCTGTACAACTAAACTACGATTATCAAGATGAGGACTTAGCATTTTTGCTCACGCATGAGACCAACGGTTTTAACCGCTGGCAGGTGACGCAAATGCTGGTCAATCGTATACTGTTGCCGAGCGGTGGCGATAAGAGTAGCCCTGATATCTATCTGCAAGCACTAGTGGCAACTTTGCCTAAGCTTGCCTTGAGCGATGCTATGCTTGCAGCGCGTCTGCTTGATATTCCATCACCGCAAGAGCTGGCATCAGCTACGCATAGAGATTACGACCCAGAAGTGATCAAACAAGGGCGCGAGAACCTATATAAACAAGTGGCACACGCGCTAAAAGACCAATGGTCAGCTATCTATGAGCAGTTGCCATTACAAGCCTATACGGATACGCCAGAGGCGCTTGGCAAGCGGGCATTGCGTAATATCGTACTTGATATGGCACTAACTGCTAATATTGCAGGCGCTGATCAGTGGGCCGAGCAGCAGTATGATAATGCGAGCTGCATGACTGAGCGTTTTGGCGCGCTCAGAGCTATTGTCAATCACAAGCTAGAGAGTCGCGATGCATACCTAGCTGACTTTTATCAGCGCTTTGATACAGATGACTTGGTTATTGACTTATGGTTTAGTGTACAAGCCTCAAGCAACTATGTGACCACAGACACTATTGAGATGCTGCTTGCTCATGAGGACTTTGATTGGAATACGCCGAATCGTATACGTTCCGTGATAGGTGCGTTCACCGCACAGCCTGCTGTTCTGTGGACCTCGAAAGGGTTAGATATCTATATCGATGTGATTAAAAGGTTAGACGCGTCTAATCCAGTCGTCGCATCGCGTATGCTACAAGTGCTGGCTCGCTGGTATACCTTAGTAGAGCCGCAACGCGCGATGGCGCACGATAAACTGCTCGATTTACAGAAAAAAGCCACCTCCAAGCATGTACTTGAAAGTTTGGAGAGTGTATTGAGAGCAAAAGGGAGTTAATTTGCTTTAACAAGTTAAATAAAAGGCTAAACTGACATATCAGTTTAGCCTTTTAACGTTAACATGATAACTATTTTGAACTCTAAATATGTGGCTTGGGCGCAGGCTTTCTATCTGAATCACCAGAATTTGGCTCACCTTTTTTTAATGTTAAGCAAATACCTATCGGTTTAGTCAATTGATCCATAAAAAGCCCACCTACGAATAGATGGGCTTTTTATGGATTTAGATATTTAATGATTAACGGTTAGGCAAAATGTCTTTTACCATGTTACGTAAATTATGAAGCGCGGCTACAGTGCTATCCCAATCGAGACAACCATCAGTAATGGAGACGCCGTATTCAAGCTTGCTTAGATCTTCTGTAAGCTTTTGATTGCCGCCTTTGAGGTGACTTTCGACCATCATACCAATAATGGATTTGTTACCGTTTTCGATCTGTTCAGCGACATTATTGATAACCATCGGTTGCAAGTAGGGGTCTTTACCTGAGTTGGCATGGCTTGAGTCGATCATAATCTTGGTGCTGGTTTTGCCTTGCTCTAACTCGTTCTCAGCTGCTGCAACTGCTGTCTCATCGTAGTTCGGCTTACCGTTACCGCCGCGCAGTACTACATGCGCGTAAGGATTGCCTTTGGACTTGATGATAGAGACCTGACCGTCTGAGGATAGACCTAAGAAGCTATGACCTGCCTTTACCGCTTGCATCGCGTTAACGGCGACGGTCATACCACCATCCGTACCGTTTTTGAAGCCGACTGGGCAAGACAAACCAGAACTCATCTCACGATGGGTTTGGCTCTCAGTGGTACGAGCACCAATCGCCGACCAGCTGATCAGATCTTGCATGTACTGCGGCGTATTCGGGTCTAGGGCTTCAGTGGCACAGGGCAGGCCTTTTTCGTTAAGATCAATGAGTAGTTTACGTGCGGTACGCAGACCCTTTTCGATATCAAAGCTATCGTTCATGTCAGGATCGTTGATCATGCCCTTCCAGCCGACCGTGGTACGCGGTTTTTCAAAATACACCCGCATAACGATAAAGATCGTATCTTCTAGCTCTTTCGCTAGTTTTGCTAAGCGATCGGCATACTCGTGAGCGGCTTTTAAGTCATGGATAGAGCAGGGACCGATGACGATAAACAAGCGCTTATCTTTACCATCCAAGATATCTTGAATCGTATGGCGTCCTTTTAAGACCGTTTGGTAAGCAGGCTCTGAGAGCGGTAGCTCAGCTTTTAATTCAGCTGGCGTCACTAGGGGGATGAATTGTTCAATATTCACGTCGTCAATGTCTGCATTATGGGTAGCTGTTGTCATGATTATGTCGTCTAGCTTATTTATAGGAATAATCATTATGAGGTCAAAAGTAGTCGTTGACAAGGGTAGAGACGCAGTTAATTGACTGATAACTGGAATGATAAAACCAATGTTTTGTTATACTTGTTTGATAACAGGTCTTGGTATCGTCTATTATACCAACCTATAAGGCTGCTTAAAGTGGTTCAAATTGGTCGCAACACGCCATACAGATAGACGGTTTGGCTATTTATATGGCGGTCGCGTATGATGACGCCTTAGATGTTAAATCTCGTTAATGCTGTATTTTATGCCTGACAACTATTGAGAGCCCGCCATGCCAGACTCTGCAATCCCTTCTAAACTTAGCGATACACGACTAGGGAGTTATGAGCCAAAAACTAAGCCCTTGGTCATAGGAATAGTCGCAGGGGAAGTGTCAGGCGATAGTTTAGGTGCTGATTTTATGGCACAGATGAATAATTTGCGTGATGATATTATCTGGGTTGGCGTTGGTGGCATTCAGATGCAAGCACAAGGCCTGCAAAGCTTATTTCCTCTATCACGCTTAGCAGTTATGGGCTTGATTGAGGTGATGTCGCAATTGCCTGATCTGTTCAAAGCACGGCGCGAGTTACTAACCGCCTTTGATCGCGCGAATATTGATTGGTTCGTTGGCATAGATGCGCCCGATTTTAATTTGCGCGTCGCCAAAAAGCTTAAACCCAAAGGCGTGTTTTGCGTACAATATGTTAGCCCTTCGATATGGGCGTGGCGGGAGTCTCGCATTCATGGTATCAAGGCTGCGACTCATTTGGTGCTCTGTCTATTCCCATTTGAGTTACCTGTATACGAGCGTCACAATCATCCTGCCATATGCGTTGGACACCCGCTACTGCGCACGATAGATCAGGTGCTGATAGAGACACCGATGACGCAGCTGCGCAGCGAGCTGGTCTGGCACAATGATGGCCTGCAACAGTTTTTCATCGAACGTTTCGATGCGGTCAGTCAGCTTATCTGCGTGATGCCAGGATCCCGCCGCGGTGAGATTACTGCGATCTTGCCCTTGATGCTCGATGGTATACAAAAACTGATATTACTTGATCCGAAGTTGTGTTTTATCATTCCAACTGTTGATCAAAACCATCAGTACATCGTACAAGACGTCATTGATAAACGCTCAGAATCGCTACGGGCTGCGATTGTCGTTGTCTATGATGACAGCTTACCTACGTTTAGTCAGCAGGCAATGGCTGCCTCCGACATGGTCATGCTCGCTTCAGGCACTGCTACCTTGGAGGCGATGCTACTTGAGCGACCAATGGTCGTCATCTACCAGTTAAATCAGCTCACTTACCGAATTGCCAAGCGTTTGGTAAAAGTGCCTTATGTTGCGCTGCCCAATATTTTGGCAGGCGATGCTATTATTCCTGAGCTTATTCAAGAGCAAGCGACGGGCGACAATATTTGTCGCACTGTGATGCAATTGTTGCAGCCGCGCGCTTACGATGAACAATTAAGTGCTCTGGTTGAAACCAAACGCATTCTACAGCAGCAGAGTAATCACAATCCTGCTGATAGTGTCATTCAACAGGGTTTTGCGCAAAGCAACTATCGCTAGTGTCTACGTTTCATCAAGCTATAAATATCTATTGAATTACTACGGTCTTAAATCATCAAAAAGTAAGCTATCAGTCTAGGTCACCAAAACAAGCTATCAAAATATGACTCACTCAGAGAGTATCATCGTACTCGACAATATTATCGAAAGTATAAATATCAAAGGTCACTGTGTCCGCTTAAATGCGTCCATTACACTAGAGGGACAGCTGGATACTACTAAGCTGGCAGATGATATCAAGACAAATAAAAATGCGGAACCTGTCCAGCCATCACTACAAATAGGGGTGGACGAGGCGGGGCGAGGCCCACTATTAGGCTGCGTTACTGTCGCCGCTGTGATACTGCCAAGTATAGGGTCAGGTCTCATTGAGCAACAGCTATTAAAAGATACGCCGCTCTCTATACTTACCGATTCCAAAAAGCTCAGTGAGAAGAAACGCGATATTCTTTATCCGCTCGTACAGCAGTATGCGTTAGGGTTCGTGGTCGCTGAGATACCTGCTGGCGTGATAGATCAGATTAATATCTTACAGGCAACTATGTTAGGTATGCGTTTGTGTAGCGAAGCTCTGTTAAAGGCGATAG